>SHVU01000024.1 GCA_009691105.1 Rhodospirillales bacterium
TTGTCGGCAACTTTCTTGCCGTTCGCCTTTTTACCGTTCGTCTTGCCGTTGATTTTCTTATCTTTTTTCATCTTCGCCCGACGATCCTCGACGCGAACGACCGCCCTGCCCCGCGCACCTCAATCATCCCTGCGCGGCCCGGTTGGCCTTCGCTTTTGTCCCGGTGCTCTCCAGAGCCCGGGGTGCACACTATGAAAGAGGCCGGCCACACACATGGGCCGGCGCTTTCGATCTGCTATCACAAATTTGAGACGAAGGATAGGCGAGTCGAACGTTCGCTCTTATCCTATTGTAAACAATGGATGTTCCAAGGCTTAGCCTTCGCTACATTTTCCAGGGTTCGGGCTAAACTGTTGAAACTTATCGGGCTTGCCACGCCATTCGTCCGAATCGGCCGGGGGCGTGCCCTTGCGCCGGATATTGGGCCATTTGGCGGAAAAATCACGATTGAGGCCTAGCCATTTGTCGAGATCGGGCTCGGTGTCGGGAACGATGGCCTCGACCGGGCATTCCGGCTCGCAGACGCCGCAATCGATGCATTCGTCCGGGTGGATGACCAACATGTTCTCACCTTCATAGAAGCAGTCGACGGGGCACACCTCGACGCAATCCATGAGTTTGCATTTGATGCAGTTTTCGCTCACCACGTAGGTCATCATCGTCTCCGTCGGAGGTTCGTCCGCGATCCAAGCGTTGCGGGAGAGAATCGAAAGGCGGTCGTTACTCCGCCGCTGCCCGAGTTTCGACCATGGAATCGGCCACGTCGAGGGCTTTGTCAATAACCCTGACACCATCCATGAGCTGTTCCTCGGTAATGCAAAGCGGCGGCGCCACCACCAGAAGGTTGGGGCGCGTGAACATGTAGATTCCGCCTTCGCTGAGGACTTTTTTGATCCCGGACATGCCGCCTTTGGTGGCGTAGGGCTCTTCCTTGTTCGACATCAGGTATTCACGGGTCTCGCGGTTTTTGACGAGCTCGATGGCCTGGAACAGGCCCTTGCCACGAACTTCGCCGACCGAGACGTGCTTGGCCTTGAGCTTCTGGAACTCACGCGCCAGAACCGTGCCGAGCCGCGCCGAGTTCTCGATTAACTTCTCTTCCTTATAGACGTTGATCGCGGCGATACCGGCGGCGCAGGCGAGCGCATGGCCCGAATAGGTCGAGCCCGACCAGAGCGTATTCTCTTCGAAGTGCTTGGCCACTTTGTCGGACACCACGACGGCACCGAGAGGCACCATCGAGTTGGTCAGGCCTTTGGCGGTTGTCATGATGTCGGGCTTGATGCCCCAGTGATCGTAGGCGAACCATTTTCCGGTCCGTCCCCAACCGCACATCACTTCGTCGCAGATCAGCAGGATGCCGTACTTGTCGCAAAGCGCCCGCAGCTTCGGCAGGTAGTCGTCGGGAGCCATGTAGATGCCCTGAGCGGCGCCCGGCACCGTCTCGATCATGATCGCGGCGATAAAATCCGGATTCTCATGCTGAATGAGCTCTTCGATCGAGCTCACGCATTCGCGCGCACAGGTGTTCGGCTCCTGGCCAAAAGTGCAGCGGTAGCAGTACGGCTGATAGGCGTGGAGCACGCCCCACATGGCGGGCTCGTTGTAGGCGCGCCGCCAGTCGCCGGTCATGCTGATGCCAGCATTGCTGGCTCCGTGATAGGCCCGGAACCTTGAGATCACCTTGGGTCGGCCCGTGACGGCCTTGGCGATTTTGATCGCGTAGTCGGTGGATTCCGCGCCGCCGCCGGTGAAATAGACCTTGTTCAAATCGCCCGGGACGACCTCGGAGATCATGCGGGCAAGCGTGCCACGGGCCTCGGTCGCGATGGACGGGGCCATGTAGCAAAGCTCGGCCGCTTGATCCTGGATCGCCTTGACAATCTTCGGATGCTGATGGCCGGCATTGACGCAGACCAACTGGCTGGCGAAATCGGCGTAGCGCTTGCCGTCGGCATCCCAAAAGAAAATCCCCTCGGCCTTGGTCACGGGGGTCGGGTTCAACCCCGACTGCCTTGACCAGGGAAAGAGGACGTACTTCAGATTTTCGGAGCGAATATCGTTGGCTTTCATGGCTACCAGATCTCGCCGTCCGTTAAAGGAGCTGGGCGGTTACTCGGCTGCCGCCCGTGAAACGATCTTGAAGCCCATCTGCTCCATGCCGATACGAATTTCGGTCAGGTCCGGCTCGAGGATCGGACGAAGCGGCGGACGGGGAAGGCCACCGGGCAGGCCTTGCAGATTCATGCCGGCCTTGATCGAGCAATACAGGGTGCGGCCCTTGTCGTGATAAAGGTGCCAAAGATCGATCGCCTTGCGCTCGAGCTCGATGGCGCGTTCGGTTTCGCCCTTCAAACATAGATTGTAGTACTCGATGCTTTCCGGGCCCCAGACCTGCGGCACCGTGGTCACGGCACCACGCGCGCCGTGCGAAACAGCCGCGACGCCATAGATGCTGAGCTGGCCGGTCATGATCTGAATCCGGTCGCTGCACATCCGAAGCGTCCAGTGGAACTTGGCGAATTCAGTGGTCGCTTCCTTGATAGCAACGACGTTCTGAAGATCAGCGAGACGCGAAATCAACTCGGGCTTCAGCTCGTTCGGGTTATAGCCCGGCACGTTATAGAGCATGATCGGAATGTTGACCGCATCCGACAGCATCTTGTAGTGACCGAAAAGATCGTCGTCCGAGAGCTTCGGGAAATAGGGCGCCAGCACCATGACGCCGTCACAGCCGATCGACTTGGCGTATTCGCCGAGCTCGATACATTCGGCCGTCGATGTTCCGCCTGTCCCGGCGATGACCGGCACGCGGCCCTTCGCGGCGTCCATGGCCAGCTTGTAGAGGCGCTTCTTTTCGTCATTGGTCAGCGCCCAGGATTCGCCGCCGCAACCGGACGGCACGATGCCCATGCAGCCATAGCCGATGCAAAGCTCGACATTACGCTTGTAGGCGGCTTCGTCGATGCGACCTTGCGCATCGAAAGGCGTCACGACCGCAGTCATCACGCCGCGCCAATCGACTTTGGGCTTCTTAGCCATATCCCACTCCTTGTCACGGACCCGCAAAGGGGTGGCCGCAAGGCCTCCCGGGCGTCACGGCCCCCAGACGGGGCCGGAAAGCCCGAGTATGGGAGGATTTAAGCCGGCTGGCAATTACCAGGCAGCGACATTTGGGTAGCTTTTTTGACAGCATCCGTTTCCGGCCTTTATGGTCCCGTCGAGAACCGAAATCAGCGGGGACCGATGGCGATTTCGCCGATCATCGTGGTGTGGGTAGCGCTCGGAAGCGCCCTCGGGGGCGTTCTCCGCTATCTCGGCACGGAACTGTCGCTGCGACTGCTGAGTTCGGCGTTTCCCTGGGGAACCGTCGCCATCAACATTGTCGGCTCTTTCGTCATTGGGCTCTTCATAGCGGTCAGCGGTCCCAATGGTCGCTGGTCGACGGGACCCGAGATACGCCATTTCGTCGCCACCGGCATTTTGGGTGGCTTCACGACCTTTTCCGCGTTCAGCCTGCAGACCGTAGCCCTCGCCCAGGAAGGTGCCTGGGCTTTCGCGGCGGCGAACATCGTCGGGTCGGTCGTGCTGTGCGTGACCGGTGCTTGGCTCGGCCACGTTTTGGGAGTCTCCGTCAGCCGCTAGTCGGGGCTTTAGACCTCGATTATGGCAAGGACCCGGCCTTCGTCCACGACATCGCCTTCCGCGACGAGAATCTTCGCAAGTTTTCCCGCTTCAGGGGCGAGAACCGGGATTTCCATCTTCATCGATTCCAGAATGAGGATCGTCGCTTCTTCGGCCAGTGCGTCGCCGACCGCGGCTTCGATCTTCCAGACTTTTCCGGCGACTTCGGATTCCACTTCGATCGTCGACATACGCCCTCCGTGTGCGGGTCTTACGTGCCATGATCGCGGGCGTCGTGCAATCGGTCCGCGTTCTGTAAAAGCTGTAGCCGATTGCGTATGGTCCGCCCGCAACCCCTGAGGCCGCATGGACTGGGACCAAGACATAGAGGAGTTGAAGCGCCGGCGCGCGATCGCCCAGAAACTGGGCGGGGACGCGGCCGTCGAGCGCCAACACAGTCTCGGCAAGCTCACGGTCCGGGAGCGGATCGAGCGGCTTTTCGATCCCGCTAGTTTCCGCGAAATCGGCGCTCTCACCGGGCGCGCCACGTACGACGCGGATGGCGCATTCCAAGATGCTACACCGGCCAACACCATCATCGGCTCCGGCAATGTCGAAGGTCGCCGCGTCGCGGTCACGGCCGACGACTTCACGATCCGCGGCGGCTCGTCCGAATCGACAGTGTCGGACAAGTGGGTCTATGCCGAGCGCTACGCGTTCGAAATGAAAATGCCACTGGTCCGCCTCGTCGACACGGCAGGCGGCAGCGTCAAGCTTTTGGACCAGCAGCAGCACACTCGCATCCCCGGATACCCGACCTGGCCCCTCGTCCGTCTGATGGGTGCCGTGCCCGTTGTCGGCGTGGCCATGGGCAGCTGCGCCGGTCTCGGCGCGATCAAAGTCGTGGTGTCGCACTTCTCGATCATGGTGAAAAAGACGGCCCAAGTTTTCGCGGCCGGTCCACCGGTCGTCCGCCAAGGTTTGAACCAAACGATCGATAAAGAAGATCTCGGCGGCTACAAGGTTCATTCGCGTACCAGCGGCCTTGTCGACAACGAGGCCGAGGACGATGCCGACGCGCTTATACAGGTCCGCCGATTCTTGTCGTACTTGCCGCGCAACGTCTGGGAAGCTCCGACCCGCACAACGCCCACCGACGATCCCGCTCGTGTCGAGCCGGCTTTGTCGGCCATCGTGCCTAAAGACCGGCGCAAAGCTTACAACCCACGTGTCATTCTGGACGGCGTTCTCGATCGCGCGTCCTTATTTGAAATCGGCCGCCATCACGGCACCTCGACGATCACGGGATTGGCTCGTCTCGACGGCTACCCGGTTGGCATCCTGGCGAGCGACCCGCGCCATGCCGGCGGCGCCATGACCAAAGGCTCGGCGAAGAAAATCGAGCGCTTCGTCGATCTTTGCGACACCTTCCATGTGCCGATCGTTCATTTCGTCGATCAGCCCGGCGTCATGACCGGCGTCGATGCCGAAAAAGCCGGCACCGTGGCCGCAGCGCTACGCGCCCTCGCCGCCATCGAACAGAGCGAGACGCCGTGGATCTCGATCATCGTCCGCCGCGCCTTCGGCGTTGCCGGCGGTGCCCACGGTCGAAAGCATGGCTTGGACGGAAGTTCGATCAATCTGCGTTATGCGTGGCCGTCGGCGCGCTGGGGCTCGATCCCGATCGAGGGCGGCGTCGCCGCGGCGTTCCGTCGCGATATCGAAGGCGCGCCCGATCCCGACGCCAAACGAAAGGAATTGGAAACCCACTACGAGCGTTTGGCGTCGCCGTTCCGCTCGGCCGAGCGCTTTGCCATCCCAGACATCATCGATCCTTTAGAGACGCGGGCGCTTCTCTGCGACTGGGCGAAGGACGCCCAGGCCGTGATCCCGACGCAGCTCGGCCCCAAATCGCGGACGATGCGCCCCTAAATTCGCGGCTCTAGCGGAGAGCCGCGAAACGCAGCGGTTGACCCGTGGGCTTTCCCAAGACGTCACCGTCCTGCATGACCACCGCACCGCGGATCACGGTCGCCATCGGCCACCCAGTCACCGTCATTCCCGCGAACGGCGTCCACTTCACTTTGCAGGACATCTGGGAATCCTCGATGGTCCGCCGCGCCGCAAGATCGACGAGCGTGAAATCGGCATCAAACACGGGCGCGATCTGTCCTTTGCCTTGGACCCCATAGACACGGGCCGGGCCGCTCGCCGTGACCGCCACGAACCGGGCCAGGTCGATCCGGCCCTTCGCGACATGATCCAGCAGGACCGGGACAAGCGTTTGTACGCCAGCCGCACCCGAGGGACTGGCTGGATACGGCTTGGCTTTTTCCTCGCGGGCGTGAGGCGAGTGATCCGAAGCGACGACTTCGATGACGCCAGCATTGATCGCCACCCACAACGCGTCCCGATGACGAGCGTCGCGAATCGGCGGATTGGTTTGGATGAGACTTCCGAGCCGCGCGTAGTCCTCGGTCGCAAATGTCAGATGCAGCGGCGTCGCATCGGCACTGACCAAGTCGCGATTGGCGGCGAGCTCGGGCATTTCTTCCGCCGTCGTAATATTGAGGACGTGGACGCGGCGTTTCGTTTTCCGGGCCGCGGCCAGAAATCGACGGGTCGCCGTCAACGCGGCCATCGCATCCCGCCACTCGGCATGCGCCGACACCGGTGCGCCGCCGTCAACCAAGTGACGGCGCTGTTTGAGCCGTGTCTCGTCCTCGCAATGAGCCGAAACGACGCGTTGCGTCTTGGCAAGAATGGCGAGCAAGGCCTCGTCGCCTTCCAGCGCTTTCGCGGCGGTCGAACTGCCCAGGAACAGATTGACGCCGCAGCAGCCCGGCAATCGCTCAAGATCGGCCAACTGGTCGATATTGGTTTCGGCGCCGCCGACAGCCACCGCGTAATCGCAGAAAGCGCGGCCAGCGGCGCGATGCATTTTGTCGTCGAACGTCGCCTTGTCGATTGTTGAGGGGATAGTATTCGGCATTTCGAACACCGACGTGACACCACCGAGAACCGCGCCCCGGCTTCCGGTGTCGATGTCGTCCTGACCCTCCATTCCCGGTTCGCGGAAATGGACTTGGGTGTCGATGACCCCAGGAAGCACGTGTAGACCGGCGGCGTCCAAGACCCGCGTCGCATCCGCCCGGCCAAGCGCGCCGAGCGTTTTGATCCGCCCGTCGACGACGCCCACGTCCGTTTCGATGACGCCTTCGGAGACGACGACACGGCCGCCGCGAATGATCAGGTCGAAATGCTCAGCCACGGCCAATGTTCTCCTGTCCGGTGATTGCGTCGGCGCGATCCCTCGGCGTACAGTTCATCGTCATTCGCCCGGGTCCCCCACACTCCAACCCTGTGAACATAACATCATGAGCTTCCGCCCGAATTCTACTGCCGCCCGCGACGTCGCCTATCACCTCCACCCGATCACCAACTGGCGCGCCCACGAAAAAACCGGGCCGTTGGTCATCGTTCGCGGCGACGGCATTCGAGTCTTCGACGAATCGGGAAAAGATTACATCGAAGGCTTGGCGGGGCTGTGGTGCACGGCGCTCGGCTTCAGCGAATCGCGCTTGGTCGATGCAGCAACGCGGGCCATGAAGCGCTTGCCCTACTATCACGTCTATTCGAGCAAGACGTCGGAGACCATCGCCGACTTGGCCGAACGCCTGATCACCATCGCGCCGAAGCCGATGGCCAAGGTGTTCTTCGCGAACTCAGGTTCCGAGGCCAACGACACCGCCATCAAGATGATCTGGTACTACAACAACTACATGGGCCGGCCGAAGAAGAAGAAAATCATCTCGCGGGTCATGGGATATCACGGCGGGACGCTGGGGGCGGCGAGCCTCACCGGCATTCCCGGCAACCACACGGCGTTCGATCTGCCGTTGCCGGGCTTCTTGCACACCGACTGCCCTCACCACTGGCGCAACGCCCAGCCGGGCGAGAGTGAAGAAGCCTACGCGACGCGTCTCGCCGACAACCTGGAGAAGATGATTCTCAAGGAAGGCCCCGACACCGTCGCGGCGTTCTATGCCGAACCGCTGCTCGGCGCCGGCGGGGTCATCATTCCCCCGGCCACGTACTACGAGAAGATCCAAGCCGTCCTGAAGAAGTACGACATGCTGTTCGTCGCCGACGAAGTGATCTGCGGCTTTGGACGCACCGGCAATTGGTGGGGCAGTCAGACCTTTGGGATCACGCCCGACATCGTGACCTGCGCCAAGGCGTTGACCTCGGCCTATCTGCCGATGTCGGCGGTCATGGTCTCGGACAAAATATATCAAGTCCTGGCCGACCAGAGCGCCAAGGCCGGCCGCTTCGGCCATGGCCTCACGTACGGCGGACATCCCGTCTCCGCGGCAGTCGCCGTCGAAGCCCTCAAGATCTACACGGAACGCGACATCGTCGGTCGCGTCCGCAGCCTCGCGCCCAAGTTCCAGGCCGGCCTCAAGAAACTCGGCCAGCATCCCTTAGTCGGCGAGGCTCGCGGCATTGGCCTGATCGGCGCCATCGAACTCGTGAAGGATAAAAAGACCAAGGAGCCGCTGGAGAAGGTCGGCGTCCTCGGCGAGCTCGCCTCGAATTACGGGCATGAGCGCGGCATCATCGCCCGCCAGGCCGGCGACGCCCTGTGCTTCGCGCCGCCGATGATTATCACCGAGGCCGAGATCGACGAGATGTTCGATCGCGTCGCTAAGTCCCTCGACGACACCCTCGCCGAAGTCAAACGGCGCGGCGCCTAGGAGCAGCGTTGTCAGGGCCTGAGGCCAAGGGCAGCGGTCCGCTCGCCGACGTTCGGGTTCTGGAGCTCGGCTCCACGGTGGCCGGGCCGTTTTGCGCCCGACTGCTGGCCGATTTTGGCGCCGAGATCATCAAGGTCGAGCCGCCCGAGGGCGACGCTGTCCGCTCCATGGGCAACCATAAGGACGGCGTATCGCTCTACGCGGCGAGCATTCTTCGCAACAAACGCCTCGTCGCCATCGACATCAAGAAGCCGGACGGCCTTGAGCTCGTTCGCGACTTGGCGCTTCGCTCCGACGTCCTGATCGAGAATTTCCGGCCCGGCACGCTCGAGCGTCTTGGTCTCGGCTACGACGTGCTGGCCGCCAAGAATCCGGGGCTCGTCCTCGTGCGGATTTCCGGCTTCGGCCAGACCGGCCCGTATTCCGAACGCCCCGGCTACGGCGTTGTTGCCGAGGCGGTTGCCGGGATTCGGCACCTGACCGGCGATCCGGATCGCCCGCCGGCTCGGGTCGCGGTCGCCATGACCGACATGATCGCGGCGCTCTACGGTGCCTACGCGGCGATGATCGCGATCCACAATCGGGCCCGGACCGGCAAAGGCCAGATCATCGATCTGTCGCTTCAGGAAGCGGCCTTCAGCTTCATGGAGCCGCATATTCCGGCCCATCAACAATTGGGCTTGGTGCCGACCCGCATGGGTTCAGGCCTTCCCAACACCGCGCCCAATAATCTGTATCCAACGAAGGACGGCTCCTACGTCCACATTGCCGCGTTCGGCGAAGCGGTGTTCAAGCGTTTCGCGGATGCCATCGGCATGCCCGAACTTGTTACTGACGAACGCTTCAAGGAATTGAAGTTACGAGCCCGCAATAAAGACGCCCTGAACGACATCGTCACCGGGTGGACGCGACAGCGGGCCGCGGCCGACGTCGAGGCGATATTGCTGGCTGTGGGAGTCCCCGCGTCGCGGATCTTTACGATGGCTGACATTTTCGCGAACCCGCATTACGCGGCGCGCGACATGCTGCCCCAGCTTCCGCACCCGACGTTGGGGGCATTGGCTCTCGCCGGAATCGTTCCGAAGCTGTCGGAGACCCCCGGCGAGTTGCGATGGCCGGGCGGCGAGATCGGCGAGCACAGCCGCGAGGTGCTTGCCCAAGTCCTGGGGCTCACATCCGCACGGATCGACGAACTCGAAGCCAAGAAAGCGGTCTTCGCCGTGAAGCCCTCGGCCGGTCGCTAGCCGATCGCTAGCCGGACGTCAGCTTCGCAGCACGCCGCCGGTCGCGGCTTGGACCGCGGCGACGACTTTCCCCGACACCGTCTCGATTTCGGCGTCGGTCAAGGTCCGGTCGGTGGGACGCAAGACGACCGTGATCGCCAGCGATTTCTTGCCGGCACCTAAAGCCCCACCCTCGAAGACGTCGAACAAGCGAACCTCGGAGATCAGGCCCGGCTCGGCCCGCCGCGCCGCCGCCAGCGCCGCCCCCGCGGCAACCGTCGCATCGACGACGAAGGCGAAATCGCGCTCGACCGGTTGATACGGTGAAAGCTTCAGGGCGCCGCGACCGGCCCGACGTTTCGGCTCGGGCGCGGCATCGACCAGGATTTCGAAGCCGACCATCGGGCCCTTGGCGTCGAGCTTGGTGAGAACGCCGGGATGAATCTCGCCGAAGGTTCCGAGCGTCGTCTTCGGCTTCAGGCGGATCGTTCCCGAGCGTCCCGGGTGATACCAAGCCGGCGCTTCGGCGACGATCTCGATCGCCTCGTCCGACACGCCGAGGGTACGAACGACCGCGAGCGCATCGGCTTTCGCGTCCAGAACATCTACCGGGCGCTCCTTGGCTGTCCAGCTTCGAGTCTCGAAGCGGCCGGCACGGATACCGGTGGCCGCAATCGATTGGTCCTCTGGTTTGTCGCCGGCGTACTGCGGACCGATTTCGAACAAGGCGATATCGGCAACGCCACGCTCGGCATTACGGCGCGCCGCGGCAATCAAGTTCGGCAGGATCGAGGGTCGCATGGCGTCGAGATCGGACGCGATCGGATTGACCAGACGCATCGCCGGCTGTCCGCCGCCGAACAACGTCGCCGTGTCCGCGCCCATGAACGAATAGGTGACCGCTTCCATGAGGCCGCGAGCGGCAAGAGTCCGTCGGGCCACGCCTCGGCGGCGTTGACGGCCGTCGAGGGCCGGTTTCGGCAAATGATCGGACTTCTCAACCGAAATTGTCGGGACACGGTCGTAGCCGTGCACGCGAACGACTTCCTCGACGAGGCACGCTTCGCCAACAATGTCCGGCCGCCACGACGGCACCGCGACTTGCAGCGCGTTGGCGCCGCCGTCGATGGTGAATCCGAGTCCCCCCAGAATGCGCCGGATCTCCGCTTCCGCGATATCGACGCCGCCCAAAGATTTGACCCGCGACGGCCGGAACGCGATCTGGCGTTGCCACTTGGGCTCGGCGCCGGCGACGACGAGGTTCGACGGCTCACCGCCGCATAAGTCGAGCACCAGCCGAGTCGCGAGCTCGATGCCGGCGGTGACGAAGGCCGGATCGACCCCGCGCTCGAAGCGATAACGCGCGTCGGACAGGATCCCAAGAGTCCGCCCCGAGATCGCGGTGCGGACCGGATCGAACAGGGCACTTTCGAAGAAGACGTTTTGCGTGGTTGCCGTACACCCCGACGATTCGCCACCGATGATGCCACCGAGGGCCTGGGGCCTCTCGGTGTCGGCGATCACGGTCATGTCGGACTTGAGGGCGTAGTCCTTGCCGTTCAAGGCGAGCAGACGCTCGCCCGGCCGCGCCATGCGCACCCGAATGCCGCCTGCTAGCTTGTCGGCGTCAAAGGCGTGGAGTGGACGGTTGAAGCCGATCATGACGAGATTGGTGATGTCGACCAGCGCCGAGATTGGACGAAGGCCGATAGCCAACAGCCGATCCTTCAGCCAGGCCGGGCTTTCGCCGTTGGTAGCGCCCCGGATCAGACGACCGACGAAATATGGACAAGCCGCGGCATGGGCCGCGTCGAGTTCCATACGAACGTCGATGGGACTGGCGAAGCCGCCCGGCACCGGCGCAATCGTGGGGCGCTTCAACGTGCCGACACCGGCCGCCGCGAGGTCGCGGGCAATGCCGTGGATGCCGAGGCAATCGCCACGGTTCGGCGTCACCGCGACATCGATGACCGGATCGGCAAGCCCCATGATCTGAACGGCCGGCGCGCCGACCGGCGCATCGGCGGGGAGATCGACGATGCCCTCGTGCGCATCGCTCAAACCCATTTCGCGTTCCGACAGCAGCATCCCGTTTGATTGGACGCCACGAATCGCTGCCGCCTTCAACGTGACCTTCAGCCCCGGGATATAGGAGCCGGCTGCCGCGAACACCGCCTTCATGCCGGTCCGGGCGTTGGACGCACCACACACCACTTCAGCCTCGCCGCCGCCGAAATCAACGCGGCAGATCTGGAGCCGATCGGCGTTGGGATGCGGCTTCGCTTCCAACACTTTCGCGACGCGGAACGACTCGAGCCCTTTGGCTCGATCGACCAGCCCCTCGATCTCCAGGCCCAGCGCGGTGAGCTTGGCAGCGACCTCGGTCGCCGAAGCCTTGGTGTCGATATGCTCTTGGAGCCAGCCGAGCGTGAACTTCATGGCTCGAGTCCCAGCACCATCGAGGGCACCGACAACTCCGAAAAGCCGTAGTGGCGAAGCCAGCGCAGGTCCGATTCGTAGAACGTCCGCAGATCCGGAATGCCGTGCTTCAACATGGCGATCCGCTCCAGGCCCATGCCGAACGCGAAGCCTTGGTACTTGGTCGAGTCGATACCGCAGTTTTCCAGCACCTTGGGATTGACCATCCCTGATCCTAAAATCTCCAGCCAGTCGTCACCGCCGCCGATCTTGAGTTCGCCGCCTTTGCGCGAGCAGCCGATGTCGACTTCGGCCGACGGTTCAGTGAAAGGGAAATAGCTCGGCCGAAACCGGACCGGCAGATTGTCGATCCCGAAAAAGGCCCGACAGAAATCGATCAGGCAGCCTTTCAAGTGTCCGAAATGCGTCGTCTCGTCGATAAGAAGGCCTTCGACCTGATGGAACATCGGCGAGTGCGTCGCATCCGAGTCGGAACGGAAGGTGCGACCTGGCACGATGATGCGGATCGGCGGCTTCAGGATTTTCATGGTCCGCACCTGGACCGGCGAGGTGTGCGTACGCAGCACTGTCTTCGGCGCTCCCGGCTGGCCCGGCAAATAGAACGTGTCCATGGTCTGACGCGCCGGATGCTCGGGCGGAATATTGAGGGCGGTGAAGTTGTGCCAATCGTCCTCGATGTCCGGGCCTTCGGCGACCTGGAATCCCATCTCGCCGAAAATCGCCACGACTTCATCAATCGTCTGGCTGATCGGATGGAGGCGGCCTTCAGATTCGGGACGGGTCGGCAACGTCACGTCGAACCGCTCGCTGCCGAGCCGTTGATCGAGGGCCTGATCGGACAACGACCGGCGGCGCGCCTCGAGACGCGATTCGACGTCGGTCTTCAAGCGATTGAGATTGGCGCCGCGTTCGCGCCGCGCGTCAGGCGCCAACGCACCGAGCGTTTTTAGAAGTTCGGTGATCCGACCTTTACGCCCGAGAAAGTCGATGCGCACCGCCTCGATCGCTGCCGTCGTATCGGCGGCGGCGGCGGCGGCATCGAGTTCGCTTCGGATTGCGTCGAGATCGTCGGCCATGTCACTCGTTCCCAATGTCCCAATATAGCAAAACGGGAGCCGTCCCTCGGGCCGGCTCCCGTGCCATTCACAGTCCGCTGAGGGAAATGCTAGGCGGCTTTGGCGGGAGCGTCCTGGGCCTGTTCGACCAGGACGCGAAAGCCTTCCGGCTCCAGAACCGCAAGATCGGCGAGGATCTTGCGATCCACTTCAATGCCGGCCTTGGCAAGCGCGCCAATCAACTCGGAATACGTCAAACCGAGGTTGCGGGCGCCAGCGTTGATCCGCTGGATCCAGAGCTTGCGGAAATTGCGCTTGCGCGTGCGGCGGTCGCGATAGGCGTAACGAAGCGCCTTCTCGACCCGCTCGAGCGCGATGCGATAATTGGTACTGCTCCGGCCGCGATAACCTTTAGCGCGGTCCAGAACCTTTTTATGACGGGCGTGAGTGGTAACGCCCCGTTTTACGCGAGCCATGCCTCAGTCCTTCTCAACCATAGGGCATGAACACCTTCAGGATCTTGAAATCCGAAGGGTCAATGACAAAGGTGCCGCGCGCCTTACGTTTCATTTTTTGCGAACGCCGGCGCAGCATGTGGCGCTTGTAGGCGTAGTTCGCCTTCAACTTGCCGGTGGCGGTGAAACGAAAGCGCTTCTTGGCGCCGGATTTTGTTTTGAGCTTGGGCATCGTCTTTATCCGTCTAGCGATCGTCACCACAGGGCCGAAAGGCCGGCTCCGACCGTCCGAAATTCCAGGAAGGCGAAGCTTATAGCGGCGTCCAGCGTGGATGGCAAGGCGGGGACGCAATTTCGGGCCACGAACCTGAAAATCAGACCGTCCCTAGGTTTTCGGGCCGGTTCGGCCCGGCCCCCCTCTCAGGGGGCCGAACTACCGATCAGCGCGGCGCCATAACCATGGTCATCATCCGCCCTTCAATTTGGGGCGTCTGCTCGACCTTGGCGAATTCGTCCAAATCCTTGCGGATTCGCTCCAAGACCTTGCTGCCAAGCTCCTGATGGGCGAGCTCGCGGCCACGGAAACGGATCGTGACTTTGACCTTGTCGCCCTCATCCAGGAAGCGTTTGGCGCTCCGCATCTTGACTTCGTAGTCATGGATGTCGATCGAGGGGCGCATCTTGAGCTCCTTGATCTCGATCGTCTTTTGCTTCTTGCGGGCTTCGTTTAGCCGCTTCTGCTCCTCGTACTTGTACTTGCCAAAGTCGAGGATCTTGCAGACCGGCGGGTCAGCGTTGGGCGCGATCTCGACGAGATCGAACCCTGCCTCGACCGCTTTTTGGATGCCTTCTGCCCGGGAGACGATGCCAAGCATCTCTCCTCGTTCGTTGACGAGACGGATTTTAGCCGACTCGATGTCTTCGTTGACGCGCGGCCCCTTGCGGGCAGGCGCCTCGTAACCGCGTGGCCGACGGATTCAGGACCTCCCCTTGTTATTCGCCCTTACGACCCGACACCACTCTACAGTCCGGGCGGTTGGGCCTCGGCGGCGAGTTTAGCCACCGCGTCCTTGAGCGCAACTACTTCTTGGCGGGCACCCCCTAAGCGCCGGATCGCGACCGTACCGTCTTGGGCTTCGCGTTCTCCGACAACCAGGATGAGCGGAATCTTGGCGAGGCTCGATTCCCGCACCTTGTAATTGATCGTTTCGTTGCTGAGATCGATGGTCGCGCGGATACCGGCATCGCCTAGAGCCGCATGCACGGCCTGGGCATGGGCATCGGCGGCTTTGGTGATGGTCGCGACCACGGCCTGGGTCGGCGCCAGCCACAGCGGCATCCGGCCGGCGTGATGTTCGATGAGGATGCCGATGAAGCGCTCGAACGATCCCAGGATGGCGCGATGCAACATCGCCGGCCGATGCTTCTGGCCGTCTTCGGCGACGTAGGTCGCATCGAGCCGCTCCGGCAGAACCAAATCGAGCTGAAGAGTTCCGAGCTGCCATTCGCGCCCGATCGCGTCCTTGAGGACGAATTCGAGCTTCGGTCCGTAGAACGCGCCTTCCCCGACGTTGGGCACGGTTTCGATGCCGGCGTCGTGGGCGGCCTTCAATAGAAGCGCTTCGGCCTTGTCCCAGGTCGCGTCCTCGCCGGCCCGCACCTTCGGCCGATCGGAGAAGCGTACCACCATGTCGGTGAAGCCGAAGTCCTTGTAGACCGACAACAACAATTCGCAGAACGACTTCGTTTCCGGACCGATCTGCTCTTCGGTGCAGAAGATATGGGCGTCGTCCTGGGTGAAGGCACGAACCCGCATCAACCCATGGAGCGCGCCCGACGGTTCGTTACGGTGACAGGCGCCGAACTCGGCCATGCGGATCGGCAAATCGCGATAACTGCGCATGCCATGGCGGAAAATCTGGACGTGGCCTGGACAGTTCATCGGTTTGAGCCCGAGCGTTTGGTTCTCAAGCTCGGTCGTGAACATGCCGTCGCGGAATTTTTGCCAATGGCCGGATGCTTCCCACAGGCTCTTTTCAAGCAGCTGGGGCGTGCTGACTTCGTCATAGCCGGCCTTGGCCAAGCGACGCCGCATGTAATCCTGGACGGTGCGATAGAGCGTCCAACCCTTGGCGTGCCAAAACACCGCACCGGCGGCGATGTCTTGAAGATGGAACAGATCCATCTCGCGGCCGAGCCGGCGGTGATCGCGTTTCTCGGCCTCCTCCAACAACGTCAGATGGGCGGCGAGATCTTTCTCGTTCGCCCAGGCCGTCCCGTAGATGCGCTGGAGCATCTCGTTCCGGGAATCGCCACGCCAATAGGCACCGGCGAGCCTCATGAGCTTGAAGGCCTTCGGCAACTTGCCGGTCGACGGCAAGTGCGGGCCGCGACAGAGATCGACGAACTTGCCTTGGCAATACAGGCTGATGGATTCGCCGATCGGGATCTGCGCGATGATCTCGGCCTTGTAGTGCTCGCCTTGATCCTTGAAGAACTGAACCGCCTTGTCGCGATCCCAGACTTCGCGCTGGATCGGCTCATCGCGATCGATGATTTCCTTCATCCGCGCTTCGATCTTGGGCAGATCGTCGGGCGTGAACGGCGTCTGGCGCGCGAAGTCGTAATAGAAACCGTTTTCGATGGCCGGACCGATGGTGACTTGGGTCTCGGGAAAGAGTTCCTTCACCGCTTCGGCCATGACATGCGCGCAGTCGTGGCGAATGAGCGTCAGCGCCTCTTTGTCTTTCACGGTGACGATGGCGATCTTGGCGTCGGCGTCGACGGTATGGGCGAGATCCTTGATCTCGCCGTCGACACGGACGAACAGCGCCGCCTTGGCGAGTCCGGGACCGATCGCGGCCGCGATGTCCGCGCCGCTCACCGCACGCTCGAAGGGTCGGACGCTACCGTCCGGAAGAGTGATCGCAACCATATGATCTATTGGGCTCGGGGTCGTAACGGGCCGGAAAATCTAGAGGGATTCAAGGCTTAGTCAAGAAATCCGCGGCCGAAGCTGGTGCGATGGCGTCTTTCGGCGGCCCCGGGCTCCGTGCGAAGCTCGGCCGCCGCACGCGGTCCGCGGGCCGAAGCGCACCAGTGGGAGAGCATATCCATGAATAAGGCATCCATCGGCCGGGCCGCCCAAAAGCTCGCCAAGGCGCGTCGCGACGGCTCGATCATCTCCCTTCTCCCACCGGCCGATCGGCCGAAAACCAAGGCTGAAGGCTACGTCGTTCAAAAAGCGGTCCATGCCCTTCTCGCCACCGGTGAGCACGGCGCCATCGCCGGCTACAAGGTCGGCGCGACCAAGCCCGAAATGCAGACCTATCTGGGCGTCGATTCCCCGATCGCCGGCGGGATGTATGCCAAAGGCATTCACCCGTCGGGCATGGCGCTCCGCCGCGACGATTTCATCGCGCCGGGCGTCGAATGCGAGATCGCGCTGACGCTGGGCGCCGACTTGCCGGCATCGGGCGCGCCCTACACCCAGCGCAGCGTCGCGCGCGCCGTCGCCACCTGCCACGCCGCCGTCGAAGTCGCCGACAATCGCTACAAAGATTTTCGCGCCTTCGGCACGGCGTCCCTCGTCGCCGACGATTTCTTCCATGGCGCGTTCGTCTACGGCCGGCCCGTGGCGCCCAAAATCGATCTCGCCGCGGCGAAAGGTCACATGACGATCAACGGCAAACGCTTCGGTACGGGATCGGGTGCCGACCTAATGGGTCACCCCTACGCCGTCCTCGCCTGGCTGGCCAATCATCTGGCCGAAACGGGCCAGCCCTTGAAGGCTGGCCACATCATCGCCTGTGGCAGCGTCACGCCGGTCGGATGGTTCAAGGATTTGCCGAAAGGCGAGAAGGTGATCGAGGTCGCCTTCGCCGGCCTCGGCGAGGTTCGTCTTCGGTTTTACTGAACCGCCGGTCGCATCACGCGAAGCGTCGCCGCCGCGACTTCGTCCACCGAAAGCTCGGACAGTCGCGGCTTCCGCAGGATCGTGACGCTGGGACCGCGTTGCGCGCAAAGCGCCGGGTCGGACTCCTCCGAATACAGAACTAGCGACGGCGCACCGGCCGTCGTCGCTAAATGCATCGGACCGGTATCGTTGCCAACGGCGACCGCTGCTCGGCGCGCCAACCCGACAACATCGAGAAGGGTCGTCTGCCCGGCGAGACTGACCGCACCGGGAGCGGCGGCGCGGATGCGCACGAGCAAAGGAGCTTCGCTTGCTTGGCCGAGCAGCACCGGCGTCACACCCGCGTCGGCGAGACGCGTCGCGAGTTGCGCGTAGTGGTCGTCGGACCAGCGCTTGTTAGGTCGATGAACCGCGCCGCCGGGCGCGATCAACGCGAAGCGCGGCGGCAACGCAAAACGCGCCACATCGGCCTTCGCCCACGACAAATCCGGCGGCTGTACCGACGCGATCCCCGCCGCGGCAAGCTGTTCAGCCTGACGCTCGATGGTGTGCAAAAAATCGCGCCGGGGATTGGCGTGCGGATGCGAGCACCCGGCGGCGATCCCGGACCATTCGGGCGCCGACCGAGGCCAAAACAGACGGAAATAGAGGGAGCTTCGATCCGAAGTCTGAAGATCGTAGATGCGCGAAAACCCGCCACTCAAAAGCCGGCGACGCAGCCCAAGCCACGCACTGATCCGCCACGGCTTCGGCCGTTCGTCGATCGCGATCGAATCGAAATAGGGACTCGCCGCGGCGAAATCGGCATAGGGCGGGGTCGTCAGAAGCGTAATACGCGCCGCGGCGTGATGGCGCCGTATGGCCGCGAACGGACCCAGCGCCTGGACGAAATCGCCGAGCGCGCCCAGCTTGATGGCGAGAATGTGCGGCGGGGTGTCCGCCATCACGCCCTATCCGTCTTGATGATCGGCCAGGACCTCGTCGTACACGGCGAGGGTCCTCGCGCACATCAGTTCGGTTGTGAAATTGGTGCGGACGTTGGCGACCGCTTGCGCGGCGAGACGGTGACGGGCCTCCGCCGGCAGATAGAGAACTCGGCCAAGCCGCTCGGCGAGCGCCGCGACGTCGCCGGGCGGAACCAGCCATCCGGTTTCCTCGGGAATGACGATTTCGCGCGCTGCACCATGATCGGTGGCGATCACCGGCCGACCCAGCGCCTGGGCTTCGGCGACGACGCGCCCAAAGGCCTCCGGATCGGTCGACGCGGACACCGCGACATCGGTCAGCATGTAGGCGGCCGGCATGTCGCCGCAATGATCGACGAAGCGGACAACTTCGTTCAAGCCGAGTCGGCCGACGAGCCGCACCAGTTCGCGACGATAGGCGCTGCGGCCCTGGTCTGATCCGACGATCATGCAGCGGAGATCGCGCCGTCCTAGTTTGGCGATGGCCTCGATCAACACGGTCTGGCCTTTCCAGCGGGTCAAGCGGCCGGGCAGCATGACGACGGGAACGCCATCGACGAGACGCCATTCGCGCGCCAGCTTGGCGACGCGTTCGGCGCTGACCCGGGCCGCGTCGAAACGGTTGAAATCGACGCCCCGATGAATGATGCGGATGCGGCTCGCCGGAACGCCATAGACCCGCCGCACATGGCCGGCGATGAATTTGGAAATCGCGATGACCCGCTCGCCGCGCGCCATGACGGCGTTGTAGCGCCGCTTCAACCAATTTCCCGCCGAGTAAGTTCCGTGGAAGGTCGTGACGAAATAAGCGCCAGTCTTGCGGGCCGCCGCCTCCGCACTCCAGGCCGGAGCGCGTGAGCGGGCATGCACGATGTTGATTTTTTCGGCTTCGATCAGCCGCGCCAAGGCCTTGGCGTTGGCGCGCATGACAAAGGGATTTTTGCTGTCGAGCGGCAATTTAACGTGGGTCGCGCCAGAGCGGCGCAGCTCGTGGACCAAGGGGCCGCCGGCCGACACAATGAACGCCCGGCCACCGGCCGCCGACACGGCTTGCGCGACTTCGACCGCGCCGCGCTCGACCCCGCCTTGGGCGCCGAGCGCCGGCAAGACTTGAAGCACCGCCGCCGACCGTCCACTGCCCGAAGAGGGGGGCACAGGGGATTCGGCCGGGCGATCTTCCGTGATAGCGTGCTTTTCTTCGTCCATGAGCAAGGCGCCAAGATGAGCCGACTCAGCCCCGCTTCCGCGCCGAGGCCGCGGATACTAACACGCGACGACGGCGCGACAATCGCCTACCACCGAAGGATCGGACGTACCGCTGGCGTCGTGTGCCTCCACGGATTGGGCTCGGACATGACCGGCGCCAAGGTCCTGGCCATCGAAGCCTTGTGCCGACGACAACGCCGCGCCTTCGTCCGCTTCGATTATTTCGGGCACGGCTCGTCCTCGGGCCGGTTCACCGACGGTACAGTGGGCCGGTGGCGCGATGACACGTTGGCGGTCATCGACCGCCTAACCGAAGGCCCGATCGTCGTCGTCGGATCGAGCCTGGGTGGCTGGATCGCCACCCTTGCCGCCCGGGCCTGCCCGCGAATCCGCGGTCTGGTCGCCACCGCTCCAGCCCCGGATTTCACCGAAGATCTGATCGCGAAAAACCTGACGGCGGCCCAGCGCGCCACTCTGAAACGCGACGGCCTCGTCCTTATTCCTAACCCGTACGGGCCACCACACCCCGTCACCCAGACTTTTCTCACCGAGAGCCGGAACCACCTGGTGCTTCGTCGCGAACACCGGCTGACGATCCCCGTGCGCCTGATCCATGGCATGGAGGACTCCTCGGTTCCCTGGCAAACCTCGCTCCGGTTCGCCGAAGCTTTGGGATCGCCCGATACCGAAGTGACCCTGGTCAAAGCCGGCGACCATCGCTTGAGCGAGCCCAAAGACCTGGCTAGGCTGGTCGCGACGACCGAAGCCCTGTTGGCCCAGGTCGATGCTGCCCTCAGCCCCCGGCAGCAAGGATCGCGGCCAGGCCCTCGCGGTATGTCGGGTAGCGCAACCGCACGCCAAGCGCGCTCTTAATAAGGCCGTTGGCGACCCGGCGGTTGTCCCGCCAGAACGACAAGGCCATCGGCGACATCTGCTTGGCGGCAACATCGAAATCGTCCAACGGCGGCGGTTCGCGACCAAGCAACCGGCACGCGTAGGCGACAACCTCGGCGGCTTGCGTCGGCTCGTCGTCGCCGACGTTGTAGATCGCCCCGGCCCGCGGCTTCGCCATCGCGGCCCGAACGACGCCGGCGATGTCGTCGACATGAATGCGCGAGAATTTGTGACCCGGCCTCACGACGCGCCGCGCCGTCCCACTACGGATCTGATCGAAGACGCTGCGTCCCGGCCCATAGATCCCAGCCAAGCGGAACACCTGCGTCGCGAGGCTGGTTTTGGAGCCGAGATCGAGCCAGGCTTTTTCCGCATCGACGCGAAACTGCGAGCGCGCCGAGGTCGGTCGGGTCGGCGCGGTTTCGTCGACGACGGTGCCACCGGTGTCGCCATAGACCCCGGTCGTTGAGAGGTAGCCGATCCATTCCAGTGTCGGGATGCGCCGAATCGCATCGGCGTGATGGATCAGGACCGGATCGCCATCGTGGCCCGGCGGAATCGACAGCACGAGATGCGTTGTGCCGGCCAGTGCCAGCGCCGGATCGGCCAACGGCTGTCCGGTCGCAAAGGCGTGAAGAACAATTCCTTCTTTCTCGGCGTGGGGGCCGCGCCGGGTGCCGGCAACGGCGTGGCCTTCGGCGCGCAAGGAGCGCGCCAGCGCCGACGCCGAAAACCCGAAGCCGAAACAGAACACGCGCACGCCAATCCTCCGTCCGTTCCTCTTGTCAGGAGCGGGAACCCGCGCGACTGTAGCGACCACCATGACAATCGAGAAGACGATCCGCCGCGGGATCCCGATCCTTGCGGCCGTCCTGTGGGCCAACCCCCTCGTCGCCGCCGAAATCGATCACCGGCGCGAATATCGCGACTGCATGGAGCTGGCGCATCGCGATCCTGAGGCGGCGAACGAAGTCGGCAAACAGTGGCAGGCGCTGGGCGGCGGCGAGCCGGCCCTGCATTGCATCGCGACGGCGCTGTTCAAGATGGGCCACCCGGCCGAGGCTGCGAAGCGCCTGGAAGCATTGGCCGAATCGAGCCGTCAGGACGCCGACGTTCGTGCCGGACTCCTCGCTCAGGCGGCCCAGGCTTGGCTGGCCGAAGGCGATCCGGCGCGAGCTCAGACGACGCTGACCGCCGCCCTCAAGCTTGTGCCCGACGAGCCCGGCCTGTTGATCGACCGAGCCGTGGCGGTGGCAGCCCTCGGCAACTACGCCGATGCAGCCCGTGATTTGAGCCAAGCCATCGAGATCGATCGCGGCAATCCCGAAGCCTGGGTTTTGCGTGCCGCGGCGCGACGCCATCTCGGCGAAACGCCGGGCGCTTTGGCTGACGTCGATGCGGCCCTCAAGCTCACGCCGAATTATCCCGACGCGCTTCTCGAGCGCGGCATGTTGAAACGTCTCGCCGGCGACGCGGCCGGAGCCCGGGCCGATTGGATGCGTGTCTTGCAGACCGCGCCCGACGCCGACGTGGCCGATAGCGCGCGCGCCCAACTCGAAGCGATGGACGGCAACGTTAAGTAGCCAGCGAACCGGCAGCGCCTAAAAATCCAAGTCGGCGTAGTGCTTCGGCGGGGCGAGACCGGCGATACGATCCGCGAGGACGGCCCGGAAGCTCGGTCGCGACTTGATCCGGGTGTACCATTCCTTGGCCGCGGCGTGGCCTTCCCAGGGAACGTCGCCCAAGTAATCGACCGCCGAGAGATGTGCGGCGGCGGCGATATCAGCCAAAGAAAATTCCTCGCCGGCCAGCCATTTCCGCCGCTCCGTCAGAAAGCCGATGTAGGCGAGATGGGTCTGGATATTGGCGTAGCCGGCGCGCAACGCCTGGACCCGCGGCTCACCTAATCCCAGGAAACGCTTCAAGACCTTTTCGCCGACGAGATTTTCGGTGACCTCGCGGTTGAATTTGCGGTCGAACCACGCCACCAGGCGGCGAACCTCGGCCCGTTCCAGCGAGTGGCGGCCCAGCAGCGGCGGCTCCGACCCGACTTCTTCGAGGAATTCACAAATCGCGGCGGAATCGGCCAGAGCCGTGCCGTCGGGCTCGACCAGTACCGGAACCTCCCCGGCCGGATCGAGGCGCAGGAAATCCTCGCGCCGTTCCCAGGTCTTTTCGAGCTTGAGCTCGAAATCCATCTTCTTTTCGGAGAGGACGACTCGCACCTTGCGGCAGAAGGGCGACAGCCAAAGGTGATAGAGGGTACGCATCGGGTGCCTTGTATAGCCGAAACCGCCGTCCCGAGACAGACCCGCCCGCACGGGTTGATGGAATAAAATCGCCTGTCGATCGTACAGGACGAACCGCCCTGGAGGGATGTTATACTCGATGGATCATGGGGTTCTGGCCGGATTGATGTCTGGCCGGGCTCGCCGCCCAGAGGTCCGCCATGCTCATCAAATCGATCCGCGCCTCCGACGCGAAACCTTCGGAGATCACGCCCAAGTCCGTGTACATGGACCGACGCCGCTTCTTGCAGACAGCCGCAGCTGGAGCCGCTCTCGCTTCCTTCGCAAATGGGCCGGCGGGCGCTGCCAAAATCGATGGCATCAAGAAGTGGCCGGGCAGCCTGACCAGCGAAAAGCTGACGCCGTTGGATTCCATCGCCAGCTACAACAATTTCTACGAGTTCGGGACCGACAAGAGCGATCCGGTCCGTAATGCCCGGTTCTTCATGCCACGGCCTTGGACGGTCGCCATCGGCGGCGAAGTCGCGAAACCCGCGACCGTCGATCTCGACGCGCTTCTGAAACCTCATACGCCCGAGGAACGCATCTACCGGATGCGCTGCGTCGAGGCCTGGTCGATGGTGATCCCTTGGGTCGGCATCCCGCTAGCCGACGTGTTGAAGCGCTTCGAGCCGACATCCAAGGCCAAGTTCGTCGCCTTCGAGACCCTCAACGATCCGAAGCGCATGCCAGGCCAGGCCGTTCCGTCGCTGCAGTGGCCCTATGTCGAGGGACTGCGGATCGACGAGGCCATGCATCCCCTGACGCTGTTGGCCGTCGGAATTTACGACGAGGACATGCCGAACCAAAACGGCGCGCCGCTGCGCTTGGTCGTGCCGTGGAAATATGGCTTCAAGGGCATCAAATCGATCGTCAAGATTTCCCTGGTCGAGAAGCAGCCGCCGACCTCGTGGAACATCGCCGCACCGAACGAGTACGGCTTCTTTTCGAACGTCAACCCGAAGGTCGACCATCAGCGCTGGAGCCAGGCCAAGGAGCGCCGCAGCGGCGAATTCCTGCGTCGCGACACCTTGATGTTCAACGGCTACGGCGACGAGGTCGCGTCGATGTACACCGGCCTGGATTTGAAGGCGAATTACTAAGCCCGCTGGAACTTCCGCGCAGCGGACGCAACCTCGAGCACACGCGTGACCACGGATCAACGCATTCGCTTCCTCGTGAAGCCGGCGGTTTTTGTCCTTTGTCTGGGACCCTTGGCCTGGATTATCGGCCGGGCACTGACCATCGGTCTCGGTGCCAACCCGATCGAATATTCGAACCGCTATCTCGGCGATTGGGCGCTGCGCTTCATCTTGATCGCGCTCGCCGTCACGCCGGGCCGCGAAATCCTCGGATGGTCCTGGCTGGCGCGGCTTCGCCGCATGCTCGGCCTTTTCGCCTTCGCCTACGTTGTGCTGCACGTTTTGAGCTACGTCGGCCTCGACCAGTTCTTCGACTGGTGGGCGATCGGCGGCGAAATCCTGAAACGCCAATACATCACGGTTGGTATGATCGCCGTGACCTTGCTCATCCCGCTCGCCATCACCTCGACCAACGGGATGGTGCGACGCATGGGCGGACGCGCCTGGCAACGCCTGCACCGGCTGGCCTACGTCATCGGCATGCTGGGGTGCCTGCACTTCTACATGATGGTGAAGTCCGACACCCGCGAACCGATCATCTACGCGTCGATTCTCGCGTGCTTGCTCGGCTATCGGCTGATCGCGGCGGGTCGGCGGCGCTTGGCGCGGAACCGTCGAAACACGCCCCAGCCGGCTTAAGGCAGCGTCACTGTTATTTTAGTGGGCTTCGTCCCAGTGGGTGCCGGAACCGACGTCGACGACGAGCGGCACGGTGAGTGTCGCCGCCGCTTCCATGATCGCCTTGACGAGAGCGCCGGTCGCTTCGACCTCGGCGTCCGGGACTTCGAAAATCAATTCGTCGTGAACCTGAAGAAGCATGCGCGCGGCGAGCTTGGCAGCGACCAGCGCGTCTGGAATCCGCACCATGGCCCGCTTGATGATATCGGCGGCGCCGCCTTGCAACGGCGCGTTGATGGCGGCGCGTTCCGCGAAGTTGCGGCGCGCCGGATTCTTGTCGGCAATGCCGGGCATATGACATTTTCGCCCGAACGGCGTCGTCACGAAGCCTTGCTCGCGGGCAATCTTTTTCGTCCGGTCCATGTAGTCGCGAATGCCCGGATAGCGCTCGAAATACGCTTCAATGTAGCGCTTGGCGTCGCCCTGACCGATGCCGAGCTGGCGCGCCAATCCGAACGGAGAAATGCCGTAGATGATTCCGAAGTTGATAGCCTTGGCCGAGCGCCGGGTCGCGGCATCGAGTTTGTCCAAAGGAATGCCAAAGACTTGTGACGCGGTCAGGGCGTGAATATCGGCACCTTGGCGGAAGGCCTCTTTCAAGGTCTCGATGTCGGCGACGTGGGCCAGCAAGCGCAGCTCGATCTGGGAATAATCCGCCGAGATCAGCGTATGGCCTTTGGTGGCGATGAAGGCATGGCGGATTTTCCGCCCCTCTTCGGTGCGCACCGGGATGTTCTGCAAATTCGGATCGGTCGAAGCGAGCCGGCCCGTCGACGCCGCCGCCATCGAATACGACGTATGAACCCGGCCGGTTTGAGGATTGATCTGTTCGATCAGCGCATCGGCGTAAGTCGACTTCAACTTGGCGAGTTGGCGCCATTCGAGAATCTTGGCGGGCAGCACATGGCCTTGGGCGGCGAGGTCATCGAGAACGTCGGCGTCGGTCCCCCAGGCTCCAGTCTTGGTCTTCCGGCCGCCGGCGAGGCCCATCTTGTCGAACAGAACTTCGCCGAGCTGCTTGGGCGATCCCAAATTGAACGTCTGGCCGACGAGCTTGTGGATTTCCGTTTCCAGCCCGGCCATCCGCGTCCCGAAATCGCCGCTGAGGCGCTTCAACTCGCGGGCATCGACGGTGATACCGTGGCGCTCCATCCGTTCGAGGATAGGAATCAGCGGCCGTTCCAGCGTCTCATAGACCGTGACCATGCTCTCGGCGACAAGCCGGCGCTTCAAAAGTTTGTGCAGCTTCAACGTGACGTCGGCGTCCTCGGCCGAATAGTCGCGGGCCTTGTCGAGAGGCACAAAATCAAACGTGACCTGGGCTTTGCCGGTACCGGTCACGTCGGAATATTTGATGGTCGTGTGACCAAGATGCAGCAGGGCCAACTCGTCCATGCCGTGACCGTGCAGCGAACCGTCGAGGACAAACGACAGCACCATGGTGTCGTCGACCGGCCCGACGGCAATGCCGTGCTGGGCCAGTATCTGCATGTCATATTTGATGTTTTGGCCGATCTTCAGAACGGCGGCGTCTTCGAGCAAAGGCTCCAAGATCGCCAGCGCCTCGGCTAACGGGATCTGTTGCAACGCCTGCGCGCCGTCGAGCGCCAGGCCGGCGGGCGGCTTATGACCGAGCGGGATGTAGCAAGCCCGCCCCGGCTCAAGCGCCAGCGACACGCCGACCAGCTCGGCCCGCATCGAGTCTAGCGCCGTCGTTTCAGTGTCCACGGCAACGTAGCCTTGGGCCTTGGCGGCCTGAACCCAGGCTTTCAGACGGGTGACGTCCTGAACCAGTTCGTAGTTGCTGCGATCCGCCGCGACGGCTGGCACGGCGGCAGCGTCGGACATCGATGCTGTGGCCGTAGCCGCAAGCGGCGTTTTCGGTCTCGCTCCAGCCTCGACCCGGCTTTCGATCCGCGCGATCAGCGACTTGAAGGCTTGCGCCCTCAGAAACTTGAGAAGCTGTTCGTTGTCCCTCGGCTTCACCGCGAGATCGGCAAGCGGCACCAACACCGGCACGTCGCAGCACAGCTCGACAAGCTTCCGGGACAGCCGCGCCGCGTCAGCCTCGTCGATCAAGGCCTGACGGCGCTTCGGCTGTTTGATCTCATGAGCCCTAGCGAGCAGCGTTTCGACATCGCCGTAGATCTTGATGAGCTCGGCGGCGGTCTTGACCCCGATCCCGGCAACACCGGGGACGTTGTCCGTCGAATCCCCGGCCAGAGCCTGGACCTCGACGACTTTCTCGGGCCCGACGCCGAAACGTTCGATGACTTCGGCCCGTCCGATCTCGCGATTTTTCACCGCGTCGAACATGGTGATGCGGTCGTCGACGAGCTGCATCAGGTCCTTGTCGGACGAGACGATGGTGACGCGGCTGCCGGCGGCGGCAGCTTGGCGCGCGTACGTCGCGATCAGGTCGTCGGCCTCGTAGCCGTCCTGATCCACCGCGGCGACGTTAAAGGCCCGCGTCGCGTCCCGGACCAAGGGAAACTGCGGAATCAATTCCTCGGGCGGATCGGGGCGATGCGCTTTGTATTCGGGATAGAGGTCGTTGCGG
>SHVU01000025.1 GCA_009691105.1 Rhodospirillales bacterium
GGCACTTGAAGCGGGTGTGAAGGCTTTCGCGCTCGCCGGTATCGACCTAGGCCTGAACGGCGGCGTCTTGGATCGCGGCGGCGTTCTTGAACCACAGAAAATTGGTCGGGTGGCCGTCGCGGGCGTTGGCGCGGTGTTGCGCGTCGTCGTAAATCACGCCCGGACAATGCTCGCTGCGTCCGAACATCGGATGGGCGTAGTTGCCGAGGCGATGGTCTCGCACCACGGCGTCGTCGATGAGGAAATATTTGTTGGCGCCGGTGACGATGCCAACATCGACATCGGCGATGTCCGCGAAGCGATGGACGGCGGGATGCCCCATAACTTCGTCCAACAGGCCTCGCGTGCCGGCGTCGAGAAAGGCCCGCATCCATTTTCCGGCGACGGTCTTGCCGTTGATGGGCTGCGGTGCCGCGAACAGCTCGTCGTGATCGCGGCTTAGGAACTCGCGGTCGCGTACCGAGACGACACCAAGACCTTGCGGCGCGTCGGCGGCATCGCGGCGCTTTTCGGCGAGCAGCAGCACCGCGCCTTGCAGGGTCTTTTCGAACCAGAGCCGCTCCGGATCGATGATCACCAGGCGCCGGCATTCTTCGCCCAGGTACGTGCGCAGCGACTGGGCGTGGGCGACGTGAATGATCTCGGCAGGGACGACCATCGCCAGCCGTCCGCCCTGCCGCAGCAACGCGAACGAGGCCAAGACGAACGGCACCCAGGCGTTGGTGTGCTTGGTGAAGGCGCAGCCGAGGCGGCTGAAGACGTCGGCAGCGCGGGGCTGAAACTCGGCCGGCAAATATTGGTAGCGGATGAAGGGCTGGTTGCCGACGACGGCATCGAACCGGGCCCCGGCCGGCGAAAGATTTTCCAGCGCCCAGCCCAGAAAATCGGTGGCGCGCACTGCGGCGTTCAGGCCGAATTCGTCGGCGCGATGGGTGGCCGACTGGGCTTCGCCGGGATCGAGTTCGAATGCCGTGATCGAGGCTCGCGACGCTGCGGGGCTGGCGGCGAGGGCGGCGAGAAAGGCGAGAAAGGCTCCGTCGCCGCAGCTCGGTTCGAGAATATCGGCCGGGTTCGTCTGCCCGACCCAACGGGCGAGAAAAGCAGCGAGATCGGCCGGCGTGTAATAGCCGCCGCGCAGCTTCTGGCTCGACTCGTGTCCGATGAAGTTAATCGCCGCCGCGATCTCTGTCCGCTGTCGGTCCCGATCGGGTCGTTGCCCGTCGCGATACCATAGAGGGATGTGGCATCGGGGGCACGGGACAGCGCGTCGTCGGCCTTGCCACTCGGCGTTCCGTTGACCATCCTTGGGCTATGGCTACGACCAAACCCAAGGCGGCTCTGGTGACCGGCGCGGCGCGGCGCATCGGCCGCGCTATTGCGCTCGATCTCGCCGAGCAAGGCTTCGCGGTCGGGCTGCATCATCACGAGTCGGCGCAAGCGGCGCGTGCCTTGCAGCGCGAGATCGAAGCCCGCGGCGGTCGCGCCGCTCTGGTCAAAGCCGATCTCGGCCGGGAAGCCGACGTGAAGGGGTTGGTGCGCCGCACCGAGCGCCTCATCGGCCCGCTGACGGTTCTGGTCAACAACGCCGCCGTCTTCGACAACGACACCGTGGCGTCGGCGACGCGGCGCAGTTGGGACCGGCATATGGAGATCAATCTCCGCGCCCCCTTCGTCCTGACCCAGGAGTTCGCGCAGCGGTTGCCGGCGCGCACCAAAGGCAACGTCATCAACCTGATCGATCAGCGGGTCTTCAACCTGACGCCGTTCTTCACGTCCTACACGGTGTCGAAGGTCGGGCTCTGGGCTCTGACCCAGACGTTGGCGCTCGCGTTGGCGCCGCGCATCCGTGTCAACGCCATCGGTCCCGGCCCGACCTTGCCGAGCGTCCGCCAGACAGCGCGGCAATTCGCCGAGCAATGGCGCGCCTTTCCGCTGCAGCGCCCCGTCGAGCTTCGCGAAGTCACGGCGGCGATCCGTTTTCTCTTGAACGCGCCGTCGGTCACCGGCCAGATGATCGCCATCGACTCCGGCCAGCATCTCGGTTGGTCCCATGGCGGCCGGCCGCCGCGCCCGGAATAAGCGAGACATCCATGCCCGCAAAATCCTCTCGCCTGGGCTCACGGCGGTCGTCTGTGGCCACCGGAACACGTGAGACCGCGATGCCCGCAAAATCCTCGCCGCTCGCCGTATCGTCGCGCGGGGCTCGTCCGCTGCGGCTGGCCGATGCCCGGCGCGGTCTGCGTCACGTCTTCATCCGCGATCTCGTCGTCGAGACCACCATCGGCGTGCATCGGCGCGAGCGCCGCGCTCCGCAACGGGTCCGGATCAATCTCGATCTTGCCGTCACCGAGGGCGAGGCGCCGCTCGGTGACGAACTCGCCAACGTCGTCTGCTACGAGGCCATCGCCGACCAGGTTCGGGCCATCGCCGCCGCCGACCGTTTGAAATTGGTCGAGACTCTCGCCGAAACCATTGCCCAGATTTGCCTCAAGGATCGCCGCGTCCGCTCGGCCCGGGTTCGCATCGAAAAGCTCGACATTTTCCCCGACGCGACCAGCGCCGGCGTCGAGATCGAACGCTTCGCCTCTTAGCCATTTCGCGCGCCTCGCCTCCGCCAAGTCCTCCTAAGTGATTGCGCCACAAGGGATTTGGCGATCGAGTTGTGCACAGCCCCTGTTCAACCGCTCGCCGGTTGCAGAAAAGTTGTGAATTTCTGCCGTTTTTGCGACGGCCTTCAGGCGAGTAAAAATCCACCTGTTATTTCAATGGCTTGCAAGGCCGAGATTGGCCGTTTCCACAGACTCGCGTCAATCCGCCGCCAGCCCCGGAATCTGTCAACACCGGACTTTCAACAAGCTTATCCACATGGGAAGGCGGCGCGAGGCGTCGCGGACGGGCATCGAACGGCAAGGAGAACGACCGTAGAAAGCTGCGAGAACAGCGGCGGAAAAAGGGCGCTGAGACAGCGGCTAACGAAGGCGAGACCAGGGCCCGAAAATGAGGCCGTTCCGACCCAGGAGAACGACGCGAGTCCTGCGGCAGAAACGTTCGTGGCGAGGATCGGGCACGTGGACGGCGACGGCGCGGAATCCGCGAAGAGTCGCGCATCGACCGCAAATCTTTGAAAATCCCACACATCGTTGGCCGTCCCGCTGAGTTGACGCTCTGGATCAAGCGGACCACATTGACCGCATGGGAACGGAACGTGGCCAGACCGAGCCGACGCCGTCTGAGCCCGCGGTCGAGCCGGTTCTGACCGGCGCGGCGCTGATCGGCCGCGAGGTCGCCTTGGCGCCGGTCGGCCCCGGCGTCTACCGGATGCTCGGCTTGGACGGCGAGGTCCTCTACGTCGGCAAGGCGCGGAGCGTGAAGAAACGCGTCGCCAGTTACTGCCACGTGTTGCGGCTCTCGACCCGCATCCGCCGCATGGTCAACGAGACCCGCAGCCTCGAATTCGTCACGACGCACACCGAAGCCGAGGCCTTGCTGCTCGAGGCCAACCTCATCAAGCGCTATGGGCCGCGCTACAACATCCTGCTGCGCGACGACAAATCGTTTCCGCAGATCCTGATCGCCCGCGACCACTCGTTCCCGCAAGTCCTGAAGCATCGCGGAGCGCGCAAACGCAAAGGCGACTACTTCGGGCCGTTCGCCTCGGCCTGGGCGGTCAACGAGACCCTAACCATTCTGCAGCGGGCTTTTCTGCTGCGTTCCTGCGCCGACACGGTGTTCGAAAGCCGGACGCGGCCCTGTTTGCTCTATCAGATCAAGCGCTGCAGCGCGCCCTGCGTCGGCAAGATTGGACCCGAGGACTACGCCGGCCTCGTCAAAGACGCCAAGGCGTTCCTCGGCGGCGACGGCGAGTCGATCAATGGCGATCTGGCCCGCCACATGGAAGAGGCCAGCGAGCGTCTCGACTTCGAGACCGCCGCCCAGTTCCGCGATCGCATTTCCGCCCTCGCCAAAGTCCTGTCGCGCCAAGACATCAACTTGCGCGGCGTCGAAGCGGCCGACGTCATCGCGTTGCATTCGGCCGGCGGCCAAAGTTGCATCCAGGTGTTCTTCTTCCGCTCCGGCCGCAATTTCGGCAACCGCGCCTACTACATGGGCCACGATCGCGACGACACCGAGGCCCGCATCCTCGAAGCCTTCATCGGTCAGTTTTATTCGAACCTGCCGCCGCCGCCGTGCCTGTTCCTCAGCCATCGCCTGGCGCAGCCGGGCTTGATCGAGGAAGCGCTGACGGTGCTGGCCGGCCAGACGGTGCGGGTGTCGACGCCCGAGCGCGGCGCCAAACGCAAGCTGGTGTTGCATGCGCTCTCCAACGCCGAAGAAGCGCTCGGCCGCCGCATGGCCGAAAGCGCGACGCAACGGCGTCTGCTCGACGGCGTCGCCAAGCTCTTCGAATTGGACAGCGCCCCGAACCGGATCGAGGTTTACGACAACAGCCACATCTCCGGCAGCCAAGCGGTGGGCGCGATGATCGTCGCCGGGCCCGAGGGCTTGATGAAAAGCGCCTACCGCCGGTTCACGATCCGCGGCGCCGCGGCCGACGCTTCAGCCGAAGCCTCGACGGAGGCCGGGGCCGACGCCGCACCCGCGCCGATTCCTGCCGATGCGCCGCCCGCCGAAACCGTCGTGGCGACGGAAAAAGCGGCGTTGGCTGCTGGGTTCGCGCCGGGCGACGACTACGGAATGATGCGCGAGGTCCTGACCCGGCGCTTTGCGCGCGCCCTTAAGGAAGACCCCGACCGGCAGCTCGGCCAATGGCCCGACCTTGTCCTGATCGACGGCGGGCCCGGACATCTCGGCGAGGCCCAGCGGGTCTTTGCCGAGTTGGGCGTCGCCGGTGTCGCACTGGCCGCGATCGCCAAGGGCCCGGACCGCAACGCCGGCCGCGAGAGCATCTATCGCCCCGACCGCGCCCCGCTTGCGCTCGATCATCAGGACCCGGTCCTCTTTTTCCTGCAACGCTTACGCGACGAAGCGCACCGCTTCGCCATCGGCGCCCATCGCGGCAAGCGCGGCAAGTCGGTGTCGCGCTCGTCGCTTGACGAGATTCCCGGAATCGGCGCCAAGCGCAAACGGGCGCTGCTCCATCACTTCGGCTCGGCCTTGGCCGTGACCCGAGCCGGCCGTGACGATCTCGCCCGGGTCGAAGGCATCGACCGGTCAATGGCCGACAAAATTTATGACTGGTTCCATGCCGGACGGTAGGATGCGCCGGTTCGTAGCAAGGCGGCGTTGATCCTTCGCCCCTCGTCCCGCAGTCGTCGCGGAGCGGAAGGGTGAGGGCAATGTCGCGTCGGCGGAATCCATCATGCTGAAGCGGTTGCCCAATCTTCTAACCTTTTCCCGGATCGCGGCGATTCCCGTGGTCGGAGGGCTGCTTCTTCTCGACTCCTACAACGCCGATGCTTTGGCGCTGGCAGCCTATGTGCTGGCCTGCATCACCGACTATCTCGACGGCTATCTGGCCCGGGCGTGGAGCCTGCAATCGCGCATGGGGCGCTTTCTCGACCCCGTCGCCGACAAGCTTCTGGTCGTGACCGTTCTTTTGATGCTGGTCGGCGTCGATCGGATCGCCGGCCTTGATATCGCCGCGGCCGCCATCATCCTGTGCCGTGAGCTGTTGATCTCCGGCCTTCGCGAATTCCTCGCCGACGTCAAAATCCAGGTCCCGGTGACGCGTCTCGCCAAATGGAAGACCGGCATCCAGATGGTGGCGATCGGCTTTCTCGTCGCCGGCGTGGCCGGGCCGACGTTCGGGACCGTGACCTCCGTCGACATCGGTCTCGTCGGGCTCTGGATTGCCGCGGCGCTGACCGTTTTCACCGGTTACGATTACGTCCGCGCCGGGCTCGCCCATATCGCCGGCAGCGACGACGGGGCGCCGTGAGCCATGAAGGTCTTCGGTCTCGTCGGCTGGCATAACAGCGGCAAGACGACGCTGATCGTCCAACTGATCGATCGCTTCGTTGGGCTCGGCCTCTCGGTCTCGACCATGAAGCACGGTCACCATGAATTCGACATCGACCAGCCGGGCAAGGACTCGCACCGCCATCGCGCCGCCGGCGCCACAGAGGTGCTGATTTCCTCGTCGCAGCGCTGGGCCCTGATGCATGAAAACCGGGCCGAACCAGAAGCCTCGATGGATTGGCTTCTCGAGCGGATAACGCCGGTCGATCTTCTGTTGGTGGAAGGGTTCAAGCGCGACCGTCATCCCAAGCTCGAGGTCCATCGTCCGGGCCTGGGCCAGCCGCTGCTGTGTCCGAACGATCCCACCATCGTCGCGGTCGCATCCGACGCGGCGCTGGAGGGACTCGCCGTGCCGCTGCTCGATTTGAACGATATCGAATCCGTCGTCTGGTTCATCATGGCGCACCTTGGGCTCCAGGCGCGGCCAACCAATGCCTCGGCGTGAGGATCGATTCCCTACTCTGTAGCGAGGTCGTCCTATGAAGATCGTTTATTTCGCGTGGCTCCGGGAACGCACCGGCTTGACGGAAGAAGACGTCGCCCCGCCGGCCACGGTCAAAGACGTTGGCGGATTGGTGACGTGGCTCGCGACCCGCAGCGACGGACACGCTCGGGCCTTCGCCGTGCCCGGCCAGATCCGCGCCGCGGTCAATCAGGAATACGCCAGCCTCGATCATCCGGTCGCGGCCGGCGATGAGGTCGCGTTCTTTCCGCCGGTGACCGGCGGATAGGTCGTGAGACACACCCTCACCCGCCGCGCTTCGCTTGGCACCCTCTCCCGCAAGCGGGAGAGGGAAGGAATGGCCGGCGGACGACGGCATATATCGCTGCCTTTCTCTTACCCTCTCCCATGGATGGGAGAGGGAGGGGCCAGCGTCTTGCGCGGGAGGGTGAGGGCTCGAAGGACGGGTAGGAAATGATCCGCGTCCAGACCGAGGATTTCGACGTCGGCCGCGAGGTCGAAGCTTTGACCAAGGACCGGCCGGGCATCGGCGCGGTCTGCGTGTTTGTCGGCTTGGTCCGCGACGTGGCGACGGGCGAGGCGACCTGCGCCATGACCCTCGAGCACTATCCCAAGATGACGACGAAAGAGCTGGAGCGGATCGAGGCCGAGGCGCGAAGCCGGTGGCCTCTCGCCGAGGTTCTGGTCATTCACCGTCACGGTCGTCTCGAACTCGGCGATCGGATCGTGCTGGTCGCGGTGGCCTCAGCCCATCGCGCCGCCGCCCTTGAGGCCTGCGAGTTTTTGATCGATTGGTTGAAGACTCAAGCGCCGTTCTGGAAACAGGAAGAGACGGCGTCGGGTCCGCGCTGGGTCGATGCTGTGGCGAGCGATGACGCCCGCGCCGCCCGCTGGACCAAAAAGAAAGACCGGCCGAGCTAGACCTTCTGTCGAGTCACGTTTGACCTCGCCCTTCGAGACGGCCCTTCGGGCCTCCTCAGGGTGAGGTCAAAAGGGAAGCTCATCTCGGCGTGAGGTCGAAGAGCGGGAGCCTGATCTCAGGGTGAGGTCAGAGGGAGCCTCATCCTGAGGAGCATGCCAAAGGCATGCGTCTCGAAGGATGGGGCGGCTCGCTGGTTACAACAGTGTGGGTTCAGCGCGCCCTTAGCGGATCGTCGCTTCGGTCGTGACGGCGACGGTCTCGGGACTGTCTTTGCGGCTGACTTTGATCTCGCCCTTGTAGACGCCCATCGGCCAGCCGGCGGGCGGGCGGGGCTTTCCCGCGACGTTGAACGATCGGGCTACCAGTCGTTCGATCGTGCGGCGACCTTCGAACAGTTTGACGCCATTCGGGTCGGTGACGGTCATCAGGACTTCGTCGCCGGGCTGCACCCAGAAAATGTCGGCCCACAGCACCAGGCTCGGTGATGAGGCCGGGAAGTTCGTCGCGGTATAGGCGCCGTCGCGCGCCGCTTTGACGTCCGGCGTCTCGGCGATGAACCCGAAGGTGTAAACCGCCGTCGGCTGATACGGAATCTTGGCCAGTGTCGCGGCGGCCCACAGCGGCTTGGTGCCGACGCTGCAGGTCTTCTTGGCGGTGCCGACGAACGGATCGACGGCGTCCTCGCCTTTGCGCACCGTGAAATGGACGTGCGGAAATTCGGTCAGGCCGGAGAGCCCGACCAGGCCGATGGCTTGGCCGGCTTTCAGGCGGTCGCCTTTCTTAACTTTGACGCTGCCTTGGCGCAGATGGCAGTACTGCGTCGACCAGCCGCCGGGATGATCGACGACGACCCAGTTGCCGCATTCGAAGCCCTTCACGGCGGCGGGTCCGCCGATGTCCTTGATGTCGACGTCTTTGACGCCGTCGCGAGTGCCGCGCACCACGCCGGGCTCGGCGGCCAGCGCCGCGACACCTTTGCGCATCGCGGCCAGGTCGCGGATCGCGAAATCGGTGCCGATGTGGCGGTTGTGCGGCGGCTCGTTGTAGCTCGCCTTGCCGCACATGTAGTCGTCGATGCCATCGGTGGCGTCGTGATCGACGTAATTGACCACCCAGCAGGTCTTGCCCGATTCGCAGTCGATGGGCAGGCCGAAGGTCGGCGGAGCGTCGGCGGCGAGGGTGGCGCCGCCAAAGAACACGGCCAGGGCCAAGCCCGAAAGGGTGCAGTGAATCATCATCGGCGCCTTTGGTAGCAGCTTGGACGGAGCCTGTGAACCGCGAGATCGCACCCTCACCCTCCCGTGCCTTGCGTCGCGGGTCCCTCCCTCTCCTGCTGAGCGGGAGAGGAAAAATGAGGGGCGCCCTCTCCCGTTTACGGGAGAGGGCGGGGTGAGGGCTGGGAGAGACGATGAGGGCCGGTTTCCGGGTTTCGGGATTCCTGATACTTGTCGTCGGATGTCGGATCTGACGCGATTGTCCGCCCGCCAGATGGTGCGGCTGTTGAAGCGCCGCGAGGTGAGCCCGGCCGAGGCCATCGCCGCGGCCCTGGCCCGCATCGCTGCTACCGATCCGGCGATCAACGCGCTGCCGACGCTCTGCGCCGACCGCGCCAAAGCCCATGCCGAACGGATCGCCGCCGGCTCGGGCGAGACCGATCATCCCGCCTGGCTCGCCGGGCTTCCCATCGCCGTCAAGGACCTGAACGACGTTCAAGGCGTGCGCACGACCTATGGCTCGACGATCTACGCCGATCACGTCTCGATGCGTTCCGACGTCATGGTCGAGATGCTCGAAGCCCGTGGCGCGATCGTGCTCGCCAAATCCAACACGCCGGAGTTCGGGGCCGGGGCCGTCACCTTCAACGACGTCTTCGGCAAGACCCGCAATCCCTGGAACACGACGCGCACACCCGGCGGCTCGTCGGGCGGATCGGCGGCGGCGCTCGCTGCCGGTCAAGTCTGGCTGGCGACGGGATCGGATCTTGGTGGCAGCTTGCGCATTCCGGCGGCATTTTCCGGAGTCGTTGGATTGCGGCCATCGCCCGGCCGCGTCGCTCATGCGCCGCGCACGTTGCCGTTCGACACGCTAGCGGTGGATGGGCCGATGGCGCGTAATGTCGGCGATCTGGCGCTCATGCTCGACGCCATGGCCGGCGAGCATCCAGAGGATCCGATCAGCTTGGCCGCGCCGGCGACGAGCTATGTGTCAGCGGTCGACGCGCCGACGCCGCCGGTGCGGGTTGGATATTCCGACGATCTCGGTTTCGCGCCGGTCACCGCCGAAGTGAAAGCGATTTGCCGCGCCGCGGCGGTGCGGTTCGCCGAGCTCGGCGCCACCGTTGACGAGGCCAGGGTCAATTTTCGCGACGCCGTACCTATGTTCCAGACGTTGCGGGCGGCACGCTTCGCCGCCGACAAGGCCGAGCTTCTGGCGACGCGGCGCGCCCAGATGAAGCCTGAGGTCGTGTGGAATATCGAGGCCGGCTTGAAGCTCACCGCCGACGACATCGGCAAGGCCGAGGTCGGACGCTCGCGGCTCTATCGTCGCCTCGCGCAATATTTCACGACCCACGATCTGTTGCTGTGCCCAGCGACCCAGCTCGCGCCCTTCGATATCGAGAAGCGTTACATCGAGGAAATCGAGGGCCAGCGCTTTCCGACCTACATCGATTGGTTCTCGATCACCTATGTCGTCACCTTGACGTCGCTACCGGCGCTGTCGATCCCCTGCGGCTTCACCGCCGACGGATTGCCGGTCGGACTGCAAATGATCGGCCGGCCGAAAGGCGAGGCGGCGCTGCTGGCCGCTGCCCATCTTGCCGAAGGCCTGTACGCCATCGCGCCGCAACTTCCGATCGATCCGCGCACGCCAAAAGCGGCGTAAAACCGCGCTTCCCCCTTGACCCTCGGGCGGGGCGCTGACACTTTGAGCCCATGCGAATCTTTCGCCATTTCAATGACCTACCCGTCGAGGCGCGGGGCGCCGCGGCCGCCATCGGCAATTTCGACGGCATGCATCTCGGCCATCGGGCGGTGATCGGCGAGGCCGGGCGGATCGCCCATTCGGCGAACCTGCCCTGGGCCGTGCTGACCTTCGAGCCGCATCCGCGCCGGCTGTTCCAGCCCGACGCGCCGCCGTTCCGCCTGACGCCGTTGCCGGCGAAGGCCCGCGAGATCGCCGCCCAAGGCGTCGATCATTTGGTCGTCATCAATTTCGATCTCGAATTTTCGAAGCGCACCGCCCACAGCTTCGTCGAGGACGTGTTGGTCAAAGGCCTGGGCGTTCGTCACGTCGTCTGCGGCTATGACTTTGTGTTCGGGCATCGTCGGCAAGGCGACGGCGCCTTGTTGTTGGCGCTCGGCCGGACGCTCGGGTTCGATTTCACGTCGGTCCATGCGGTGGGCGATGCGAACGGCGGCGGCACCTATTCGGCGACGCGGCTCCGCGAGGCGTTGACGGTCGGCGATCTTGCCGCTGTCGCCCGCATCCTGGGCCGGACGTTCGAAATCGAAGGCGAAGTTGTCGCCGGAGAAAAGCGCGGCCGGGCTCTCGGCTTTCCGACGGCGAATATCCGGCTCGGCGAATACCACCGTCCGGCGACCGGCATTTACGCGGTCCGCGCCTCGCTCGACGACGGCGCGACGTGGCAGGACGGCGTCGCCTATCTCGGGACGCGGCCGACCTTCGGCGGCGGCGAAGTGTTGATCGAAACGCATCTGTTCGATTTCACCGGCGACGTCTACGGACGGACGCTGCGCGTCGGGCTCGTTGAGCGCGTCCGGCCCGATCAGACCTTCACCGACATGGACGCTTTGAAAGCCCAAATGGCCGAGGACCGCCGCCGCGCCGAACAGGTGCTGGCGTCGAAGCCCGCCAAGACCCGCGAGACCATCCGCCGATGACCAGCAACTATCGCGCCACCGTCTTTTTGCCCAAGACCGATTTCGCCATGAAGGCGGACTTGCCGAAGCGCGAGCCGGAGATGCTGAAGCGTTGGGCGGGGCTCGATCTTTACGGGCGGTTGCGGGTGCAGTCGCAGGGCCGGACGCCGTTCGTGCTTCACGACGGGCCGCCTTATGCCAACGGCAACCTGCACATCGGTCACGCGCTGAATAAGATCTTGAAGGACGTCATCGTGCGCGCCGCCCAGATGCAGGGCCGCGACGCCAATTACGTGCCGGGCTGGGACTGTCACGGCCTGCCGATCGAATGGAAGATCGAAGAGAAGTATCGCGCCGCCGGCAAAGACAAGGACGCCGTGCCGATCCTCGATTTCCGTCAGGAATGTCGCGACTTCGCGGCGCACTGGATCGGCGTGCAGAGCGCCGAGTTCCAGCGCCTCGGCGTGATCGGCGATTGGAAGAATTTCTACAGCACGATGAGCTTCGCCGCCGAGGCCCAGATCGTTCGCGAGCTCGGCAAGTTTCTGCTCAACGGCTCGCTCTATCGCGGCTCGAAGCCGGTGCTGTGGTCGGTCGTCGAGAAGACGGCGCTCGCCGAAGCCGAGGTCGAGTATCACGACCATACCTCGACGGCGATCTTCGTGCGCTTCCCGGTGGTGACATCGGCGCCCGGCGCAAAGGTGGACGGCGCGGCGCTGGTTATCTGGACGACGACGCCCTGGACCATGCCCGGCAACCGCGCCATCGCCTGCGATCCCGAGTCGACCTATGTGCGGCTCGTTGTCACCGCGGTTGCGGACGGATCGAAGGCGCAAGTCGGCGAGACCCTGATCATCGCCAAGCCGCGGCTTGAACCGTTCCTCGCCGAGGTCGGGATCAGCGGCCATCGCATCGACGGCGAAGTCTCCGGCAAAGCGCTCGCCGGCACCATCGCCCGCCATCCGCTGCGCGGCCAAGGCTACGACTTCGACGTGCCGGTGCTCGCCGCTGGTTTCGTCGACATGGAAACCGGCACCGGCCTCGTCCATATCGCGCCCGGTCACGGCGCCGACGACTGGGAGCTTGGCCAGCGCCACGGCATCGCGGTGCCGGACACCGTCGACGGCGACGGCTTGTTCCTCGCCCACGTGCCGCTGTTCGCTGGGACCCATGTCTTCAAGGCCGATCCGATCGTCGCCAAAGCCCTCGATGCGGCGGGCGGGCTCTTGAAGATGGCGAAGATCACGCACTCGTATCCGCATTCGTGGCGGTCGAAAGCGCCGCTGATCTTCCGCAACACGCCCCAGTGGTTCATCTCCATGGAGAAGACGGGGCTTCGCAAGACGGCGTTGGATGCCATCAGCAAGACCCGCTTCGTGCCGGAGTCCGGCCAGGCGCGTTTGCGCGGCATGGTCGAAACCCGGCCCGATTGGTGCGTGTCGCGCCAGCGGGCTTGGGGCGTGCCGATCACCGTCTTCGTCGACAAGAAAACCGGCGAGCCGTTGCGCGATCCGGCGGTGCTGGAGCGCATCGCTGCCGCCATCGAGGCCGAAGGCGCCGACGCCTGGTTCGCCGGGACACCGGAACGGTTCCTCGGGCCCGACCGCAATCCCGCCGACTACGAACAGGTCATGGATATTCTTGACGTCTGGTTCGACTCAGGCTCGACCCATGCCTTCGTGCTCGAGAACCGGCCCGACCTGAAATGGCCGGCGCATCTCTATCTCGAAGGCTCGGACCAGCACCGCGGCTGGTTCCAGTCGTCGCTGCTTGAATCCTGCGGGACGCGCCAGCGCGCGCCCTACGACACCGTCCTGACCCACGGCTTCATCATGGGCGAGGACGGCCAGAAGATGTCGAAGTCCTTGGGCAACATCGTCGCCCCGCAAGAAGTCGTCGATGCCCACGGCGCCGACGTGCTGCGCTTGTGGGTCGTCGCCTCGGACTACTCGATGGATCTGCGCATCGGCAAAGAGATCCTGAAGCATCAGGCCGACGTCTATCGCCGGTTGCGCAACACGCTGCGCTATCTGCTCGGTAACCTGAACGGCTTCGACGACGCTGAACGCATTCCAGCCGCCGAGATGCCCGAACTCGAACGCTGGGTCCTGCATCGCTTGTGGGAGATGAGCCAGTCCTTGACCCAGGCCTGGGAGTCGCTCGAGTTCCATCCGTTCTTCACCCAGCTGCACACGTTTTGCACGGTCGATCTGTCGGCGTTCTATTTCGACGTCCGCAAGGATTGCCTCTACTGCGATCCGCAGGATTCGAAAACGCGCCGCGCCGCGCGCACCGTGCTCGACGAAATCTTCAACTGCCTGACGGCCTGGCTCGCGCCCTTCACCTGCTTTACCGCCGAGGAAGCCTGGCTGGCGCGCCATCCCGGCGACGAAGAGAGCGTGCACCTTCGGCCTTTCCCGACGATCCCGGCGAGTTGGCACAACCCGACGCTGGCCGAGCGTTGGACGACGGTCCGCAACTTGCGCCGCGTCATCACCGGAGCGCTGGAGATCGAGCGCGCTGAAAAGCGCATCGGCTCCAGCCTCGAAGCCAAGCCTCGGGTCTTCGTCGAGGCCGCCCTCCGCGACGCCGTTGCCGGCGTCGATCTCGCCGAGGTCACGATCACTTCAGGGCTGACGTTCGAGACCGGCGAGGCTCCGGCCACGGCGTTCCGTCTCGCCGACGTTCCGGGCGTCGCGGTGGTTCCGGAACGCGCCGACGGCGAGAAATGCGAACGCTGCTGGAAGGTCTTGCCCGAAGTCGGCCACCACAAGGATCACTCCACCCTTTGCGTCCGCTGCGCCGACGCCGTCGCCGGCCTCGAAACCGCGGCCTGATGTCAACGAGCCACACCGATGCTCGCCTCTAAGCCCTCAGGCGTACCGCCATCGGGCCGGCTCGCTGGCCTGGTCATGCCGTGGTCGGGCCTGGCCATGGCCATGGCGATCCTGGTCGTCGATCAGCTGTCGAAGTATTGGATCGTCCACGTCGTCATGAATCCGCCGCGGGCGATTCCGGTCACCGGATTCCTGAATCTCGTCATGGGTTGGAACCGCGGCGTCAGCTTCGGGCTGCTCAGCTCCGACATCGATTGGGCGCGCTGGGCCTTGGTGGCCTTGGCTCTCGGTATCATCGGCTTTCTCGCTGCCTGGCTGGTGCGAGCCGATCGGCTCCTGGTCCGCTTGGCGCTGGGGTCCATCATCGGCGGCGCCATCGGCAATTTGATCGATCGGTTACAATTCGGAGCGGTTGCCGACTTTTTGGATTTCCACGCCTTCGGGTACCACTGGTACACTTTCAACGTCGCCGACACTGGAATCTCGGTTGGGGCTGTGGTCCTACTGCTAGACGCCTTGTTCCAGGGCGGAGAAAAGCCTAAAAATACCGGCTCACTGGCCTAGGCCTTGTCACCATTGATGAGAATGGATTAATGAGGAAATCAGTCGGTTTCTTCCTCGCAGGCGTCGCCTGCGTTTTGATTCTTGGCGGCTGCGAAGAAACCAAGCAGAAGCTCGGCATCAATGTCAAAATGGCGCCTGACGAGTTCGCCGTCTATTCGCGCGCCGCGCTCAGCGTTCCCCCCGACTTCTCGTTGCGGCCGCCGGCGCCCGGCACCGCCCGGCCCCAAGAGGTCGATCCGCGCCGCCAGGCCGAACTCGCCGTCACCAATTCGGCGAGCCGCACGTCGCGCACCGCCGCACAAGCCCAAGCTCAGGCGCGCACGCCGCAGGGCGCCAGCGCCGGCACCCAGGCGATTCTGAAACAGACCGGCGCCCTCGACGCCCAGTCCGGCATTCGCGGCCTCGTCGATCGCGAGACGACGCAGATCGCTGACAGCGATCGCTCCTTCGCCGATCGCGTTCTGTTTTGGCAGACCAAGGAGACCGGCAAGGACGTCGTCGATCCGGGTCCTGAGGCGCAGCGCATCCGCGGCACCCAAGCCCTCGGTCAGCCGATCACCGACGGCAAGGTTCCGACCATCGAACGCCGCAAGAAGGGACTCTTCGAGGGAATCTTCTAGTGCGGTCGACCTTCGGGCTTGTCTCGGCGCTGGCCGCGGGCCTCGCCGCGTTCGGCTCGTGGGTCTCGTCCGCCACGGCGGGCGTCTTCGATCCGACGACCTTCACTCTCGCCAACGGCATGCAAGTCGTGGTGATCGAGAACCATCGGGTTCCGATCGTCAGCCATATGGTTTGGTACAAAGTCGGCGCTGCCGACGAGCCGGAAGGCAAATCCGGCATTGCGCATTTTCTCGAACACTTGATGTTCAAATCGACGGTGACGCGGCCGACCGGCGAGTTCTCGCGCCTCGTCGCCCGCCACGGCGGCACCGAGAACGCCTTCACCTCGCAGGACTACACCGGCTATTTCCAAACCGTCGCCGCCGACCGTCTCGAAATGGTCATGGAGATGGAAGCCGAGCGCATGACGAAGCTGCGCCTGACCCAGGCCGACATCGACACCGAGCGCCAGGTCGTTCTCGAAGAGCGCAGCATGAGGACCGACAACAACCCGGGCTCGATCCTGCGCGAGCAGATCAGCGCCGCGCTCTATCTGAACCATCCGTTCCGCCGTCCCGTGATCGGCTGGGAGCATGAAATCCGCGCCCTGACCTTCGACGAGATCGTCGGCTTCTATCGCTTGCATTACGCACCGAACAACGCCGTGCTGGTGATCGGCGGCGACTTGACCGCGGCGCAGATCCGGCCCTTGGCCGAAAAATATTACGGGGTCATTCCGCGGGCCCAGGTGCCGCCGCGTATCCGTCCGCAAGAGCCGCCGCACCGCGCCGCGCGGCAGATCGTGCTCCGCGACGCCCGCGTCGGCCAGCCGAACTGGACTCGCGTCTACTTGGCGCCGAGCCATGCGAGCGGGGCCACCGAACACGCTTATCCGTTGGAAGTGCTGGCCGCGATCCTCGGACGCGGCGCCACCAGCCGTCTCAACCGCGCCCTCGTTGTCGATCAGAAAATCGCCATCTCGGCCGGCGCCTATTACGACGCCGACGGTCTCGGGCCCTCGCAGCTCGGGTTCTACGCAACGCCTCAGGCGCAAGTCACGCTCGACGCGGTCCAGACGGCGATGGAAAGCGAGATCGCGACTCTTCTCAAAGACGGCGTCACCGAAGACGAAGTCCGCCGCGCCAAGTGGCAGATGCAGGCCGACGCCGTTTACGCCCGGGATTCGCTCAGCGCCGCGACCCAGTCCTTGGGCTCGGCCCTGGCCTCGGGTCGTACCGTCGAAGACGTCGAAGCTTGGCCCGACCGCATCGGCCGGGTCACCGTTGACGAGGTCAACCGTGCCGCCCGCGCCGTGATCGACGACGTGCGTTCGGTGACGGCGCGACTGCTCCGCAAGGAAGGCTCATGAGCGGCGTTCTCGCCAGAATGCTGGGCGCGGTCGTCGTCGCGTTCACGGCGACGGTCGTTGCCTCCGATGCCGCCGCCGTCAATGTCGAGCGGGTGCGAACCCCGGGCGGTCTCGAAGCCTGGTTGGTCCAGGATCATCAAAATCCCATCATCACGGTGCGCTTCGCCTTCCGGGGCGGTTCGGCGCTCGATCCGGTCGGCAAGGAAGGCCTGGCCGAGATGGTGTCGTCGCTGCTCGACGAAGGCGCAGGCGATCTCGATTCCCAGGCGTTCAACCGTCGTCTCGAAGACATGGCGGCCTCGGTCCGCTTCGACGCCGGCACCGATGTCTTCGGCGGCCGTTTGCAGACGCTCACCGAAAGCCACGTCCCGGCCTTCGATCTGTTGCGCCAGGCGCTGACCACGCCGCGCTTCGACGACGCGCCGCTGGCGCGCGTTCGCGGCCAATTCCTGTCACAGCTCCGGCGCGAGGCCGAAGACGCGTCGTCGATCGGCCGCAAGGCCATGACGAAGATTCTCTTTCCGGCGCATCCTTATGGCCGGGTGGGGACGACGACTCCGGCGAGCCTCGGCGCGATTACGGTCGCCGATTTGCGCCGGTTCATGGGCGAACGGCTGGCCCGGTCCAACCTGGTCATCGGCGTGGTCGGCGACATCCGGCCCGAGGCTTTGGGTCCGTTGCTCGATTCGACGTTTGGCGGCCTGGCGCGTGAGGCCCAACCCTGGACGCTGCCCGAGGCGACGCCGGCCGCGGCCGGCGAGACCCTCGTCATCACCAAGGTTCAGCCGCAGAGCACTATTTTATTTGCTCAGGCCGGCGTTAAACGCCTCGACCCCGATTACTACGCGGTCGAGATCATGAATTACGTGCTGGGCAGCGGCGGGTTCACGTCGCGGCTCTATGCCGAGGTTCGCGAAAAGCGGGGCCTCGCCTATTCGGTCTCGACCTTCCTCCAGCCGATGGAATACGCCGGCTTGCTGCGCGGCGGGGCCGGTACCGCCAACGCGCGGGTCGCCGAGACCATCGATCTCGTGCGCGGCGAATGGCGGCGCATGGCCGAGAGCGGGATCACCGCCGACGAACTCAACGACGCCAAGACCTATTTGACCGGGTCGTTCCCGCTGCGCTTTGCGACGACAGAAAACACCGCGGCGATTCTGGTCTCGATCCAACTCGACGATCTCGGCATCGATTTCATCGATCGACGGAACGCATTCGTCGAGGCCGTCACTCTCGACGACGTCCGCCGGGTGGCGCGCAAGCTTCTGGACCCCAGCAAGCTTGCCGTCGTCGTCGTTGGCCAGCCCGAAGGCATGCCCGCGACTCGTTAGAACGGTTTCACGCAATTTTGGCTTTCGCACCCTTCGAGACGCGCCCTTGCGGGCGCTCCTCAGGGTGAGGACGTCTAAGAAGCCTCAGGGTAAGGGCGTCCAAGAAAGCCTCATGCTGAGGAGGCCGTGCAAGCGGCCGTCTCGAAGCACGGCTGCCAGTGCGCTCCTTGAAAGGAGATGCTCTAAGGGCTGGTGTTGCACTCCCTGTCGCATATTTAATACCCCTCACCCCGACCCTCTCCCGCATGCGGGAGAGGTAGAGCTAGACACCATGTCCTCTCCCGCTTGCGGGAGAGGGAGGGACCCGACGCGTCAGCGGCGGGAGGGTGAGGGCTAAGTCTTACGGCCGCGCCGACTTTGCATCCCTCTCCCCCGAGGATGGAGAGGGAATCATCTGCCTTCATCCGTTCTTGGCGGGACGAGAGGCAAGGCGAGGGGGGCGTGCTATTTGTGAATGAAAGGGACATGCTCTGAAGGCTGGCGTTCTATCCCGTCTCACGCCAAGAATAGCCCCCTTATCCCGACCCTCTCCCGCAGGGCGGGAGGGTGACGAATGAAGCAAGCGGGTAAGAGCGCGGTTCGGGTTCGATGACATCTCTTCGCAAGACCTCGGCTTGGAAAGCGTTGGCCGCGCATCGCGTCGCGGCGGTGAAATTCAATCTCGGCCAGCTGTTCCGGCGCGACAAAAATCGCGTCGCGCGCTTCTCGCTCGATGCCGCCGGGCTGTTCATCGACTATTCCAAGAACCGCATCGAGCCGCAAACGCGCGATCTGCTGGTTCGCCTGGCCGAAGCCCGCGACGTTGGTGCCGGCCGCGATGCCATGCTCGCCGGCCAACGGATCAATGTCACGGAGGACCGTGCCGTTCTGCATGTGGCGCTGCGCGCCGGCCAAGGCCAGACGGCCTCGCCCGATCGGGCCATTCGCGACGCCATCGCCGCCGAGTTAGCCCGAGTTCGGACCTGGGCCGAATCCTTCGGCCGCGGCCAGCTCGAGACCGACTCGGTCCAGATCACCGACATCCTGCATCTCGGCATCGGCGGCTCCGATCTCGCGCCGCGCCTTGCCCTCGAAGCTCTAGCGCCGTTCGCGCGACCCCGGCCGCGCGTGCATTTCGTCTCCAACGTCGATGGCGCGGCCATGGCCGACGCGTTGCGCGGTCTCGATCCGCATACCACCGCCATCGTCGTCGTCTCTAAATCCTTCTCGACCGAAGAAACCCTCGCCAACGCCCGCATCGCCAAGGCGTGGTTGGTCGGGGCGATGGGCGAGGAAGAGGCGTCGCGGCAGTTGGTGGCCGTGACCTCGGAGTCCGGTCGCGCCATGCAGTTCGGGGTATCGGGCGAGAATTGTTTCCGGATGCTGGACGGCGTCGGCGGCCGTTATTCGCTGTGGTCGACGGTGGGTTTGACGCTGGCCGCAGCCATCGGCTTCCAGCGCTTTCAAGAGTTGCTCGATGGCGCCCGGGCCATGGACGAGCATTTCATGACCGCGCCGCTCGCCGAGAACGCGCCGGTGATCCTGGCCCTGCTCGGCATCTGGAACAGTGACTTTCTAGGGGCCGAAGCCCAGGCCGTCGTGCCCTACGCCGAACGGTTGCGGTTGTTGCCGAATTATCTCCAGCAGCTCGACATGGAGAGCAACGGCAAGAGCGTGACCCGCGACGGCGTCGCCGTCGATTATCCGACCGCGCCCATCGTCTTTGGCACCGCCGGCACCGACGGCCAGCACGCTTACTTCCAGCTTCTCCATCAGGGAACGCGTCTCGTCCCGGTCGATTTCATCGCCGTCGCCGAGGCGATGTCGGACTACGCCGATCATCACGCGCTGCTGCTCGCCAACTGCTTCGCCCAAGGCGCCGCCTTGATGCGCGGCAAGACCCAGACCGAGGTCCTGGCCGAGCTGAAAGCAGCCGGGATTCCGCTGAGTAAGGCGCGAGCCCTGGCGCCGCACAAAGTATTTTCTGGCAATCGGCCGTCGACGACGATCCTCCTGCCGCGCCTCGATCCGCGCTCGCTGGGAGCGCTGATCGCGCTCTACGAACACAAGGTGTTCGTGCAGGGCCAGATCTGGGGGATCAACTCTTTCGATCAATGGGGCGTCGAGCTCGGCAAAGCCTTGGGGCGCAGCGTCCGTCCGGCTCTCGATGGCACGGCCGCGACGGGCTTGGATGCATCGACGCTCGGCCTCGTCGCCCGGGTGCGGACCAAAGCCCGATGACCATCCGTATTCTTCCCGAAGGCGTCATCAACCGCATCGCCGCCGGCGAAGTCGTCGAGCGCCCGGCCTCGGTCGTCAAAGAGCTGGTCGAGAACGCCATCGACGCCGGAGCCCGCTCGATCGAGATCAGCTTGCGCGACGGCGGCCGGGCCTTCATCGCCGTCGTCGACGACGGCATCGGCATGACCAAGGAAGAAATGGCGTTGGCCATCGAGCGTCACGCCACCTCGAAGCTGCCCGGCGACGACCTCGAACACATCGCGACCTTGGGCTTTCGCGGCGAAGCCTTGCCGTCGATCGCCTCGGTGGCCCGCGTCGTCATCACCAGCCGACCGCGCGGCGCGACCGAGGGTTGGTCGCTCGCCATCGATGGCGGCCGCAAAGGCGCCGTCGCTCCGGTGGCGCACGCCTTCGGAACCCGCGTCGAGGTCCGCGATTTGTTTTTCGCGACTCCGGCTCGGCTCAAGTTCCTGAAATCGAACCGCACCGAACTGGATCAGGCCGAGGACATGGTGGCGCGGCTCGCCATGGCCCGGCCCGAGATCGGCTTTGCGTTGGTTGACGATTCTCGGCCGGTGTTCAAGTTGCCGGCGGCGCGCAGCGGCACGGCGGCGGGGCGTCTCGATCGTCTCGGGGCCATTCTTGGGCGCGAGTTCGCCGATAACGCCGTCGCCATCGACGCGGTGCGTGAAGGCTATCGCCTCACGGGCTATGCCGGTCTGCCGACGTTGAACCGGCGGAATTCGCTGCATCAGTATCTCTTCGTCAATGGCCGGCCGGTGAAGGACCGGCTGCTGTTCGGTGCGGTGCGCGGCGCCTATGTCGATCTCCTGGCCTCGGACCGTCATCCGATGGTGGCGCTGTTCCTCGAGGTTCCGGCCACCGACGTCGACGTCAACGTGCATCCCGCCAAGACCGAGGTCAGGTTTCGCGACGCCGGCCTGGTGCGCGGCCTGATCGTCTCGGCGTTGAAGCACGCGCTTGCCGGGGCCGGTCATCGCGCCTCGACCACCGGCGGCCGCGCCGCTCTCGACGCACTCCGCCCAGGGATGATGCGGCTCGGCGCCACACGTTCCGCGCCGCTGCCCGGCTTGCCGATGGGTGCTGCGCCAGGCGCGCCGCGATCCGGATTTGCCGAAGCCGCTGCGGCGTATCACGCGCCCTTGCCCGATCTCGCCGCGCCGCCGGCGGCACCGGCTCACGCGCCGGCCGACGAACGTCCACAGGACTTTCCGTTGGGTGCGGCCCGGGCTCAGGTTCACGCCACGTATGTTGTCGCCGAGACCGCCGACGGTCTGGTCGTCGTCGATCAGCACGCCGCTCACGAACGCCTCGTCTACGAGCGCATGAAGAAAGCCATGGCCGCCCAAGGCGTGGCGCGACAGTGTCTGCTCATTCCCGCCGTTGTCGAGCTCGATCCGGCGCAAGCGGCACGGGTCGCGGCGCTGGCTCCAGAACTTGCCGAGTTCGGTCTCGTTGTCGAGGCCTTTGGGCCCGGCGCCGTGGTGGTGCGCGAAGTGCCGGCGCTCCTCGGCGACGTTGACGCCATCGCGCTGGTCAAAGATCTCGCCGACGAGTTGGCCGAATTCGATCAGGCGGGCTCGTTGAAGGAACGCCTCGAAGACGTGTGCAGCACCATGGCCTGCCACGGCAGTGTCCGCGCCGGGCGCAAGCTCAACGTCACCGAAATGAACGCGCTGCTCCGCGAGATGGAAGTGACGCCGCACTCCGGCCAGTGCAACCACGGCCGTCCGACCTACGTCGAACTCAAGCTCGCCGATATCGAAAAGCTGTTCGGGCGGCGCTAAGCGTCAGCTCTCGGCGATGGGCTGGGCGAGAATCCACAGCCCGGTCATCGTGTAGGCGACAATCAGGACGATCAGCGGAATTTGACTGCGTAGCGCGGCGCGGCGGTCGGGGAATACGCGCAGCGCGATGGCATGGGCCAGATACACCGCGACGACGTGGCCGACGATGATGGCCGCGACCGCCGTGTACCAGGCGAAGCGCGCTCCAACGAGGCCGATGTCCATGGTGTGCTCGGCCGTGCCCCAAAGATCCCACCCGACGCCGAACGGATCCGAGGCAAGCGCGACGATCCGCTGGCCGTTGATCAGCAGATAGCCGAGGTAATGCGCTAGGTGATAGGCGATGGCGATGGGCACCAGCGTCAGCACGAACCAGCCGGCGACGTCCGGCGCGCTGGTCGCGCTGCTCACGGCTCGGGCCATGAGCCAGGCCGTGGCGATATAGATGGCAAGAAACAGCAGCGGCCAGAGAGCGAGCACGGCAGTTCGCACCGCGACGAACAACCAGCCAGACGGCTCGTCGAGAGCTTGCATCGCCGGCCAGTCCTGACGGATCAGGTAATAGGTATCGACGAAGCTCTGCCAGGCCGGGGTCGCCATCAGACCGTCGAGGCTGACCGTGGCGAGAACGGCGATCATGAAAACGAGATACGAAAACTCCACGGGCCGCTCGGGGATCAGGCCGACGCCATATGGCCGTAGCGTCGCAGAGACGGCGCCGTTTTCGGTGGCGCGAATGTCCGTCGGCGCGAAACGGGCGAAGAGTCCGAACAGAACCGCGAAGACTTCGCCGCAGCGGAGCCAGGTGTCGCGGCCGAAGGCGAGCATCGCGAACCACGTGATGAGCGAATATTCGACGAGCGCGAGGCCGAGACTCGCCGGCACGGTGCGGCGATCCCAGATCAACTCCATCCAGGCGAAGCCGAGCGCCAGCACCACCGCCGGCCAGACGCCGAGCCGCTCGGGATAGCGCCAGCCGAGGTTCAGGGCGCGGCCGCCGCGCCGCCGATAGAGCGCCTCGGCCCAGGCGAAGGTGATGCTCCACGGATTGACCACCGCCCAGATGTCACCGAACAGCACGGAGATATAGGCGAGCCCAACCCAGGCGATGACCCAGACCATGGTCGGGGCGAAATTCCGGAACGGGTTCGGCGTGCCGAAAAACGCCGTGGCGAGAACCAGAAGGAACAGCGCGACGGAGAAGACGCGGATCACGCCGACAACGGCGGGATGGGTCAGTCCACGAACGAACGCAAAGCGCATGAGATCGACGCGCGGGGCGGGTGCGGTGTGGCTCGCACCCATGACGATCGCCATGACGACGAAAGACAACGCCACCGCCGCGCCGGCCCCACCGACATACAGCCCGAGCGGGATCGGCAAGTCATAGCGATCGCCGAAGCCATGCGCCTCTCGGCCGCGGCGCTGACGATCAGCGATAGCGCGAAGCTCAGTCCCGGTGCAATTAAGCGTGCCATCACCCTGGCCCTCTCCCGCATGCGGGAGAGGGAGCGATCCGTCTCAACGGCAGAGTGATGGGCCATGCGACAGGAGCGGGCGTCGCTCTAGCGCGGATGGATTTCGAGATAGAGAAGCGTCGTGTGGCCGGCCGGCGTCGCGGTGGCGCGCGCCGCTTCGCCGAAACCGTGGGCCTCGATCGCGAAACGGCCGGTGGCTCGGGCAGGGATGGTCAACTCGGCGACACGGCTGGGCTCGACGGCGATTTCGATGTCGTAGCCGTGCAGATGCAGCCGCACCGCTTCGTCGCTCCGCCAGCGCAGCACGACGGTGTCGTTCTGGGTGGCGCGGATGGTGCGCGGCGCGCCTTGGACTTGGCGGTTCTTGATCTCGACGTCGTAGACCGCGGTCTGGGCGAAGACGGGCGCCGCAACGGCGATCACGCCGAGCCCCAACAGTCCGCACAGCATTCGCCGCGTCAGAGTGCTCGTCGGTCGCGCCGCACGAAGGTGACTTTGGCCGCGCTATAGGTCCGCTCGTCGAGGGTGGTGTAGCCGGGCGGCAGTGTCAGTGCCTCGGCCTTGCCGATCTCGACGACGGCGACGGCGCCGGGCGCGATCCAGCCTTTGAGGGCGAGACTGGCGAGAGCCGGCGCGGCGATGCCGGAGCGATACGGCGGATCGAGAAAGGCGAGGCCTGCCGGCATGCGGGCGGCGAGCGGCGGCCGGGCCGGATTGGCCGCATCAACACCAAGTACGAGGACCGAGCGGGCTTCCCCGATGGCGGCGGCGTTGGCGCGGATGACGCCGGCAACAATGCGGTCGGTTTCGAGAAACGTCGCGAAGGCGGCGCCGCGCGACAGCGCTTCGAGGCCGAGCCCGCCGCTGCCCGCGAACGCGTCGAGCACGGTGACGCCCTCGATGTCGAAATCCTCGATGCCGTGGAGCAGCAGGTCGAAGACGGCCTGGCGGGCCCGGTCCGAGGTCGGGCGGACCGCGTCGCCGACCGGCGCCTCGATCCGGCGGCCGCGATGTCGGCCTCCGACGATCCTCATGGCGCCAACAAGGCTCCCATCTGATCGCGCAGAACCTTGCGGGTCACTTCTTCGATCTGACCGCGCCCCAAATTGCCGAGCTGGAACGGACCGTAGGCGATGCGGATCAGGCGATTGACCGTGAGCCCGAGCGGTTCGAGGACTTTGCGGATTTCGCGGTTGCGACCTTCGGCGAGTGCCACCGTCAGCCAGGCGTTGGCGCCCTGGCGGCGATCGAGCCGAGCCTTGATCGGGCCATAGGACACGCCGTCGACCTCGGCGCCTTTTTCGAGGGCCGCGAGCTTGGCGTCGTCGGGCTCGCCATGGACCCGAACCCGATAGCGCCGGATCCATCCGGTCTTCGGCATTTCGAGGGTGCGTGCTAGCTGGCCGTCGTTGGTCAGCAGCAGCAAGCCTTCGGACGAAAAGTCTAGCCGCCCGATGGAAATGACCCGCGGCAAATGTTCGGGCAGGCGCTCGAACACGGTCGGCCGGCCTTGCGGATCTTTGTGCGTCGTCATCAACCCGGCGGGTTTGTGATAGCGCCAGAGCCGCGTCTGTTCGGCGGCGGCGATCGGCTTGCCATCGACGGTGATGATCTGGCCGGGAACGACGCCGACGGCGGGCGTCTTCAGCTTGCGGCCGTCGACGGCGACGCGGCCTTCGACGATCCAGCGCTCGACCTCGCGGCGCGAACCGAGTCCGGCACGGGCAATGACTTTAGCGACGCGGTCGCCTTTGAACTCGGCCATGGCGCGGCCTCAGTCTCGCCGACAGGCGTCGACGAAGGCTTGGAACAATCGCGCCTCGGCGGGGTTGATGGCGTATTCGGGATGCCACTGCACGCCGAGGCAGAAGCGCCGGCCCGGCGCCTCGATCCCTTCGATCACGCCGTCGGGCGCGACCGCATTGACGACGGCGGCGGACGACACCGCTTTGGCGGCTTGATGATGGGCGCTGTTGACGCCGAGCTTGGTGACGCCGAGGACGCGGTGCAGAAGCGTCCCTTCGGTGATGGCGACGTCATGGCCTGGTTCGTCGCGCGGATTGGGCTGTTCGTGAGCGAGCGCTCCTTGGACCTCGTCGGGGATGTGTTGGATCAAGCTTCCGCCCAGAGCCACGTTCAACAGCTGCTGGCCGCCGCAAATCCCGAGGACCGGCATGTCGCGATCCAAGGCACCCTTGGTGATGGCGAGCTCGAAGGCGGTGCGGGCTGATTTCAGTTTCACGGTCGGATGGCGTGAGGCTTCGCCGAACAACTGCGGATCGACGTCGAAATGCCCGCCCGAGATCAAAAGTCCGTCGATCCGGTCGAGATAGTCCTCGGCCCGGTCGGCGCAATGGGGCAGCAGCATCGGCAGCCCGCCGGCGGCGCTGACCGCCTCGGCGTAATTCTGGCGGAGCGCGTACCACGGCTTTTTCGAATAGCCGCCGGGCTCTTCCGAATCGACCGTGATGCCAATGACGGGCAGCGTCATGGCCGGCACCTTAGAGCAAGTTGCCCCGGAGCGGAATCGGGGCCCTCACCCTCCCGTAATGGGCGAGGGAGCTTGACGCCCCGGTCCGGGCGCGGGCACGGTCCGGGCCATGGTCACCCCGGGTTTCATGGACGAGGCGATCCGCGAGGCCGAAGCCGCCGGCCGGCGCGGTGAAGTGCCGATCGGCGCCGTCGTCGTCGATGCCGCCGGCCAGGTCCTGGCCCGGTCCGGCAACCGCGCCATCGAGCTCAACGATCCGACGGCCCACGCCGAAATCCTCGTCATTCGCGCCGCCGCAGCCGCCGTCGGCCGGCCGCGCCTCGACGACGCCACGCTCTATGTCACGCTGGAACCTTGCGCCATGTGCGCCGCGGCGATCGCGCTGGCGCGCCTGAAGCGTCTTGTCTTCGCGGCCGCCGATCCCAAGGGCGGCGGCGTCGATCACGGGCCACGTATTTTTCAGCAGCCGACCTGCCACCATCGCCCCGAGGTCGTCGGCGGCATCGACGAAGCTCGCGCCGGGGCTCTGCTCAAAGACTTCTTCAAAGCGCGGCGCTAAAACCCCGATAGTCTCGAAGACAGATAGCCGCTTCTTCGCCTACGGTTTCCTGATAGCCATCCTATTTGGAAGAGGTGCCGGATCATGGCGACAAACGACGTGCCGCCGCCCGACTTAACCGAACAGGTGAATGCTTGGGTCTGGAGCGCGTTCGGCTTCTGGGGACTGGTCGCGTTCGCGGCCTGCGGCGCGGTATTTTTCGTCTATAGCAATTGGGACAGCGTGAGCCGATGGCCTGGAATGCCATGGCTGCTCAATTTGGTCACTCGAAAAGCGATGCCGAAAGCTGATTCAAAACGTTTTTCTGTTCTCGTTGCACGACTCAACAACGACACGGACCACGAACATCAGAAGCTCATCCTGGATTTGCTTCGAGGATTCGAGGGGGTCCAAGTCCTCGCACTCGACCGCGTGATTCCGGCGAATGGAACCGGTGCCAGGAACTCCGAAAAAGAAGGTCATGAGAAGGCGCGTGACTATCTAACAAAAGCAGGCGCTTCGATCTTGATTTTGGGGAGAGTGTTGAAACTCGG
>SHVU01000026.1 GCA_009691105.1 Rhodospirillales bacterium
CTTGTCGGACGCGCTACACGATCGCCTGACCCAGCGCTTCGTCGACCGGCGCACGGCGCAATTGATGAGCCGGATGAAAGGCCGTCACGAACTTCTCGCGCATATCGATCAGGCCGGAGCCGTCATCGTCGAGGGCCACTATGTCGGTCATCTCGAAGGCTTTCGGTTCGTGCCCGACGATGACACAACATCGCCGGCTGCGGCCCAGGTCGTTACAGCCGCGTCGCTGCGGGCGTTGCGCCGCGAGATCGCGGCGAGAGTCGCCCGACTCGAGGCCGATCCCGATACGGCATTCACGGTCGACGCCTTCGGCCGCGTCCAATGGCAAGGCTCCGCCATCGGCCGCCTTCGCAAAGGGCCGGACATCATTCATCCCCGGATCGAGCCGATGGCGGCCGATCTTCTTGAAGGCGACGAACGGGATCGCGTCATCCGCCGTCTGGAAACCTGGTTTGCCGATCACATCGCCCGTTGCCTCGGCGCCGTCGTCCAGGCGCTACAGGCCACGCTGTCCGGTCCGGGCCGCGGGATTGCTTTTCAACTCGCCGAGACTTTGGGCTCGGTGCCGCGCAGTCGCGCCGAAACCGCGGCGGGATCGTTGGGTCGCAATGACAGGCGGGCCCTGGCGGCGCTGGGCGTCGTCATCGGTCGGGAAAGTCTCTACGCCCCGGCGTTGCTATCGCCAGAAACGATCCAGCTGCGGTCGCTTTTGTGGTCGGTGCAGGCCGGCGTCGATACGATGCCGGTTCCGCAAGCCGGCCAGGTCGCGATCAGGCTTGAGAACGGCGTGCGTGCTGATTTCTGCGAGACGGTCGGGTATCGACCCCTCGGCTCCGTCGCCATTCGGATCGATATGGTTGAACGTTTGGCGGAACGCGCTGCGTCGTTGGCGCATCGCGGCACGCCGATCGCCGCGGCCATTCTTGCGGCGCTGGCCGGCTGCGAGCTCGGCGAGATCGCCGATGTGCTGGGCGCGTTGGGCTATCGCCTGACCACCGCCGAGGGTCAGGTCACCGTGCGTCCCAAGCGCCCGTTCGCCGCGGCGCGCGGCGCAAAACGTCCGGAGCCTGTGCGGCCGGATTCGCCCTTCGCGAAGCTCGGCGAACTCGACCTCAAGCGATGAGCGAGGACAGTCAGCGCCTCGACAAGTGGCTGTGGTTCGCGCGGTTCTTCCGAAGCCGCAGCTTGGCGCAGCGCTACGCGATGTCGGGCCGGCTTCGGGTCAACGGCGTCAGCGTCGGCAAGGCCCATCACGCCATAAAGGCCGGCGACGTTCTGACGTTCCCGCTCGGTCACGTCGTTCGGGTCATTCGCATTGTCGATGTCGGTTCGCGCCGTGGTCCGGCGGTCGAAGCCCAAGCTCTCTATTGCGACTTGGCGCCGCCTCCGCCGCGGGCGTCGCGTCCACTCGGGATTGCGGTTCGCGAGGCGGGTGCCGGCCGGCCGACCAAGGCCGAGCGCCGGGCCACCGATCGCTTGCGGGATCGTGATCCTTAAAAGAGACGCTTAGGCGGCGCGGCTTTCGAAGCGCTGCAGATCGAACGAGCGCACGTCGAATGACAGCGGCTGGCCGGTGACGGCCTCGGCAACCAACTTTCCGCAGAGCGGCCCGCCGGTATAGCCGGCGTTGGGGCCGACTGCGTTGAAGAAGCCGGGCACGCCCGGCGCCTCGCCCAGCACCGGATTGCCGTCGGGCGTGAAGAACAGGATGCCCGACCAAGCGCGGATGAGGCGCAGGTGCCGGATCCGGGGAACCACGTGCGTTGCGATCCAAAGACCGCCGCTGATGCCGGTGCGAATGACGTTGGCGCGACCGCTCGCCGGATCGATGACCGCGGGCCAACCGCCACCGAGCAGCAGATTGCCGTTGGAGACTTGCTTGAGGGTCAGCCGCTGGTCGGCATGCTGGATGAGATGCATGACGAACGGTTCGACCGGCTCGGTCGCCGACATGTTGCGGGCGTGGCGTTCGAGCGGAATCGACAACCCAACCATCGCCGCGACTTCGTTGCACCACGGCCCGGCAGCGTTGACGACGCGCCGCGCCCGAATGCGTCCGATGGAAGTGACGGCTTCGAACCAGCTTTTGTCCGTATTGAGCGAATGCAGTGTCACGCCGCGCCGGATACGGGCCCCGGCGCGAACCGCGCCGCGAGCGATGGCCGGCGTCGCCCGGATCGGATTCACTTTACCTTCGAGCGGGCAGAGCTCAGCACCGAGGACGCTCGGCGCGAGATAGGGCGCGAGCTTTTCGAGCTGCTTGCGATCGAGGAGCTCGGAGTTGACGCCCTGGGCGCGCTCAACCGCGACTTTGGATTCGAGAACGCGAAGCTCCGTCTCGTTTTCCGCAACCATCAAGCCGCCGCCGATGCGAAGCTCTACATCATCGTCGAGTTCCGGCGCGAAGCGCTGCCAGAAGCTCACGGCCTCTTTCAGCAACGGAAGTAGCGCGGCGCGGCCCCTGACCCAGAGCGGGTCGGTGCTCTTGAAGAAGCGCGAGATGATCTGGACGTGGATGCTGCCGGCGTTGGTGCCGGAGCCTTGGGTGTTCAAATCGTGGCGATCGATGAGAAGGACATCGACGCCAGCGCGGGCGAGAAAATAGGCTGCCGAGCAGCCCATGATCCCGCCCCCGATGACGAGGACATCGGTCTTAAGGTCGGCGTCGTCTGACATGGTCCCCGGATCGCCTTCCCGATCGAGCGACTACTTCGACCGGCGCGGCAGTTCGACGTCGGCCGTCGCCACGGTCGGCACTTGCCCGTCTTGGGTCGTGCCGGTGATCGCGATTTTGACCAGGCCGGTCGCGTCGTCATTTTCGGTGACCTTGCCAGAATAGGTGACGATATCGCCGTAGAGGACCGGCTGACGCACCTGCACGTCGAGACGCTTGAGGAACCCGTCGTCGCCCATCCAATGGGTGAGCATCGGCGCAACCCACGCGAAGCGCATGACGCCGTTGTCGAACGGGCCCGGCATGCCGCGGCTGGCGGCGAGGTTGAAGTCCTCGTGCTGCTGCGAATATTTGACCGGGAAGTTCATGACCTTGTTGTGCGAGACAGCGTGCGGCGACTTCTTGAGATCCAGGAAGCCCCAGCGTCCGGCCTTGTACGACGGGCCGATGCCGGCATTCCACGCCACCAGATCGCCGATCGTGAGCGGGCCGCGAGTCAACGAGGGAATCGTGCTGCCGACCGCGACGTCTTCGGCGAACAGCGGCTTGGAGCCCGTCTTGGTCTCGGCGCGATAGGTCTGCTCGAGAGTGGCGAGCGCTTCGTCCGAGAGGCGGTTGAGAGGCCGCTTCAGCATGACGGTGTCGCCGACTTGGGTCGCCATGATCATCGTGCCGTTGGCCTTGCCGACCGGCTTGTCGGCGGCGTCGAAATACATGATCTCGGAGATCACGAAGTTCAGACGGCGGCCTTCCTTGTTCTTCTTTTCGTAGAAGTCGCCTTGCTTGGAGACGGCGCGCAGGCGATCGCCGACGCCGATGCGGCGATACCATTCGCAGGACACGCCACCAATCAGCGAGGCGAGGGGCGCCTTCATCGGGGCGCCGTGCAGCATCGGATAGAGAACCGACATGAGATAGGCCGGCGGCGCCATCAGCTTGCCGTGCTTGGTCTTCGCGGCATAGGCCGGGTCCAGCCACAGCGCATTGTCGTCGTCGGTGCCGTAGCAGAAATGCCGGATCGAATCGGGCGTGACATCGTAGTTCCACGTCTCGCGCTCGCGGACCTCTTTGCCGGTCAGTTCCTTGGTGCGGGCGACCCAGCTATCAATGGCGGCATCGATCTCGGGCGTAATGTTCGTCGTCGGACGGTCGTTCATGATCGCTCTCTCTTTCAGGCCCTGGGGTGTGGGTTAAGCGGCCAGCATGATTTTGCCGATGTGCTTGGCGCTTTCCATCAAGCGATGCGCCTCGGCGGCATCCTTCAACGGCAAGGTCGTGTGGATGACGGGTTTGATCGTGCCGGCATCGAGCAACGGCCACACTTTGGCTTTCAGCTCGGCGGCGATTTCGGTCTTCTGGGCGTCGCTGCGCGACCGCAGCGTCGATCCGGTCAGCGTCAGGCGCTTCAGCATCACCGGCATCAGATTGATTTCGCCGGTCGAGCCTTTGTTGAAGGCCAGGTGAATCATGCGTCCGTCGAGAGCCATCGCCTTGATGTTACGCTGGATGTAATCGCCGCCGACGATGTCGAGAATGACATCGGCGCCGCCAGACGGGGTTCCGGTCTTGACGACTTCGACGAAGTCTTCGGTTGCGTAGTCGATGACGCGATCGGCGCCGAGCTTCTTCAAGATATCGACGCGCGAGGCCGGGCTATCGGTGGTGAACACCTTCGCTCCGAAGGCATGGCCGAGCTGGATCGCCGTGGTGCCGATGCCGCCGGCGCCGCCATGGACCAGGAAATTCTCGCCTGCCTTTAGGCCGGCTTTCATGAAGACGTTGCTCCAGACCGTAAAGAAGGTCTCCGGAACAGCCGCCGCTTCGAGGGGCGAAAATCCTTTCGGGACCGGCAGGCAATGGGTGGCGACCACGGTGCAGAACTCGGCATAGCCGCCGCCGTTGGTCAGCGCGCAGATCGGATCGCCGATCTTCCAGCCTTTGACCTGGTCGCCGACGGCGACGATGGTGCCGGAGATTTCGAGGCCAGGGAGGTCCGAGGCGCCTTTCGGGGCCGGATACAGGCCTTTGCGCTGCATGATGTCCGGGCCGTTGATGCCGGCGAAGGCGACTTTGATCAGAACTTCGGCGGGTTTCGGGGTCGGCACCGGGCGGGTGGTCGGCACCAGGGCCTCGGGACCGCCGGGAACCTTGATTTCGACGGCGGCCATGGTGGCGGGAAGCGCTGCGCTCACGGTGAAAACCCCTTTTTTCAATGCCAGGCGCCGATCGTTGCCGGCCACGAAAACCGGCGGGATCGGCACCTTGGCGACGATGGCCCGAGACGAAATCTCGGGAATATGGCGCTTGTTTAGCCGATGGCGAAACGGCCTGTCAAACGACGGGCGAACGGTTGCCAGGCCCGGGATTTCGGCCTAATTTGCCCGCCGACCCGCCTTCCAACTTCCTCGCAATCGTCACAAGGAACGCTCGATGCTGCCAGAAGGCCTGACGACACCGGTTACCGCCCGTATCAAGAACAAACGCGCCGCATCGCCCGCCGAGGCGGTTGCCGACGTCAAGGACGGCTCGGTGGTGATGGTCGGCGGCTTTGGCCGCGGCGGCGTCCCCGAGATCCTCATCGATGCGCTCTGCGACAAGGGTGTGAAGGGGCTGACGATCATCAGCAACAACACCGGCACGCACGAGACCGGCATCGCGCGGTTCCTGAAACAGGGCTGCGTCAAAAAGATGATCTGCAGCTTTCCGTTTGCGACGGAATCGAACGTCTTCCGTGACCTCTATAACGCCGGCAAGGTCGACCTCGAGGTTGTGCCCCAGGGCTCGCTCGCCGAACGCATCCGCGCCGGTGGCGCCGGATTGGGCGGCTTCCTGACCCCGACCGGTGTCGGCACCGAGCTCGCCCAAGGCAAACAGATCCTGACCGTGAACGGGCGCGAGTACGTGCTCGAGCTTCCGTTGCGCGCCGATGTCGCCATCATCCGGGCCCGTCAGGTCGATCCGCGCGGCAATCTGACCTATCGGATGGCCGGCCGGAACTTCAACCCGGTCATGTGCACCGCCGCCGACAAAGTCATCGTCGAGGCGATCGAAGAAGTCGAATTGGGATCCCTCGATCCCGAAGTCATCATTACCCCCGGCCTCTACGTGACGCGCTACGTCGTCGCCGGCAAGTATTCCAGCCGCGTCTGACGGAGCGAACCCATGAACGTCGCCGCCCTCGCCAAGGTCCTCCTCACCTCCGAACAGCTCGCCAAGCGCGTCGCGCTCGAGCTTGAAGACGGTTGGCTCGTCAACGTCGGCATCGGCATGCCGACGCAATGCTTGCCGTTCGTGCCCGCCGATCGCGATGTCCAGTTCCACAGCGAGAACGGGATCATCGGCATGGCGCGGCCGCCCAAGGATTTGAAGCACGCCGACAACGATCTGCTCAGCGCCGGCAAAGGCCCGGTGACGCTTCTGCAAGGCGGGTCCTTCGTCCATCACGCCGATTCGTTCGCGATCTCGCGCGGCGGTCGCCTCGATGCGGCGATCCTCGGCGCTTATCAAGTTGCCGTGAACGGCGATCTCGCCAACTGGCGGTTGCCCAAGGCCCGGACCGGCAGCGTCGGCGGAGCCATGGATATTGCTGTGGGCGCCAAGCGCACCTTCGCGATGATGACTCACGTCACCAAGGACGGCGAATCGAAGATCGTCAATAAGGTCAGCTATCCGATGACGGCCCAGCGGTCGGTCACCAAGATCTTCACCGACATGGCAGTGGTGGCGGTGATGCCGGAAGGCCTCGTGCTCGAGGAATACGTCGAGGGACTGACGCCGGCCGATGTTCAGGCCGCGACCGAGCCGAAGCTGATCATTCCTAAAACCGTGAAGCCGATCCGTTTTTAAGCGGCGGCGACGTTCTTTCCGTAACAACGCCTCGTCCGGTTCGGACGAGGCGTTTTGCTTAGGCGGCTTCGGCCTTGACCCCGTTCAGCGTCAGGCCGTCCTTGCCGACCGAGACATGCACGGTCTCGCCGTCGCGGATCTTGCCTTCAAGGATCAGCGAGGCCAGGGGATTTTGCAGGGCCCGCTGCACGACGCGCTTCAAGGGGCGCGCCCCATAGACCGGATCGTAGCCGGCCTTCGATAGCCAGGCCTGGGCGGCTTGATCGACCTCGAGCCCGATCTTGCGGTCGGCCAGAAGCTTCTCGACCCGGCCGAGCTGGATTTCGACGATGCGGTCCATCTGCGCCGGAAACAGGCGATGGAACAAGATGATCTCATCGAGGCGATTGAGGAATTCGGGACGGAACGCGCCGCGCACGACGTCCATGACCTGGGCCCGCACTTCGCTCGAATCGCGGCCCGCATCCTGGTTCGCCAGGATGTCGCCGCCGAGATTCGAGGTCAGCACGATCAGGGTGTTGCGGAAGTCGACCGTCCGGCCCTGACCGTCGGTCAGCCGCCCGTCGTCGAGAACCTGGAGCAAGACGTTGAAGACATCGGGATGCGCCTTCTCGACTTCGTCGAACAGGATGACCTGATACGGCCGGCGTCGCACGGCTTCGGTCAGCGCCCCGCCTTCCTCGTACCCGACATAGCCCGGGGGCGCGCCGATCAGACGCGCGACGGCGTGCTTCTCCATGTATTCCGACATGTCGATGCGGACCATCGCGGCTTCGTCGTCGAACAGGAACGACGCCAAGGCCTTGGTCAGTTCCGTCTTGCCGACACCGGTGGGCCCAAGGAATAGGAACGAGCCGATCGGCCGGTTCGGATCCTGCAGGCCGGCCCGGGCTCGGCGCACCGCATTGGCGACGGCGGCCAGCGCTTCTTCCTGACCGACGACGCGCTCGCGCAGTTTCTCTTCCAGGTTCAGAAGCTTTTGGGCTTCGCCCTGCATCATTCGGTCGACGGGAATGCCGGTCCAGCGCGACACGACCTGTGCGATCGAGTCGGGGGTCACGGTTTCCTGCAGCATCTGCGGGCGGTCGTTGCTTTCCGCGCTCTGCAGCTTTTCGGTCAGGCGCGGAATCAGGTCGTACTGCAGCTCGCCGGCCTTGTCATACTGGCCATCGCGCATGGCGCGTTCAAACGCGAGCCGGGCTTGTTCGAGCTGTTCCTTGATCTTGGTGGAGTCGGCCAGCGCCGTCTTTTCCGACTTCCAGCGATCGGTGAGTTTGGCCGACTGGGATTCCAACGTGCCCAATTCGTCCTCGAGCGCTTTCAGCCGCTCGATCGACGCCGGATCCTTTTCCTTCTTCAAAGCCTCGCGCTCGATCTTCAACTGAATGGCGCGGCGATCGATTTCGTCGATCTCTTCTGGCTTGGAATCGACTTCCATGCGCAGCCGGCTCGCCGCTTCGTCGACCAGGTCGATCGCTTTGTCGGGCAAAAACCGGTCGGAGATGTAACGGCTGGACAGCGTCGCCGCCGAGACCAGCGCCGCGTCGGCGATGCGGACACCGTGATGCAGCTCGTAGCGCTCCTTCAGGCCGCGCAGGATCGAGATCGAATCCTCGACGGTCGGTTCGCTGACGAACACGGGCTGGAAGCGCCGGGCCAGCGCCGCGTCCTTTTCGACGCGCTTGCGGTATTCGTTGAGCGTCGTCGCTCCAACGCAGTGCAGCTCGCCGCGGGCGAGCGCCGGCTTCAAGAGGTTCGACGCGTCCATGGCGCCTTCGGCGGCGCCGGCGCCGACAAGCGTGTGCATCTCGTCGATGAACAGGATGATCTGCCCGGCCGAGGCGGTGATTTCGGAGAGCACGGCTTTGAGGCGTTCCTCGAATTCGCCGCGGAACTTGGCGCCGGCGACCAGCGCGCCGAGATCGAGGGCCATCAGCTTCTTGTTCTTCAAGGCTTCTGGCACATCGCCTTTGACGATGCGCTGGGCCAGGCCTTCGACGATGGCGGTCTTGCCGACACCGGGCTCGCCGATGAGGACGGGGTTGTTCTTGGTGCGCCGCGACAGGACCTGCATGGTCCGGCGGATTTCCTCGTCGCGGCCGATGACCGGATCGATCTTGTCGTCGGCTGCCGCCGCGGTCAGATCGCGAGCGTATTTCTTGAGCGCGTTATAGGACTCCTCGGCCGTGGAGCTATTGGCGGGCCGGCCTTTCCGCACTTCGTCGACGGCGCGCTGCAACGCCGCGGGGGTGGCGCCCGCTTCGTTGAGAATCTTAGCGGCGGGCGTTCCCGAGGCGAGCCCGAGCGCCACCAACAGGCGCTCGACGGTCACGAAGGAATCGCCGGCCTTGGTCGCCAGCCGTTCGGCCTCAGCGAATAGCCGGGCGGTATCGGGCGCGAGGTAGACCTGCCCGGCGCCCCCGCCTTCGACTTTGGGTATCTTGCGCAGCTCGGTGTCGACCCGGTCCCGCACCGTGTCGGCGTTGCCGCCGGAGCGCTGAATAAGATCCACGACAAGGCCGTCCTTGTCGTCGAGCAGCATCTTCAAAAGGTGCAGCGGCGACAGCTGCTGATGCGCCGAGCGGAGCGCCAGCGCTTGAGCAGCTTGGATCAGGCCTTTGGCGCGCTCGGTATACTTTTCAAAATCCATGGGGAACTGGTGCGTGTCGTTGAACCGATCGATCCTAAATATGGACCGGTTGGCGACTTTCGCAAGCGGGCCGAGCCGGGCGGAGTAGCTCTCCGGCACGGTCTATCCATCTGGATTCCATAGACTTTAACCCGCAGCGCGGCGGGCGGTGGCCTTAGGCCGGTTGCGGGTCGTTCTCTTCCTGCACGCCGACAGGGGCGGGCGAGTGGCTGAGATTCCCGTTGCCCGGCTGCGGACCCGTGCCGTCTTGGATCGGCACGTTCTGGCCATCGGCCGCCTGGAACGGCCGCTGATCGTGGCGGTGGCCGTTGTGATGGTTGTTGTTGCCGCCGGGTTCGCTATTGGCGACCCGATGATAGTGGTCGGCATACTGGTAATAGCTTTCGGCCGCGACTCGGTCGCCGGCCGCGGTAGCGTCCCGGGCCAAGGCCAAATAGCGCTCCAGAATCTGCTGCGCCGTGCCGCGGACTTTCACTTCCGGGCCATTGCTTTCGACCGCATAATTTCTCGGAACGAATCTCTTGCCGCCGTTGCCGCGTGGACGCATGCGTCGTGGACCTTGTCCCTGCTTCATCATGTTCATTGCGACTGACCGTATAAAAATTTTCCCCCAACTCCGTGACCCGGATACTCCGGGCACGGCCCAACCCTGGCGCAATGTCGCTTACAGTTGGGGGGATGTTTGAAGCCAGAACTTCCGTCGGGTCTTCGTGGCACCCCTGACCACGGCCGGGAGACTAGACGGGGTGCAGCGATTTTCCAACAGTTTTCTTGTCTTATCGACGCGTCAAAACAGCGCAACGCCTATGACCGGCAAGATCATTGGCATAGTGATCCAGGCGGAATCCCTCGGCTTCGAAGAGGGCCGTGGTCGCCTCGGCCCGGGGCGGACTGAGCTCCAAAAACAGCGCGCCGCGTGGGGTCACCAGCCGTCGCGCCTGACGGGCGATGTGCCGATAAGGATCGAGCCCGTCCATCCCGCCGGCCAAGGCCAGGCGCGGTTCATAGCGCGCCACTTCGGGCATGAGCTCGGCGAGTTCGTCGTCGCTGACGTAGGGCGGATTGGCCAGGACCACGTCGAAACTTTCCATGAGGCCTGTGCCCCAATCGCCGGTCACAAAACGGCTTCGCTCGGTGAGCCCCAGGCGATGGGCGTTGCTTTCGGCTACGGCGAGGGCCTCGCGGTTGATATCGACCCCGACCCCGCGGTCATCGCGCCGTTCCGATAGGACGGAAAGCAGCAGGCAGCCCGAGCCGGTTCCAAGATCCAGCACACTCGCCGCGTTCTCGAATCCCTTTGCCCAAGCCAGGGCTTCCTGAACGAGAGTTTCCGATTCCGGACGCGGCACCAGCGTGTCCAGCGTCACCCGAAACGCCAGGCTCCAGAACTCCCGCTCGCCGACGATCAACGCGACCGGCTCGCGACGCAGGCGGCGCTCGACGAATTCGTTCAGGCGCTGCGCTTCTTCCATGGCGAGTGTTCGGTCGCGGCTCGGCGACGCTTCGGTCACGGCCTCAACCAAGAGCCGGCCTTCCAGGCGGGCGGCGTCAATGCCGGCGGCACGCAGGGTTTGCGCGACACGCGCGATCGCGCCCTGGATGGTCTCGGTCATACCAGGGCGGAGATCCGGCTCGCTTCGTCCTCGGCGGTCAGCGAGTCGATGATGTCGTCAATTTCGCCGTCGAGGGCACGATCGAGCTTGTGAACGGTCAAGCCGATGCGGTGATCGGTGATGCGGCCTTGCGGGAAGTTGTAGGTCCGGATGCGCTGCGAACGATCGCCGGACCCGACCTGGCTGCGGCGGGAATCGGCGCGTTCGGAATCGATCCGTTCGCGTTCGGCTTCGTACAAGCGGGCCCGCAGAATCTTCATCGCGCGCGCCTTGTTCTTGTGCTGTGACTTCTCATCCTGACAGGCGACGGCGAGCCCTGTCGGCAAATGCGTGATGCGGACGGCGCTTTCGGTTTTGTTGACGTGCTGACCGCCGGCGCCCTGGGCACGGTAGGTGTCGATGCGTAGATCTTTTTCCTCGATCTTGATGTCGACCTCCTCGGCCTCGGGCAGAACCGCAACCGTTGCTGCCGAAGTATGAATACGGCCGCTGGCTTCGGTGGCGGGCACGCGCTGGACGCGGTGCACGCCGGATTCGAACTTGAGCCGCGCGAACACGTCGCGGCCCGAGATCGAGGCGATGGCTTCCTTGTAGCCGCCGATTCCGGTTTCGCTCAGCGATAGGATTTCGAACGTCCAGCGGCGCCGTTCGGCGTAGCGCTGATACATGCGAAATAAATTCGCGGCGAACAGCGCCGCTTCCTCGCCGCCCGTTCCAGCGCGCACTTCGAGAATGGCGTCGAGAGCGTCGGCGGCGTCCTTCGGCAGCAGCAAGACTTTGACGCGCTGGGCCAGGCCGGGAATGCTTTCCTTGATGGTTTGAAGTTCGGTATTGGCCATGGCGCGCATCTCGGCATCACCGCTGGCGTCCAGGGCGATCACTTCGAGGTCGGATTTTTCACGCTCGGCGGCGCGCAGCTTGGCCACGGCCTCGGCGAGCTCCGTCAGGTCGGAATATTCCTTGGCGAGCCGAATCCGTTCGGCTTGCGGCCGGGCGTCGGTCTGGGCCATGAGCTCGCCGATCTCGCGATGGCGGGCCAGAACCTTATCGAGCTTGTCGTTAAAGCCGGTGGTCATGTCGTTTCCTCAGTCCTTCTTCGTCGAAAGTCCAAACAAGCGTCGAACAACCCGTTCGAACGTCGGCCAGTCTGCCGCGTCCGTTCCGTCGGCCGCAGTGTGCCGCATCGCTTCGGCGGGCGCGTGCAGCAGGCGGTTGATCAAGAGCCGCGTCGCAGCCGGGGCGTCGTCGCCGGCTTCGGCGAGTGCCGCGTCGCGCTCGGCCTCGAAGCGCTCGCGCAGCTCGACCAGGGCCGGAACCGCCGCTCGCTCGGCCCGTGACCGGACGAAGGCCGCAACCTCGGCTTCGACGATCCGCCAGGTGGCGTCCGCTTCCTGGGCACGATCGGCGCGGCCGTCGAGGGCCACTCTCTCCAGATCGGCGAGATCATAGACGAAGGCGTCGGCTTCGGTGTCTACCGCCGGTTCGATATCGCCCGGGATGGCGGCGTCTATCAGATAGATCGGCTTGTGGCGCCGCTGCCGCAAGGCGTCGCGGACCATGGTGGCGTCGATCACCGGGCGACGCCAGCCGATCGCCGCGATCACGATATCGGTCTCGGCAAGGCCCGCGGCGACGTCGGCAAAGGGTCGGGTATGGCAACCGAGTGTCCGGGCCAAGGCCTCGGCGCGGGACTCGATGGGATGTGTGACGGCGAGATGAGCCAGGCCGGCGGTCATGAGTTCGGTCGCGATCAAGGAGCCCATTTCGCCGGTGCCGATCAGCAGCCCGCGCGTCCGGTCGAGCCCGCCGAACAGCTCGCGGGCGACTTGAAGGGCGGCGGCGGCCATGGCGGCCGACCCCGGTCTCACTGCGCGTCCGTTTGGCGGCAGCATAGGCGGCCTGCAGGAGGGTCTCGATCTCGCCGCCTATCAACCCGGCGTCTTTGGCGAGGCGATGGCCGGCTTTGACCTGGCCAAGCACATGCGGCTCGCCGACGATTTGGCTGTCGAGTGCCGCGGCGACCGCGAAGGCTTGGCGGATGGCCGCTTCGCCATCGAGGCGATAGAGCTGCGGGCCAAGCTCAGCAGCCGGCATCCCGGCATGCTCGGCGAGCACGGTGATGATTTTTGGAAAACCGGTATCGGGGTCGGACGATGTCGCCCAGACGTCGACGCGATCGCAGGTCGATAGCGCGATGGCCTGGCTGATGACGGCCTCGCGTAGCCGACCGATGACGGTCGGGAGAACATGGTCCTCGATGAACAGCCGATCGCGCAGGCTGAGCGGACTAGTACGGTGGCTGGCGCCCGCGACGATGAGCCGTCGCGGTGAAGGCGAAGGCCCAACCATGGTCGCTAGCGGAAGCGTTCGAGATGGGAATCGAGCGAGTCGAGGGGGACCTCGACCTGCTCGCCGGTCTCCATGTCGCGGACCACGGCTGCGCCGCGACTGCCTTCCGTGCCGCCGATGAGAATGGCGGCGCGGGCATTCAAACGATTGGCGCGCTTCATGCGCTTGCCAAGATTGCCCGAGAACCCGACCTCGACCGTGAACCCGGCGCGGCGGAGGCGCTGGGCGAGGGTCAGGACTTCGACATCGCGTCCGTCGTCGAGAGGCGCGATCACGAGGGGACGTTTCGCGCCGTCGGGTTCGGCGATCAGCATGGCGAGGCGTTCGACACCTGCCGCCCAGCCGACGCCCGGCGTGGCCGGACCGCCGAGCGCCGCGACCAGTCCGTCGTAGCGGCCACCGGCCAGCACCGCGCCCTGGGACCCCAGCGCATCGGTCGTGAATTCGAAGGCGGTGTGGCAGTAGTAATCGAGGCCGCGCACCAAGCGCTCGTTGAGCTGGAACGCGACGCCAAGGGCGGTGAGGCCTTCGCAGACGCGGTCGAAGAATTGCTTGGCGGCGTCGGTGAGGCTCGCGCTCATCGCCGGCGCGCCTTCGATCACGGCGCGATCGGTGGGATCTTTTGAATCGAGAATGCGCAGCGGATTGCGTTCCAGGCGCAGCTGGCTGTCTTCGGAGAGCCGCTCGCTGTGGCCGCGTAAGTAGTCGACCAACCGCTGGCGATAGATGTCGCGGCTTTCGCCGTCGCCCAAGGTGTTGATCTCGAGCTGGACGAGATCGGCGACGCCCAGCGCGGTCAGAATGTCGTAGCCCAAGGCAATGACTTCGACGTCGGCCAACGGTTCGGCCGCGCCCAACAGCTCGACGCCGATCTGATGAAACTGACGCAGGCGCCCTTTCTGGGGGCGCTCGTGGCGGAACATCGGACCGCGATAGAACCCCTTGAAGGGCAGTTGCTGATGCAGCCGGCCCGAGATGAAGGCGCGAACGACGCCGGCGGTGCCTTCGGGGCGCAGCGTCAGGCTGTCGCCGCCCTTATCGGCAAAGGTGTACATCTCCTTCGAAACGATGTCGGAGGTGTCGCCGAGGCTGCGTCCGAAGACTTCAGTGAACTCGAAGATTGGCGTGGCGATTTCGGCGAAGCCAGACCGCGCCGCTAAAGTCGCGGCGGTCTCTTCGACCTTGCGGTGGCGACGCATGGCGTCCGCCAGCAAATCATGCGTGCCGCGCACCGCTTCGATCGCCGCCCTCGGACGCGAGGCGGCGGGAGCGGCGGCCGCGCCGGGAAGGGCGCCGGCCACGGGCCTAGGCTCGCTTGTCGTAGTGGGTTTCGACGTACTGATCGACCAGCGCCGAAAACTCTTCGGCGATCGCGGTGCCGCGCAAGGTAATCGTCTTCTTGCCGTCGACGAACACCGGCGCCACCGGCTCTTCGCCGGTGCCCGGCAGGCTGATCCCGATATTGGCGTGTTTGCTTTCGCCCGGTCCGTTGACGATGCAACCCATGACCGCGAGATTCAGGGTTTCGACGCCGACGTATTGCTTGCGCCACGTCGGCATCCGCTCGCGCACATGCGTCTGGATGCGCGACGCTAGTTCCTGGAAGAATGTCGACGTCGTACGGCCGCAGCCGGGACACGACGCGACTTGCGGCGTGAACGAGCGCAGTCCCATGGACTGCAGAATTTCCTGGGCGACGATGACTTCCTGGGTGCGGTCGCCGCCGGGTTCGGGGGTTAGCGAAATCCGGATCGTGTCGCCGATCCCTTGCTGCAACAGAATGGACATCGCGGCGCTCGACGCGACGATGCCCTTCGATCCCATGCCGGCTTCGGTCAGGCCCAGATGCAGCGCGTAGTCGCCGCGCTTGGCCAGTTCAGTATAGACGCCGATCAGGTCTTGAACGGCGCTAACCTTGCACGACAGCACGATCTTATTGCGGCCCATGCCGAGCGCTTCGGCGCGCTGGGCGCTCGAGATCGCCGAGACGACCAGAGCTTCGCGCATCACTTCTTGGGCGGGCTTCGGGCGAGCCAAGCGCGCGTTCTCGTCCATCAGGCCGGTGAGAAGTTCTTGATCCAGGCTGCCCCAGTTGACGCCGATCCGCACCGGCCGGTCGTACTTCAGTGCGACCTCGATCATCGTCGAGAACTGCGGGTCCTTCTTTTCGCGGAAGCCGACGTTCCCGGGATTGATCCGGTATTTGGCGAGCGCCTCGGCACAGCCCGGGTATTGGGTCAAAAGCTTGTGGCCGATGTAATGGAAGTCGCCGACCAGAGGCACCCCGACGCCTTTCTTGTCGAGGGCCTCGCGAATGGCCGGCACGGCGGCGGCCGATTCTTCGCGATCGACGGTGATGCGAACGATTTCCGAGCCGGCGCGGGCCAGGGCTTCGACCTGGGTCACGGTCTTGGCGATGTCGGCGGTATCGGTGTTGGTCATCGATTGCACGACGACCGGCGCACCACCGCCAATGACCACTGGTCCCACCCGGACGGCCACACTCTTGCGCCTTTCGATCGGCGACGACATCGACATGAGCGAGGTCATTTTGTGTCTCGGCGTCCGCTTATTTGCCCGGCCCTCGGGGACCGGTCAATGGGCGGGCGGGAACGGTCCGGCTATTCGCTCGACGCGCGGTTCCGGCGTTGAGGCGCTCGGCGTCCAGGATAACGTCGCGCCGCACCGCGCCGGCCGGCCCAATGGATGGAACGACGCGGCCGTCGACAAGGATTTCCAAGGCTCCGGCATTACCCGTCAGCAGGCGAAGGCCCGGCCGGTCGGGGATGCTCAAGCTGTCGCCGGCGCGCAGAAGCCGTGTCACGAGAAATTCATTTCCGGCTTCGTCGCGGACCTGAATCCAGCTCGGCAGCGTGGCGCGTACCGTGATCCGCGAATTCGGATCGGCCGCCGTCTGTATCGGGGCCTGCGTCGCCGGAGCGGTGCCGGCCGCGCCACCAAACTCGACCGCCGGATTGCGCGCCAAGGGCCGTGCCGTGGTCGGCGCGGCTGGCGACGGGGTCACAGTGGGAGCGGAAGCGGGTGTCGTGGATGTGCTGGGGGCGGCCGCGGCGGGTGTTGCTGGCGGGACGAAATTGGGCCTCGCGGGCGGAGGTGGCACGAGAACAGGTGCCAGCGCGGCTTCGGTCTTGACCTCAGCTTGCGGCGGCGTCGCTGCGGCCGAAGCTGTCGCGGCGTCGCTGGTGTGTTTGGTGCGGGCCTGAGCGGAGGCCGGTTCGGCCGGCGCTTCGGGGCTCGGCGCGAAAGCCGAGAATCGCTCGGGCAAGGGCGAGATCAATTCGGCGATAACGCCCTCTTGGGTCGTGATCGTGTACCACGAGCCATAGGAGACCATCGCGACCAGAGCGCCGGCGACGACGATGGAGCCGCTTGGCATGCTGCTTTCGACGAGCGGCGTCGGAAAGCTGAGGCTGGTTTTCTTGTCGACGGCGATCGATTCGGCGCGGCAGCGCCGGACTACTTCCTCGCCATCGAGGCCAAGATGCTCGGCGTAGGTTTTGACGAAGCCCATGGTGTAGCTGGCGCCGGGAAGCTGATCGAGCCGGCCTTCCTCGATCGCCTCGATGAACCGGCGGCGGATGCGCAACGTCCGGGCGACTTCGTCGATCTCAAGGCCGTAGCGCAACCGCGAGGCTCGCAGCAAAGCCCCGACGCCCGGCGTTGTTTCGGTTGTGTCCTGGTCGGTCATATCGTCTTTCCGAGAATCCCCAGAGCTCGCCTCCGCGGTCGTGACCGAGGAGCCCGCGATCTCTCCAAAGCCGTCCGAACCTTTGCCAAATGCGCGCCCGTCGACGAGACCAGTCGTATCGGCGAAGCCCCCGGCGACGCGTCGTGCCACGGCTAGGCCGTTCCCCCATTCAAGAGGCGGTATTTTGGCTAAAAATCCTGAAAATTCAAGCGTAAAGGCTTGATATCTAAATGTTCACGCCGTGATCTAAGGCGAATTCGCGGAGGTTTTCTCGCACACTTGAGCGGGTGGCATCGAGCAGCGTCCGCACAAAACGTTCGATCTCGCCGATGTCGACGCTGCGGATCATGGCCTTGACCGGACCGACGGCCGGCGGCGCAACCGACAAGGAACGAAATCCTAATCCGACCAGGGCCATGGCTTCGAGCGTCCGTCCCGCCGCTTCGCCGCACAAGGTCAGCGGGACGTCCGCGAGATTGCATTGGCGGACGATGTCGCCGAGCAACCGCAAGACGAGGGGCGACAGAACGTCGTAGCGCTTGGCGAGCTTGGCGTTGGAGCGGTCGCTCGCGAACAGGAACTGGACCAAGTCGTTGCTGCCCACCGAGACGAAATCGACGCGCTCGAGAAGTCGCGGCAATTGGAAGATGAGCGCCGGAACCTCCAGCATCGTTCCGACTTCGATTTTCTCCGGCAAGGCTTGGCCCCGGCGGCGGGCCCGGATGATTTCGCGCTCGAGAAGGGCGCGGGCGGCATCGAACTCGCTGACCTCGGCGATCATCGGGAACATGATCCGCAGGCTGCGCGTCCCCGCCGCGTCGAGCAGAGCCCGCAGCTGGTTCTTGAGCATGGCCGGCCGATCGAGCCCGACCCGGATCGCTCGCCAGCCCATCGCCGGATTGTCTTCGTTGGGGCCGGCCCAATGCGGCAAGCGCTTATCGCTGCCGACATCGAAGGTGCGGAAGGTCACCGGCTTGCCATCGGCCCGGTCGAAGGCTTCGGCGTAGAGCGCCCGCTGGTTGTCGATGGACGGCGGCATCGAGCGCACCATGAACGGGATCTCGGTGCGGTAGAGGCCAATGCCGTCGGCGCCGGTGGTCTTCAGGAATCCGAAGTCCATCGCCAGACCGGCGTTGATGTTCAAGCTGATGTCGATGCCGTCCCGGCTGGTCGCGGCTTGATCGCGCGACGCTTGCCAGATTTCTTCCTCGCGCTCGCGGGCTCGCATGAGATCGAGCGTGCGGCTTTGCACGTCGTCGCCGGGCCGCACGTAGACGACGGCGTTATCGCCATCGACGATCACCGGATCGCCTTGGACGATCCGGGTGAACGCGTCGCGGGCTTTACCGACGACGGGAATGTTGAGGGCGCGGGCGACGATGGTGACGTGCGAGGTTGGCGAGCCTTCCTCGAGCACGAGACCGCGCAACGAGGCGACGTCGTAATCGAGAAGCTGGGCCGGGCCCATCGAGCGGGCAACGACGACGACGTCCGCCGGCATCGCCTGACGGATCGCTTTCGGGTCCGATCCCACCAAATGTTGGAGCAGACGCAGCGCCAAGTCTTCGAGATCGAGCAGGCGTTCCCGGATATACGGATCCGTCGCCGTCGTCATGCGGGCGCGGATGTCGTTATGGACCTTCTCGATGGCGGCTTCGGCGGTCAGGCCCGAGGCGACGGCTTCCTCGATTCGGCCGAGCCAGCCGGCGTCTTCGGCGATCGTGCGGTAAGCATCGAGAACGTCGCGATGATCGCCCGGATCGGCGACCGCGGAATCGGCCAGCATCGTATCGAGAGCGCCGTGCAGCGCCGCCAAGGCTTCGCGCAATCGCGCCTGTTCGTGGACCGGATCGTCGGCGACGATCCGGTGCACGGTGATTTGCGGCTGATGCAGGATCGCTGTGCCGATCGCCTGGCCGGGATTGAGGGCGACGCCTTCGAGGCGGAGGGGCAGAAGGGCGTTACCGTCGGCTGGGAAGGATTCGTCGCGTCCGACGAGTTCGCCGCCCGAGATGAGTTCGGCGAGCACCATGGCGACGGTTTCGAGGGTTTCGATTTCCTCGTCGCGGTAGGTGCGCGTGGTGCGGTTCTGCACGGCGACGACGCCGAGGACACGGCCGCGGCGCAAGATCGGGACGCCCATCAGCGAGCGGAAGATCTTTTCGCCGGTTTCCGGCCGGAACACGAAGCTCGGATGCTTTTGCGCTTCGGAGAAGGCCATCGACCGGGCTTGATCGGCAATGGTACCGACCAGGCCCTCGCCGAGCCGAAGGCGAGTCCGGTGAACGGCTTGGGCTTTCAAGCCGTGGGTCGCGAACAGCTCCAGGACGTCGCCGGCGCGGCGGATGTAGATCGAGCAAACTTCGCAGGCGAGGCTGGACGCAATGATGCTGACGATTTGGCCAAGCCGCTCCTCGGCCGCGGCGTCGCCGGCCATGACCTCGCGAAGCCGGGCGAGAAGCCGGCGGGGAACGGAAAGGGCGGCACGTCGAGCCATATCAGGGCCTGGGCGTTCTCGCCGAAACCGATCGTCGAGTCCCGGCGGGCCCCGCGGACCCGCCGCCACATCGAGACGCCGTTAGTCGGCGTCGAGACCGTACGCCGCGTGCAACGCGTGCACCGCAAGCTCGGCGTATTCCTCGGCGATCAGAACGCTGATCTTGATCTCGGACGTCGAGATCACCTGGATGTTGATGCCTTTGTCGGCCAGAGCCCGGAACATGCCGAGCGCGACGCCGGAATGGCTGCGCATGCCGACGCCGATGACCGAGACCTTGGCGACGTTCGGATCGAACAGGAGATCGTCGAAGCCGAGTTCGGGCTTCTTTTGTGTCAGGACCTGCACCGCCCGCTCGAGATCGCTCTTGATCACGGTGAACGTCAGGTCGGTTCTGCCCTGACCCGAGGCGTTCTGGACGATCATGTCGACGTTGATGGCGGCGTCGGCCAATGGTCCGAAGATCGCGGCGGCGACTCCCGGCCGATCGGCGACCAGGGTCAACGTGATCTTGGCTTCGTCGCGGCTGTAGGCGATGCCGCTCACCAGTTCTTTTTCCACGATCTCTTCCTCGCCGACGACAAGAGTGCCCGGATCCTCGCTGAAACTCGACAGCACGCGGAGCCGGACTCCCAGTTTCATGGCCAACTCGACGGAGCGGATTTGCAGAACCTTGGCTCCGACGGAGGCCATCTCGAGCATTTCTTCGTAGCTGATTTTATCGAGCTTCCGCGCCTTCGCAACGATTCGCGGATCGGTCGTGTAGACGCCGTCGACATCCGTATAGATGTCGCAGCGGTCGGCCTGGAGCGCCGCGGCCAGGGCCACGGCGCTGGTGTCCGAGCCACCGCGGCCGAGCGTGGTCACGCGCTGGTCGGGGCCAAGGCCTTGAAAACCCGAGACCACGGCGACTTCTCCGGTGTCCATGCGCCGGCTGAATTCGGCGATCTCGATCGCTTCGATGCGGGCCTTGCCGTGGACGCCGTCGGTCCGGATCGGGATTTGCCAGCCCTGCCAGGAGCGGGCCTTGATGCCCTGCTTTTGCAGCGCCAAGGCCAAGAGGCCCGACGTCACCTGCTCGCCGGTGGCGACGACGACGTCGTACTCGCGGGCGTCGTGCAGTTTGTCGATCTGACGGGTCAGGTCGACGAGATGGTTGGTGACGCCGGCCATCGCCGAAACGACGACGGCCACCTGATTGCCGGCGTCGATCTCGCGCTTAACCTTAGCGACGACGTTCTCGATGCGGGGGATATCGGCGACCGAAGTTCCGCCGAATTTTTGGACGATCCGGGCCATGTCGTTTCTCGCGCCGTGCCGCCCCAGGGCTGGGTTTCTTTATCCCACCGGGAGCCGGGTCTCAGGAGACCGAAGTGCGGGCCGAGGGTGCCAGGGCGGGGGCCAGTTGCGGCCGCTTGGCGGCGCATTCATACTCTTAAATTCCATGGCTAGGCAATCCCGGGCCCGGACGCGATCCACCACTCGGCCGGCTTCGACGGCCGCGCCGGACGAGGTCGCCCAATTCACGGCCATCGCCGATGCCTGGTGGGACCCGGACGGCCCGTTTAAGCCGCTGCATCGCATCAATCCGGTGCGGATGGAGTACGTCCGCGACCGCCTCAGCGGGCATTTCGATCGTCCGGCCACCGGCAAAGCGCCGCTGAAAGGCCTTCGCATCCTTGATGTGGGCGCCGGCGGCGGCTTGGTGTCGGAAGCTTTACGGCGCTTAGGGGCCAAGGTCGTCGGCATCGACGCCGGGGCCGAGAGCATCGGCATCGCCAAGGCTCATGCCAAGACCTCGGGTCTCGATATCGATTATCGCGTCGCCGCGCCCGAGGACTTGGAGTCCGAAGCCGAAGGGTTCGACGCCGTGCTGGCGCTCGAGGTCATCGAGCATGCCACCGAGCCGCAGGCCTTCGTCGACGCGATCGCGCGGTTGCTTCGTCCCGGCGGGGCGATGATCGTCTCGACGCTGAATCGGACGCTGCGGTCGTTGCTTCTCGGAAAGATTGTCGCTGAATACGTGCTCGGCTGGCTCCCGGCCGGCAGCCACGACTGGAACAAGTTCCTGAAACCGTCGGAGCTCGGAAAACATCTGCGCGCCGCCGGGATCGTTCCGGTCGACGTGCACGGGCTTGGTTTTCGCTCGCTGACCGGCGAATGGGTTCTCGAGCCCGATCCGTCGGTGAACTACTTCGTCTATGGGGTGAAGAACTAGCGGCTGATTAGTTCGACTTGCGATTCGGCCACGGAACCCGCGCCACCGAGATTCCTTCTTCGGCCAGTTCGGTAGCAGCCTCGTCGGAGGCCTCGCCATAAATCCCGCGCTCTTTGCTTTCGCCGTAGTGGATGCGGCGGGCTTCTTCGGGGAAGCGTGGCCCGACATATTCGCAATTCTTCTCGACGTGGGCGCGGACCGTTTCGGCGGCCTTGCGCATTTCGACCGCCAACTCGCGGGCCCGGGCTTCGGCGCCGCCGCGCTTGAGCGGCTTCGGCGCCATCGGCGCTTTGGCGATCTTGGTCGAGCCGCAGGTGGGGCAATCGACTTTCCCGGCGCGGGCTTGGCGATCAAAGGTCGCGCCGTCCCGGAACCAGGATTCGAACTCGTGGCCGTCGGCGCACGTGAGTTGATAGACGATCATGGATGCACGTTTAGGATGCGGCGGCCTGTTTGAGCATCGGATCTAGACCGCCCCGAGCATCGAGCGCCTGCAGATCGTCCGAACCCCCGACGTGGACGCCGTCGATGAAGATTTGCGGCACGGTGGTTCGCCCGCCGGCGCGCTTCACCATCTCGGGTCGGCGCTCGGGGTGCTCGATCACGTCGATCTCGGTGAACGTCACGCCCTTCGCGCTCAAGAGCTTCTTGGCGCGGTGGCAATAGCCGCAATAGGGCGATGAATAGATCTCAACATGAGCCATCGGCATCATCCTGTGCCGGCCGATTGGACCGGTTCCGAATATATATGGTGCTTTTCGGCCCGGATCAAAGGTCCTCGGCGACCACCCGGGCCAGGGTCAGGGCCTTGACGGCCGACGCGCCGCCATCCTTGAGGACCCGGCTGCAGGCGCCGAGCGTCGCGCCCGTGGTGTAGACGTTGTCGATCAGAAGGATGCGCCAGCCGCGCAGTTGTTCGCTCCGGGCGGGCGTAACGGCAAATGCCCAGGCGACGTTCCGGCGTCGGGCGTCGCGCGACAGCCGGCTCTGGGATGGGGTGCGGCGTTTGCGTGTCAGGAGATCGGGGATCACCGGAATCCCGAGATGCGCTCCGACAACGTGGGCCAGCAACGCGGCTTGGTTGTAGCGGCGCGCAAACAGCCGCGTCCAATGCAGCGGCACCGGCGCGACGCAGTCGACGTCGGCGGTCAGCTCGGCTCCGGCGCGGGCCAGCCAAGCTCCGAAGGCCGGCGCAGCGTCGGTGCGATCGCCATGCTTGAACTTGAGGACGAGCCGTCGTCCGGTCTCGTCGTAGATGAACACCAAGCGGGCTCGATCGAACCGAGGCGGATCCTGGATGCAGGGCGCACAGAGCAATCCGACGCCGGCATCGACGGCGAAGGGCAAGCCGCAGGTGGCGCAACTCGGCGTGGCGATGAACCGCAAGCTGTTCCAGCATGTTGCGCAGAGTGTTCCCGGCGCATCGACTTCTATCTCGCAGCCGAGACACAGCGGCGGCAGCAGCACGTCCAGCCCGGCCCGCGCCAAGCGGCGCAGCATCGCCGGCACGGACAATTGGGCGAGGGCGCTCATGGCGCGGCGAGGCGGTTTCCAAGTCGGGGCTTGGGCGTCATGATCATGACCCTGTTATGAGATGTTTACGGGAACGCCCTTCGTGACCGACTCCTTCGCGCTTTTCGATCGCACTGCGCTGCGCAAGCATCGCGACCGGGCCGCTCGTCGGCCGGGCGACCATGATTTCTTGGGACGCGAGGTCGCGGCGCGGCTGTTCGACCGGCTTGCCGACGTCAAACGGCGGTTTCGGCGCGTCCTTATTCTTGGCGGCGGCGGGGTAATGGTCGAGGCCCTCCGCGCTTTCGACAGCAGCATCGAAACCGTCGTCGTCCTGGACCGCTCGACCGAACAGGCGCGCCAGGCCGGTGTTCCGGCCTTGGCCGCCGACGTCGAGCGCTTGCCGATCCGCGATCGCAGCTTCGATCTTGTCCTCAGTCTTCTCGATCTGCATTGGGCCGGCGATTTGCCAGGCGCTCTCGTTCAAGTGCGTCTTGCTCTGGAAGCCGACGGTTTGTTCCTCGGCGCCATGCTGGGCGGCGCGACCTTGAACGAACTGCGCGCTGCATTCGCCGAGGTAGAGATCGAACTGGAAGGCGGGCTCAGTCCCCGCGTCTCGCCGTTCGCCGATCTGCGCGAAGTCGGCAATCTCTTGCCACGCGCCGGCTTCGCGCTCACCGTTGCCGACGCCGATACGCTGACCGTGTCCTATCCCGATGCGTTTCGCTTGATGTCCGATCTGCGCGGCATGGGTGAGACCAACGCGCTGATCGAACGCCGCAAGTCGTGGTCGCGACGCTCGACGCTTCTGGCGGCAGTGGATCGTTACAGAACGAAGTTCGCGGATGCCGGCGGCCGTATCGGCGCAACCTTCGAGGTCGTCTACTTGAGCGGCTGGGCGCCGCATCCGTCGCAACAACAACCGCTGGCCCCGGGCAGCGCCACGACACGCCTGGCCACGGCTTTGGGCTCGGCCGAAATTCCCGCGGGTGAAGCCGCACAGCCTGGCAAGCCACGATCATGAAATACGATCCGCCTCTCGTCCCCGGCCGTTTGGTCCGCCGCTACAAACGCTTTCTGTCGGATGTGCGGCTCGGCTCGGGCGAGGTCATCGTCGCCCATTGTCCCAACCCGGGTTCGATGCTGTCGGTGAATGTGCCCGAGGCGCCGGTGTGGCTCTGGGACTCGGCGAGCGCCACCCGCAAGCTTCGCTACACCTGGGAACTGATCGAGATCGGCGGCGCCGTGGTCGGCATCAACACCAGCCGGCCGAACCGTCTCGTCGAAGCGGCGATCGCTGCCGGCGCGATCCCCGAGCTTACGGGCTATCCGACCATCCGGCGCGAGGTCGCCTACGGCGAAGCATCGCGGGTCGATCTGGTTCTCGAAGCTCCGGACCGTCCGCCCTGCTACGTCGAGATCAAGAGCGTAACGATGCGCCGCGGGACCGAGCCCGGCTCGCCGGCCGAATTCCCCGATGCAGTGACGACGCGCGGCGCCCGTCATCTCGAGGAGCTGTCGGCGGTCGTCAGGGCTGGCAAACGCGCTGTCGCGTTCTATCTTGTTCAACGACCCGATTGCGAGCGCTTGACCATCGCCCATGACATCGATCCGACCTATGCGGACGGTCTCTTTCGGGCCATGCGGGCGGGGGTGGAAGTTCTCGTCTATCGGTGCGATATTTCGCCGGCCGGGATCGAGATCGTGACGCGTCTCGAACTCGATCCGGTACCTACAGGCGACGCCGCGCCGGTTGCGGTCGGTCGCCGACGTCAGAGGTCGCGGTGATGCAGAGAGGAACGGTCACGGCCGAAAGCCGCTCCATCAAGATTCACGGCCCCGCGGAGTTCGAGGGGATGCGTCGGGCTGGCCGCCTGGCGGCGGAGACGCTCGACTTCATCACGCCGGCCGTGGTGCCAGGCGTGACCACGGCAGCCCTCGACAAGGCCTGCCACGATTTCATCGTCAGTCACGGCGGCATTGCGGCGCCGCTCGGCTATCGCGGTTTTCCGAAGTCGATCTGCACCTCGCCAAACCATGTCGTCTGCCACGGCATTCCCAGCGATAAACGGCTCGAGGACGGCGACATCGTGAACATCGACGTCACCGTCATCCTGGACGGTTGGCACGGCGATACGAGCCGCATGTTTTTCGTCGGCAAGATCGGCGTGAAAGGAAAACGCCTCGTCGATGTCACGTTCGAGTCGATGTGGCGCGGAATCGAAGCGGTGAAGCCCGGCGCGACCGTCGGCGACATCGGCCACGCCATTCAGACCTACGCCGAGTCGCATCGCTATTCGGTGGTCCGCGATTTTTGCGGGCACGGATTGGGCCGCATTTTCCACGACGCGCCGAACATCATGCATTTCGGCGATCCCGGCGAAGGCCCGACGCTGCGCGAAGGCATGTTCTTCACCATCGAGCCGATGATCAATCTAGGCGATCCGGACGTGAAGATTCTCGCCGACGGGTGGACGGCGGTGACCAAGGACCGTTCGTTGTCGGCGCAGTTCGAGCATTCCATCGGCGTGACGGCGACCGGCTACGAGGTCTTCACCTTGTCGCCGGCGGGTCTGCATCAGCCGCCGTTTGCGTAATGGCCGACGCGGCCGACCACGCCGGCCATCGTCCCCGCTTGCGCGAGCGTTTTCTCGCAGCCCCCGAAGCCCTTCCAGATTACGAACTTCTCGAGCTGTTCCTGTTCCAGGCCAAGCCGCGGAAGGACATGAAGCCGCTCGCCAAGGCCCTGTTGCGGCGCTTCGGTTCCTTCGCGGCCGTCATCGCCGCCGATCCAGCCGAGCTCAAGTCGGTCGATGGGGTCGGCGACAGAACCGTCGCGGCGCTGAAAACCATTCACGAGGCGGCGCGGCGGCTGGCCCGCGACGTCGCCCGCACAGCAGCCTCGGCTACCGACCACCGGCCCCGGAAACCGCGACGCCGCCATTGCCGCCTTCCGGTTCCGCTACGCTCCACCTCCAGCCGGCAATGGCGAAGGAGGAAGCAATGCACTAACATTCAAACTGGACCACCTAATGGGGGCCGATCAACCTTCGGTCGTGACGACAGCACGGTAACGACAACGGTTAATGCCATTACCGCCGGTCTGTTCGCTAACGACACGACCATCAACGGCGGCAATGGAACCATCGCCATCGCCGGAGATGTCACGACCACCGGTCAGGATGTGACCTTCGACGGCCAAGTCCAAATCACCGCCAATCTCATCATCACGACCGCGGGCGGCGACATTGGGCTTATCGGAGACATCACGGGCAGTGCCGCCGCGCTGAATCTGAGCCTGCAAGCCGGTGCGGGCGATATCACGGTTGCCGGTAATATCGGTTCAACCGGTACGCGTCTTGGCACCGTGACGGCCAACACCAGTGGCGATGTCGCTTTCCAAGGATCGCTCACCGCGGGCGCGCTGACTCTGGCCAATTCTTCGATCGTGACAGTCTCGGGCGCCGTGACCTTGTCGGGAACGGTCGCCAACGTCGCGTTCCTGGACGGCGTGATTGCCGGCAGCGCAAGTCTTGCCAATACCGGCAGTCTCCAGTTGGGTAATGCCTCGGGTGATACGACAACCGTCACGGCCGGTCTCAACACGACCAGCGTTGGCGGCGTCGTCAGCCTCGGTGGCACCATTGGAACGACCAACACGGCGCTAACCACCGGTGCCATCGCGTTGAACGCCAATACGGTTATGAACGTCGGCACGGGCTCGATCACGACGGGCGCGGTGACGGGCAACGGTCGGGACTTGACGATCCAGTGCTCGGGAATCGCGACGATCGCCTCGGCCGCAAACCTCGGAACGTTCGTCCTCGCCAAGACCGGCGGAACGGCGGCGGTGCCGGTAATCTGGCGGCCACGAACCTGACGACGACGGCCAATGCTTACGGCGTGGCTTTGACCGGTCCCA
>SHVU01000003.1 GCA_009691105.1 Rhodospirillales bacterium
TGGTCGGATTGTCGGCCTGGCGGCGGAAGATGTCGGTGGTCAACGTCCGCGCCGAGGTCGTTTCGACCGGCCAGTTGGAGACGAGCAGGGCGCGCGTTCCGGCATAGAAGAAGGCGCGGCCAAGGCCGGAGACGGCTTCGGCGCCGGCGGCAGGGTGCGCAACGTTGCCAGTGCATTCACCGACGGCAGTTGTGTGACGCCGACGCGGCGCGCCAGGAACGGCACGGTCTTGTACTCGGAGAACAGCGGCGCTCCGTCGACCGGCGTGGCGGCGGCGGTGGACTCGGTGACCAGAAGCGAGAATGGAATCTGCGCGAGCCCGCCGTGTTGGATGACGAAGATCTGCTTGGCGTCTTTCCATCCGGCCTCGACCGGCTTCAAAACCATTTGATAGAGCCGCGCCGCCAGAGCCACGTCGAAAGCCGGCAAGTCGCCCAGCGTCGGCGCGTAGGGATCAAGCGCTGTGCGCAGCTTAGCGACCATGCCCTCGATCTGGCCGCGTGGAATGGTCGTGGCCGCGTAGGCGACTGGCCCCGACGCCGGGACCGCCCAGACGAACAGGCGATCACGGCCGACGTAGGTCGAGATCAAGGCCTCTCCGGGCTTCAAGTGACGCTGTACTAGATCGACGGTAGCCGGGCGCGGATCGATCAGGTTCACGTAATCGGGAAACTGCCGCTCGATCTCTTCGCGAATGGCGGCGCGCGCAGTGCGCAATTGATCGATGTTGGTGCGCAATCGGATCGCGGCTTGCCCGTCCTGCGACAAGTCGGGGTTCGAGAGAGTCAGCGTCAGCATGCCCTGGAAAGCCGCGGCTTGCTTCTGGGCATCCCGCTCGCGACGGACGAGCTCGGCCAGCGCCGGATCGGCGGCGGCGGCGCTGGCCGAGGACGCCGCCAAAGCGCGCTGCACGGACTGGCCGCGCACGGCGTCCGCGACGCGGAAATTCGCGGTTTTCGAACGAGTCTAGTCGAACACGATCCGCGGGAAGTACATGGAGACGACCCAGTTCGGCTTGTCGACGATCTCGCTGATCCGAAGATCGGCGCAGACGCTGCAGAGCATGTAGGCGTCTTCGGGCGACATCCCGTGCTGGGCGGTCAGGACATCGATCATGCCGCGGACGGCGTTCTTGGCGCCTTCCATCAGATCGGGGCCGATGCCCGTGGTCACTTCGTAGCCCTTGGCGTCGAGATGCCGGGTTACGGGGCCGGTCGTCACCATGCGCGGGAAGCGCGGCGCGCCGCCTTTGATGAGTTCGAATTTGACGGTGACGTCGAGGCGGCTTTCGAGAGCCGAGCCGCAGACTTCACCGTCGCCCTGGGCGGCGTGGGAGTCGCCCAACGAAAAGAGACCGCCTTTGACCTCGACCGGCAAATACAGCTCGCTGCCAGCGCCGAGATCGCGGAAGTCCATGTTGCCGCCGACCCGTCGCGGCGGAACGACCGAGTGCCGTCCGGCTTCGGCCGGTGCCAAGCCGATGGTGCCGACGAAGGGCTTCAACGGAACGCGGCCGCCCGGTCCGTAGGCTGCTGGGCTCTTGCCGTCGGTGGCGTATTTCCAGAATTGGATCGCCGGATCCTTGAAGTCGTCGGCGAGAAGTCCGAAGCCTGGAATGACCGCCGTGAAACCTTGACCGGACAATGTGTAGTCGAGCATCGAGACCTTGATCGCGTCGCCGGGCATGGCGCCGTCGATATAAACCGGTCCGGTGGTCGGATTGGCTTTCGACCAATCGAGGTGATGCAGGTCTTGGGGCTTGGTGTTGGCGGTGATTTGTCCACCCGACGCGTCGAAGGTCTCGAACTCGACGACGTCGCCCGGCGCTACCGTCATGACTGGCGTTAGCGAGTTGTCCCAGCCGTAGTGGTGATGCTTCTTGTGAATCGTGTGGCGCATGGCGATACCTCGCGGCCTGGGATGAACGATGACGTGCGCCTGCCTAGAGGCAGGCGAGCAGCATGCTCTCGGTGTCGATATACATCAGGGTATAGCTGTCGATGACGTAGCGCGTGACCGTTCCGGCCGCGACCGACAATTCCGGCGCAAAGGCGGCGACGGTGGCGGCAATCAAGACCACGGCCATCAGGGGCTTAGTCATCCTCAGCATGATAGAGACCCCTACCATCGGGAACAAGCACGCCACCCGCGAGGGGCACGACGCCGCGCTTGCGCCGGTGTGGCCGAACGCGCAATCTGGCGGAAATCGGCTGACAATTGCGCCGCGGCGAGGAGACATCGAAATGTCGAAGGGCCTGGTCAACGCATTGAAGTGGGGCGGACCCATCGTGGTCGTCGTCTTCATGGTCGTGCTCTATTACGTCGGGCCGATGGGTCCCTATGTCGGCAACCCGCCGCCCAACGCGCCGAAGGACATCGTCCTGCACACCAACCATCCGCTCTGGCTCTATTGGATTCTCATGATCGGCGGTGTCGTCGCCGCGATCGTTGGAAATCTCAGCGATAGATCGAAGTCCGCCCTTACGTGACCTTAGCAGGCCGACGTCGCCAAACGCGATGACGCGGCCGGTCCGTCCCGAACGGCGGCCGTCATGACGAACGACAGCATCGAACGACCCTTCGGTTGGGTCATCGTCTGGGTCTCGGTCGCGATCATGCTGACCGGCGCCGGCGGGACCTATCTGACCATCGTCGGTATGAAGCCGATCGCCGCCGATCTCGGTTGGCCGCGATCGGTTCCGTCGCTCGCCTACAGCTTGGCAATCGGCGGCATGGGCTTGGGCGGCATTGTCCTCGGACGCTGGTCGGACAAAGTCGGCGCGGCATGGCCGGCCGTCATCGCCGGCGTGTCCATCGCGCTGGGCTCGCTGGTCATCGCCCACACTCGCGACGAGTGGGTCTATCTTGCCGCGCACGGCGTCTTGATCGGCTTCTTCGGAAACGGTGCGTTGTTCGCGCCGCTACTCGCCAACATAACGCGCTGGTTCGATCGCCGCCGCGGCATCGCCATCGCGACGGCGGCGAGCGGGCAGGGACTGGGCGGTGCGTTGTGGCCGCCATTGTTTCGCTACGGCATCGAGACCTGGGGCTGGCCGACGACATTCACGGCCTTCGCCATCGTTTGCGTCACTATCGTCGTGCCGCTCGCCTTCGTCTTGCGGGCGACCCCACCGGTTCCGCTGCCTGAGATCCTTCGCAAGGACGCCGACGGCCGCGTTCTGGGTCTGCCGTCTGTCGTCGTTCTCGGGGCGCTGTCGCTCGCCATCGTCGGCTGCTGCATCGCCATGGCGATGCCGATCGTTCACGTGGTCGCGCACGCCACGGATCTCGGACATTCAGCAGCGCGGGCCGCAGAACTTCTATCGCTTCTTTTGGCTTCGGCCTTCGTCGGGCGGCTGTTCTGGGGCGCGATGTGCGATCGCCTCGGCGGATTGAAGACGCTGTTCCTCGGCGTCCTCGGCCAAGGCATCGTCTTGTTCGCTTACCTCGGCGTCGAGAATCTGATCGGTCTGTATATCGTTTCGATCCTCTTCGGGTTCGCTTTCGGCGGCGTCATCCCGAGCTACACGATCGTGGTTCGCGATCTGTATCCGGCAAGCGAGATCGGCTGGCGGATCGGCGTCGTCTATATGTTCGGAACGCTCGGCATGGCGATCGGCGGCTGGCTTGGCGGCGCGATCTTCGACGCACTCTCGGTCTATCGACCGGCCTTCGTGGTCGGACTCGTCTTCAACGCCGCTAATCTGTCTATCGTCGGCTGGCTGGTCTTGCGCCAGAACCGGTTCGGCACCCGCTTGGTGCCGGCCTAACCGTTATCGCGTCGTCCGGGCCCGGATCGCTTTGATCCGAATATCGAGCGCTTGAGCATCGGCATTGCGGTTCATGTTCCGCATTGGCGCCGCATAGTTTTCCAGTGCGCTCGCCACGTCTAGGTGATCGCGCCCCAAGGTCTTTTCGAGAATGGCCAAGGCTTGTTTCATCGGCGGTTCGGCTTCGCCATAGCGACGCTGCGCCTGATAGATCATCGCAAGATTGTTGTAGCTGGTTGCGACCAAGGGATGATCGCGGCCCAAGGCCGACCCGTTGATGGCGAGCGAGCGTTTGAATAAGGGCTCGGCGTCGGCGTAACGGCGCTGATCGGCGTAGATGCCGGCGAGATTGTTGAGGCTCGTTGCCAGCGACGGGTGGTTGGCGCTCAGCACTTTCTCGTCGATGGCGACGGCACGCTGGAACAGCGGCTCCGCCTCGGCGGGCCGGCCTTGGGCACGACGCACCATGCCGAGATTGTTCAGGCTGGCGGCGACGTTGGCGTGCTGCGACCCCAAGGCCTTTTCGTTGATCTCCAGAGCCCGCGCGAAATAGGGCTCGGCTTCGGCGTAGCGACGCTGCGCCTGATAGAGCAGCGCCAGGGCATTCAACTCTGAGCAACATCCGGATGGTCCTGTCCGCGCGCCGTTTCAGCGATTCCTAGCGCTCGTTTGTGCAGCGGCTCCGCGTCGGAGTAACGGCCCTGGGCGACATAGATCGCCGCTTGGCTGTTCAGGACAAGGATGAGCGACGGGTGATTGCGGCCTTGGCTGGTCTCGATGATCGTCACGGCGCGGCGCAACAGCGGCTCGGCTTCGGCATAGCGGCCTTGGCTGCGATAGGTCTCGGCAAGATTGCCGAGCAGGCTCGCCGTCGTCACGTGATCGCGGCCGAGCTGCTTTTCACCGACGTCGAGCGCTTGCTCGAAGCGCGCCGCCGCTTCCGCGTACTGTCCCGCTTGATAGAGGGCGAGACCTTCGCGATGCGTCGCTTCGAGATCGGGCGTACCCGCGCACGCACTCAGCAGCGCGAGAACACAACTCGCCGCTCCAACTCGTATCGTCGCAAGGATCATGGTGTGGGTCCCGGGATGCCGGGTGTCAGTGCAGGCGCGGCGCCTTGAGGAAGTCACCACGTGCCCCGGAGCGAACGTCGATCTCCACCGGCACGCCGTCACGCAACACCGTCATCGGTACGTGCACGCCCGCCGAGCCCAAGGACCAAATCCGGCGGAACATCGACGCCAGGCCGCGAACCGGCTCGCCGCCGACCGCCATGACCATGTCGCCGGTGCGAACGTCGGCCTTTTGGGCCGGCCCACCGCGGGCCACGCCGGCGACGACCAAGCGATCGTCATTCTCGGTCGTGTACAGGCCGAGCCACGGTCGGGGTGACTTGTTGATCCGGCCCATGGTCTGGAGGTCGTCCAAGACCGGTTTCAGAATATCGATCGGAATGATCATGTTGCCGTCGACGGCGGCTTCGCCGCCGTGGGCTTGCTGAATGAATAGCGAGCCGATACCGGCCAGCTTGCCGTCGGCGCCGATCAACGCTGTGCCGCCCCAGTTCGGGTGCGGCGGCGCGGTGAATAGACCTTCGTCGAGTAGGTATTCCCAGTAACCAGCGAACTCGCGCTTGGCGATGACGCTGGCCGCGACCGAGCGGCGACGACCGCCGGCGCCGGCGACGACGACCGGATCACCGATGCGCAGATCTGCCGAGCTTCCGAATTCGAGCGGCACCGCATCGAGCGTGCCAAGGACCTGGACCAGGCCGAAGCCGGTCTCGGAATCGGAGGCGACGACGTGGCCGGGCGCGACCTTGCCGCTGTGACTCACCAGCCAAACGGTCTCGGCTTCGGTGATGAGATAGCCGACGGTGATGGCGAGGCCCGAGTTGCCGACGAGGACGGCGTTGCCATCGCGCACCGTGCCAAGAACCTGCGCCGTGAAGGCGTCGTCGTGGATTTGGGCGCGAAGGGAAACGACCGACATCAACGCGCGATCAAGATCGAACGCGTAGCTTTCGGGCTTCGGCTGAACCTTGGTGTTGATTTCCCAGTCTTGCGGCAGCGCCATGATCGACTCGAAGTCTAGCAAATGCCAGCCGGCCTAGCCACACGTCGACGACACGCTTAGCCGAAGAAGCCGACCTCGGGGTAGCGCCGGCCAAAAACGCCGACGGCGTCGCCGTTCCACCATCGCCGGACCAGCGTCGCGTAGACGCTGCGGAAGTCGACGGCGAACCGCAAGTTGCCGCCGGCCAGGTCGTCGAGTCGCGGCTGCTGGCCGTAAAAGCCGCCTTTGATGGCTTTGCCGAGGACGAAATGGGGCGCTGCTGTGCCGTGGTCGGTGCCTTGGCCGGAGTTCTCGGCGACGCGGCGGCCGAACTCGGAATAGGTGACCACCGTGACGCGATGCCACATCAAGCGCTCGATCATGGCGGCGCGGAAAGCGGCCAGGGCGTCACCCAGCTCGCGCATCAGCCGGTCGTGGGTGTTGCGCTCGTTGGTGTGGGTGTCGAAGCCGCCGAGCGAGACCTTGATCGCCGGAACGTCGACGTCGGAGGCGATCAGGAGCGCCGCATTGCTGAGCTGCCAGCCGATGCCGGTGCGTGGAAACTCGGCGCGCAGGCCGGGCATGGGACGCTGCAACTTGAAATAGATGTCGTCGCCGGCTTTGCGGATTTCGGTCTGCGTCGCGACGACATGAGCGAGCAGTGGATTGGCCGGCGCGCTGGCCGGCAAAGTGACGCGCCGCGCCGCGTTGGCGAATTCGCCGGCGCTTTCCATGACGATGGTGCGGGTTCCGGAGCCGGCCAAGGGCCCGACGTAGGGGCGGCCCAAAACGATTCCGTCAGCGGTGCGTCGTCCGCCGCGTCCGGTGACGGCGCGGGCCGTCCAGCCGGCGGCGAGAAACTCCGAAGAGTCGGAGCCCGTGTCCCAAATCTCGATCGAGCGGAAATGCGACAGGTTCGGATCGGGATAACCGACGCCGAGAATGATAGCCATCTCGCCGGCATCCCACGCCGTCTTGAGTGGGGCTAGGCCGGGATGAAGGCCCAGACGGTCGTCGAGGCGGACGACCTGATCGGGGTTGATGCCGATCCGGGGGCGGAGCTTGGCGTAGGTCGGATCGGCGAAGGGCACGACGGTGTTGAGACCGTCATTGCCACCGTTGAGTTCGACCAGAACCAGAATGTTGCTTTGATCGGCTTCGGCGCCCAGTCGCGGCGTCGTGCAGCCCGCGGGCAGAATCCCGGCGAGGCTCCACAGACTGGCTTGGGTGAGGAATCGGCGTCGGTCCATGGACATGGTCGCTATTTCATCTGATAGGCGGGATCGAGGACGAGACGCTCGATCATCGCCCGGCTGTCGACATCGGCGTCGGTTCCGTTGACGGCCTGGACCGACAGCAAGGCCATTTCCATCGGACCCGCCGCCGCGGCGATATTCGGGTGATTACTCAGCCACGCATCGAGACCGCGGCCACGTGCCGACCAGGCCGGCCCGGTCGTCGCGTCGCTGGCCATCATCATGGTCATGGAGTTCTGCAGCGGCCCCATGTCGTTGTTGAGGATTTTGGCGAGGGCCGAGCGCCGCTCGATCAAGGTGAAGGTGCTGATCCAGTTCGTGCCGCCTGGCCAGCCGCGCACGTTCGGAGGATTGAAAATGTCCTGGCGCATCCGCCGGCCGGGCTCGATCAGCGATCGCAAATCGGCGATGGGAAGATCGAGAGTGCGGATCGTGCCGACGACCAGATCGACCGGCGATTTGATTAGGATGCCGCGCGTCTCGGCGGCCCAGAAGGCATCGGAGTCGAAAATGGTCTGGAGCGCAGCGCGGATCGAATAGTTCGTGTCCCGGAAGCGTGTCGCAACGCGCGTGACCAAGCCAGCGTCCGGCGTCTCAGACAAGAACTCACGCACCAGCTTGCCGGCGATGAACTCGGCTGTGCGGGGTTGCTTGAGAATGATGTCGAGGACGTCTTCGCCTTTCAGCGGGCCTTTGACACCGAGCACCGTCTTGGCGCCGTCGTCGTGTTCGCGGGCGTTGAACCGGAAGACACCAGTGCGTTCATCGACCTGCCAGCCGGAGAAGGCGCGGGCCGCTTCCCGGATGTCGGTCTCGCCGTAGTGACCTTCGCCAAGGGTGAAAAGTTCAAGAAGCTCACGGGCGAAGTTCTCGACCGCCGCACCTTTCTTGTTTTGCGTGTTGTCGAGGTATTTGACCATCGCCGGATCTTTGGCGACGGCGTGCAGGATGTCGCGGAAGCTGCCGGTGGCGTGACGACGCAGCAGAGCGTTTTGTGTGTGGAGCAGGTCCGGGGCCCGGACCTTGTCCATGCTCGATGTGAAATGGTTATGCCAGAACAGCGTCATCCGCTCGGTCAGCGGCGACGGCGTTGTGATCATCTCGGCGTACCACCAGGCTTTGAGCTCGACGATCTCGGCGTCGCGGGCCCGGTTGAACGTCTGCTTGATCGTCTCGTCGGGCTCTTTCCAGTGCGTTTGCCAGTCGGGGCGCAGACCGCGAACGAAAACCGGAGGCGGGGTCGCGGCTTCGACCCGCACGCCGTCGAGAATGCGGGCGACGGCGGCGCGGCGATCGAGAGGACGAAGCGCGGCAACGGCTTCGGGCGAAGCCCCAAAGCCAGTGCGCAGCAACAGATGGCGGGCGTCGGGCTCGTCGATAGCCTGGGCGCTAACGGCTCCGAGCAGAGTTGCGGCGAGGATCGAACCAACCAGCAGGCGTCCGATCATCGTCGCTCGTCCCTTCGGATCAGCCGATGGACGTGTCGCGGCCAAAGCTCGCCTCGATCAGATGAGACGGCACCCGGTAGCGGCCGAGAACGTCGGACAGACGCTCGCGTTCGGTGGTGACGAAGGCCGAACCACCGGAGACCATAACTGTCGCCGGCTTAAGCTGGGCGTTGAAGCTCGACACCCGCGGCTCGGCGTAGCTGCCGGCATCGAGGAACGCCACAAGATCGCCACGGACCATCTTCGGCATCGCCCGTTGGCTGGCGAGAATGTCAGGCGTGCAGAGCGGTCCGACGATGTCGACGGGATCGGCCAGCGGCGCCGAAACTTTGTTGGCGACGACGGCGTGGTAGTACCAGTGCTGCGACGCCGCCGGGAACAGATGGTTGGTGGCGCTCGCGTCCAGATTCACCCACTTCTTCTTCCGCTCCGGCCATTCTTTGACGGCGCCGACGCGTCCGATAAGGATGCCGCACTTCGCGGCGACGGCGCGACCGGGCTCGATCTTGATGCCCGGCAGTTTCAGATTCAGTTTCTTGCACTCGTCTTTGATCGCCGTGCAGACGGCTTCGGCGTACTCGTCGTAGCTCGGCGTCGAATCATCGTCCGCGCCATCGGGGCCGGTCTTCTCGGGCCGACCCGTCGCCCATCCGCCGCCGAGATCGATCCACGACGCCGTCCAGCTGGTGTCGTCGCGTAGCTTGGCGACCCATTGGACCATTTCGCGGGCCATGACCGCGAAGTCGTCGGCTTTGTTGTCCATCCGGCTCAGGTGATAGCTGACCTCGACCGGATGCAGCCGCTTGATCTTCTGGATCTTCTTGATGAGTTCGACAGTCTGGGCGTAGGGCATGCCCCATTTGTGATCGCGGCCCTGCTCGGCAAGACTTCCCGGACCGTGCAGCTCGGTAGCGAAGCGGTTCTCAAGCGGCTTCAGATCGAGCTTCAGACGGACACCAACTTCGGCGTCGATGCCGAGCCGCTCGGCGGTCGCAGCGATGATGTCGAGTTCGTCCATGGCGTCGATGTTGACGCAGACCCGGTTGCGAACCGCCATCTCGATCTCGGCGGCATCCTTATTGGAGCCGTTGAGAACGAGTTTGCGTCCGTCCATGCCGGTGAGCAGCGCGAAGTACATTTCGTTGACGCCGAAAGCGTCACCGCCGGCGCCTTCCTGATTCATGATGTGGCGAACGGCGAGCGAATTATTGCACTTGTTCGCGAACAGGACCTGGACCTGCGGATAGAGCTTGGCGAACGCGTCGTAGAAGCCCCGATAGTTGTGGCGGAACTGGCTCTCGCTGGTGACGTAGAGGGGCGTTCCGTAACGCTCGGCCAGTTCGACCGTGTCGCAGCCATCGACCCATAAATGGTCGTTCGCGCCGATCCCGATGAACTCCGTGAAGTGCTTGCGGAACTTCGGATAGGCGAGCGTCGAGCGGGTCTTCTGGGATGTGTCGTTCATGGGTCCTCGCGAGGGTTCTAAGATTGCTTCCAGGGAAGGCCGGAGGCTTTCCAGCCCGAGACCGCACCGCGGTGACTGGCCGGGTCCATCGGACCTTCAAAGCCATCGGCGATATTGTAACAGCGCGTGAAGCCGGCCTGAGCCAGCGCGATGGCCGCATCGCGCGACCTCGCGCCGCTGCGGCATAGGAACAAGATCGGCTGCGACTTGTCGGCCGCCGATGCGGCAACTTGGTCGGCGAAGTCTGGATTGATGGCCATGGCCGGGGAAACTTGCCAGGAAATGCGTTCGGTGGGCTTGCCAAGCGGCGCGGTATCGGGGCCGCCGACAAAGGCCCATTCGGCGTCCGTGCGGACGTCGACTAGGCGGGCACCGGGCTCTTTGGCGAGCAAATCCCACGCCTCTTTCGGCGACAGATCGCCGGCGTACGGACCTGCGGGCATTCGTGTTGTCCTATTTCTGGTTCGCGACGGGGCGCACTTTAGACCGAAACGAGAAGCCGCGAAATCCCGAAGGCGGCGCTCCTTTCAGACTCCACGAGGCTTTGGAAATCATGATAGTCTCAAAGCGCTTATTTCAAGCCATTGGGAGAACCGCCGTGGACAAGAAATCCGTTGATTGGAAAGGGCCGATGCCGGCCCTCGTCACCCCCTTCGACGCCAAGGGGGCCATCGATGAAGCGGCCTATCGCCGCAACGTCGACATCTGCATCAGCAACGGCATGACGGGGTTAGTCCCCAACGGCTGTACCGGCGAGTTCTGGGCGCAGAGCATGGCCGAGCGCAAAAAGGTCATGAAAATTTGCGTCGACGCGGCCAAGGGCCGGGCTCCGGTCATTCCGGGCTGCGGCGCGATCCGCACCGAAGACGTGATCGAACTCGCGTCCTATGCCAAGGAAATCGGCGCCGCGGGCGTCATGATCCTGCCGCCGTATTTCGTCAAGCCGTCCATGGACGATGTCTTCGCGCACTACAAGGCGGTCGCGGACGCCGTGAAGATCCCGATCATGCTCTACAACATCCCGGCCAATGCCGGTTACGGGCTGACGCCGGAGATGGTGTCGCGGCTCGCCGATCTCGACACGGTCGTCGCGATCAAAGAGAGCTCGGGCGACTTCAACAACTTCTACCGGACGATGGCGCTGGCCGGTGATCGCATCCATGTGATGCTCGGGCCGATCGCGCTCTATGGCGTGGCCGCCATGAGCATGGGCGCGCCGGGCTTCGTCGACACGGTCCCGAACTTCTGGGCGCAAGGCTCGCTCGAAATGTACGAGAGCGTGAAGAAGGGGGACATGGTTCGCGCCATGCAGCTCCAGCGGATCGCCAGCGAGATCCGGATCCTCATCACCGCCAACGGCCGCAACATGTACTGCTCGACCAAGGCCATCATGAACATGCTGGGCTTGCCGGGTGGTTATGTCCGTCCGCCGTTGAAGCCGTTGGGCGAGCCGCATCTGACCGAACTGCGCACCGCGGTCGAGCGTCTCGGCATTGGCAAAGTTCGTTAGGCCGCTGCCGAGTAACGGAGCGCAGGGACCATGGACAAGCGTAACGTCGATTGGCACGGACCCTGGGTCGCGCTGGTGACGCCCTTCGATCAGAAGGGCGCCATCGACGAGGCCGGGTTCCGTCGCAACGTCGAACTCGTGATCCGCAACGGCGTCACGGGTCTTCTCGTCAGCGGCTGCACTGGCGAGTTTTGGGCGATGACCAACGAAGAGCGGACGAGGCTCTTCAAGGTCTGCGTCGATGCCGCCCGCGGCCGGGTGCCGGTGGTCGCCGGAACCAGCTCGATCCGCACCGATGAGACGATCGAGATGACCGCTGCGGCCAAGGCCGCCGGCTGTGCCGGCGCCATGGTCATGCCGCCGTTCTTCGTGAAGCCCTCGGCTGACGACATCGTCGGTCACTTCCAGGCGGTGTCGGACGCGGTCAAGATTCCGCTCATGGTCTACAACATCCCCTCGGCCAACGTGAACGCGATCTCGCCAGAGTTCGCGAGCCGTCTCGCCGACGTCGAAAATGTCGTCGCGATCAAGGAAAGCTCGTTCGATCTGGTCACGTTCTATCGGACGGTGGCCCTGGCCGGTGATCGCACGCATCTCCTCGGCATGGGGCTTCCCGGTCTGATGGTCGGCGGCGCCGGTACGATCGGCGTCAACGCCAACTATTGGGACGAGGAAAGCTGCGCGCTCTACGCCGCGTTCAAGAAGGGCGATCGTAAGGAAGCCAACCGTCTCGAGGACCGGTCGCAAGAGGTGCGCAATTGTCTTGGCACCCACAATATCTATGTGGCGATCAAGACGGCCATGAACCTGTTCGGACGTCCCGGCGGGTATCCGCGCAAGCCGCTTCTCCCCTTGAGTGATGCCGACCAGAACACGATGCGCAAAGCCATGGAGCGTTTCGGCGTAAGGCCGCCTGCCGCCTTGGCTCAAGTCGCCGAATAACAGGAGAACACGTCGATGGATAAGCGTTCGGTCGATTGGGAAGGTCCCTGCGTCGCTCTCGTCACCCCGTTCGATGTAAAGGGCGGGCTCGACGAGAAGGCCTTCAAGCAGAACGTCGAGCAGTGCTTGGCGGTGGGTGCCACGGGCCTCTTGGCCAGTGGCTGCACTGGCGAGTTCTGGGCTATGACCAACGAAGAACGCAAACGTGTCTATAAGGCCTGCGTCGAAGCCTCCAATGGCCGGGCCCCGGTCATCGCCGGCACCGGCGCGATCCGCACCGAGGATGTCATCGAACTCTCCGCGGCCGCCAAGGACGCCGGTTGCTCGGGCGTCATGGTACTGCCGCCATTCTTCGTGAAGCCGAACGTCGAGGACATCGTCTCGCACTATCAGGCGGTGTCCGACGCCGTGAAGATTCCGATCCTGCTCTACAACATCCCGTCGGCGACCATCAACGCGCTGACGCCGGAGTTGGTGAGCCGCCTGGCTGACATAGACAACGTCGTTGCCATCAAGGAAAGCTCGTTCGACTTCAACAATTTCTATCGGACCATGGCCCTCGCTGGCGACCGCATCAAAGTCTTCGGCCAAGGCTTGCAAGGTCTTCACGTTGGCGCGTCTGGCTCGTTCCACGTCCACGCCAACTATTGGGACTCGCGGGCCAGCGAGATGAATCGGGCCTTCAAGAAGGGCGATCTGAAAACCGCCGAGCACATCCAAGCGCTCTCCATCAAGATGGAAGACGTCTTCAACAACGTCCTCGGCATCAACTACTACGTGGGCGTCAAGGCGACGATGGAGATCATGGGCCGAAACGGCGGTTATCCGCGCCTGCCGTTGAAGCCGCTCAGCGATCGCGAGTTGGCCAAGATGCGCGACGGTTTCGCGCGTCTTGGTCTGCTGCCCGATCGTCGTCAGGCCGCCGTCGCCGAATAGGCCTCGGCGGTGCCGGCAGTCCCGCCCGAGCCGCTGGCGGCGGGGCTCGCCGAGTTCGCACAATCCCTTAGGGCCGGTCGGACAACCTCCGAAGCGGTGACGCGCGCTTATCTGGCGCGCATCGCAGCCTATGACGGCCGCATCCAAGCCTACGAACATGTCGCGTCGGAGCGGGCCTTGGCGCAAGCCAGAGCCATGGACGCACTGCTTGCCGCCGGGACCGATCTTGGGCCCCTCATGGGCGTTCCGATCGGGATCAAAGACATTCTCGCGGTCGACGGGATGCGTCCGGCGACGTCGGGCTCAGCCGTCGATGTCGCCGATCTGGTCGGCGACGAAGGGCCGTTCGTCAAAGCCCTGAAGCGCGCCGGCGTGGTGATCCTCGGCAAGCTCAAGACCGCCGAGTTCGCGATCGGCCGGGGGGGGATCAATACCGTGCGCGGCACGCCCTGGAACCCTTGGGACTCGCGCGTGCATCGCTTGCCGGGCGGTTCGTCATCGGGTTCGGGCGCGGCTCAGGCCGCCGGGCTCTGCGGCTTCGCAATCGGCACGGATACTGCGGGATCGATCCGGCTGCCGGCGGCGCTGTCTGGTGTCGTCGGTTTGAAGACGGCCAAAGGACTGTGGTCGACCGACGGCGTGTTTCCGTTATCGCCGAGTCTCGACACGGTTGGCGTGTTGACGCGATCGGCGGCGGACGCGGCGTTTATCTTTGCCGCTTTGACCGGCGGAGACGTTGCCGTCCCGGCCGCGCCGCGTGGGCTTCGTCTCGGTCGGCCGGGCGGAGTCTTCGAGGAGGAGATGGACCCCGAAGTCCGATCCGCGCTCGAGGCTGTCGTCGACAAACTCAAAGACGCCGGGGTCGAGATTGTCGCCGCCGAAATTCCCGACGCGACGACGGCGGGAGCTTTGTTCGGCGACATCAACGGCCCCGAGCTTGTTGCCGGGCTTGGCCGCGATCGCATCGCCCAAAGTCTTCAGCGGATGGACCCGTTCTCGATCGTCGCCGTCGAACACGGCATCAAGACCGAAGGCGACCGTTACGTCCGCCAACGCGCTCGTCACGCCGCCTTGGTGCGTCAGGCGCCGGCGGCAATGGCCGGGATCGACGCGTGGATCACGCCGACCCTGCGCTGGGTGTCGGCCCCCGTGGCTAGCGTCTCGATGCCGGGGGCCGGCGGCCCGCCCGCCCGGGTGCTGGCCAGCAACACGCTGCAGGCCAATCTTCTCGGCCTCTGCGCGACAACCAGCCCGATCCAAGGCCCGGGCGCGCCACTACCCATAGGACTGCAAGTTATTGCGCCAGCCTTCGCCGAAACCAAAGCCCTTGGTATTGCGCGGCTGATCGAGCGCCTGGTGGGATTGCCGCCCCAGCCCGATCTCGCGGGATTTCTAGCGGCGTCGTGAACGCCGCGTTACGATAACCAACGTCCCAGCAGACCCCCCTGGAGGCACCATGGCCGTCGCGTCGCAGTCGAAGTCCCGCTCCAACGATTTCTATGCCGCGCTCAAGGCGCGCCGCGCCGAGCTCGAAGCGGCGTTCCGCAAAGCGACGCCGAAATCGGCGGCCCTGCACGAGCAGGCCAAGTCGCATATTCCCGGTGGCTACGGACGAGACTCGATCGTTCGCAAACCATACGCCGCGTACATGACCAAAGGCTCGGGCGCCGAGATCGAGGATGTCGATGGCCGTCGTCTCGTCGACTTCTGGTTCAACGCGACGTCTTTGCCGCTCGGGCACGCCGACCCGCGCGTCGTCGCCGCGGTCTCGGCTCGGGTTCGCGACGGCTCGGCGTTTTACGCCCCGACCGAAAGTGAAATCGAACTCGCCCAGATGATCAGCGAACGGCTGTCGTCGGGACAACGCGTCCGCTTCACGAACTCCGGCAGCGAAGCGGTGATGCTGGCGATCCGCATCGCTCGCGCCTTCACCGGTCGTGAGCTGATGGTGAAATGCGAGGGCAGCTATCACGGAACCTATGACGACATGGCCTGGTCGGTGGGGCCGCCGGCGAACAGCGTCACCGAACAGGGCCGCCCAACGCCGGTGCCGGAAAGTGCCGGCTTGCTGTCGAGCCTCGGCCGCACTTTGGTCATTCCGTTCAACGATGTTCCGGCCTTGGAGCGCGCTTTTCAGGAAAACGCCGGCAAGATCGCGGCCTTCATCCTGGAGCCGCTCGCCAATCGCATCGGTCTCGTGCTGCCGAGCCGCGAGTTCGTCCAGGCCGCACTCAAGGCATGCGACAAGTCGGGAACGGTCCTGATTTTCGACGAGGTCATCGCGTTTCGCCTCGGCTATCACGGTGCCCAAGGCCATCACGGCGTCACGCCGCATCTCACGACGTTGGGCAAGGTCATCGGCGGCGGCTTCCCGGTGGGCGCCATCGCCGGCCGGGCCGACATCATGGCGATGACCGATATCGGGCGCGCCAACCGTGTCTCCCATGCCGGCACCTTCAACGCCAATCCGGTTACGGTTGCGGCAGGGCGCGCTACGTTGACGGCGCTGACCCCGGCTGAGTTCGATCGGATTAACGGGATTGGCGCCAAGGTGCGCAGCCGTCTAGAAGCGATCTGCGCCGGCTTGCCGTTGCAGGTCACCGGCGCGGCCTCGACCTTCAAGGTCAACGCCACGGAGCGGCCGATCGTCGATTATCAAGGGGCGGCGAGCGTCGACAAAGATTGGGAAGACACGGCGGCTATGGCGCTCTTCAACCGCGGGCTCATGGTGACACCGCAACTTCACGGCTGCATTTCGACGGCGACGACAGAGGCGCAGGTCGATCGTTTGCTCGACGCCTTTGCCGACGTCGTGAAGATGTAGCGCGACGCCGATCAGAAAACGCCGGGATAAACCCCGCCGTCGATGATGATGTTCTGGCCGGTCACGAAGCCGGCCCGGTCGCTACACAAATACGCGCAGAGTTGGCCCAACTCGTCGGGATCGGCGATGCGGCCCGCCGGGTTCTGGGCGACGCGCTCGGCCCGTACGTCCTCATAGGTCCGGCCGGTTTCCTTGGCGAGCCGGCGCATGTTCGTGTTCAGCGCGTCGGTGTCGAAGACGCCCGGCAAGATCGCGTTGATCGTAATGTTGTGACGCGACACCTCGCGGGCGATCGAGGCCATCGCGCCAGTCAGCCCGAGTCGCGCGCCGTGGGAATGGGCGAAGCGGACCTGCGGGAATTTCACGAAGCTCGCCGTGATGTTGACGATGCGGCCCCAACGCTTGGCGATCATGCCGTCGATGACGGCCTGGGCGAAAAAGACCTGGGACAGCATCTGGGTCTCGATGGCGTCCAACCAATCCTTGCGCGTCCACTTACGGAAGTCGCCGGGCAGGGGGCGGCCGCCGGGATTATTGATCAGGATGTCGGGATTGGGAATTCGTTCGAGCACCGTGGCCCGGCCGGCATCGGTGCCGACATCGGCGACGACGGTTTGGACCTTGGCCTTGCTGACGGCCTGGATTTCTTTCGCGGCGGCTAGAAGCGGCGCCTCGGTGCGGGCGACCAAGGTCACGGCGACGCCTTCGCGGGCCAGCGCCAGGGCGCAGGCTTTACCCAGGCCTTTGCTGGCGGCGGAGACCAAGGCGGTTCGTCCGGCTATTCCGAGATCCATGGTGCAACTCCCCTTGCGGAAATGTAGTATCGCAATGTCCCGTAGGGCGCCGTCGGGCGCAAGACCGGCGCGATGGCGGACGGCCGGATTTCATGGGATAAACGCGCCGCCGGAAATTTCAAGCGCAGGGACATGCGTCGGTCATGGCGTCGCGCGGCGTCGTCTACATGGTGTGGGGCGAATATCCGAAGGCCGCGCTCGATCGCTCGCGGGCCTCGCTGCAGCGCCATCATCCTGACCTTCCGGTACACGTGATCGAATTGCCGGCCGGCACGACGCTGCTCGACAAGGCGACCGTGTTCGACCGCACGCCCTTCGACGAGACGCTGTTTCTCGACATCGATACTGTCATTTTGGGGCGGCTCGATTTCGGTTTCGCCAAAGCCGCAGCATTCGGAATGGCCTGCGCGATTTGTGAATGCCCCTGGGCGCGCCGTTACGCGGGGCTGAACGGCGAGATCGTCGAATACAATACCGGCGTCCTGTTCTTCACGCCGCGGGCCAAGCCCGTGTTCGACACGTGGCGCGACGCCGTGCGGGCCGTCGATTCGTCGATCGTGTTCATCGAGGATGGCCGGCCTGTCCGCATGCCGCTCAACGATCAGGCAGGTTTCGCCAAAGCCGTGGATGACAGCGGCTTTTTGCCGTTCGTCTTGCCGCTCAATTGGAATTTTCGGCCCAAATGGCACAAATCCTGGTTCGGCCCCCTAAAAATCTGGCATGACTACGAACCGCCACCGGACGTTCTGCTCCGCACAACGACGAACAAGCCGCACCCGATTCCATCATCCGCTTTTCCGTTCTGCGCAGCTGAAACCGCGCCTTCGTTACCTCACAGGAGTCTTCGATGAAAACCTATCGCGTCGCGCTAATTCCCGGTGACGGCATCGGCAAGGAAACCGTGCCCGAAGGCGTCAAGGTTCTGGAAGCCGCCGGCCGCAAGTTCGGCTTTGGCTTCAAGTTTCAGAAATTTTCCTGGAGCTGCGAAACCTTCGCCAAGACCGGCCGCATGATGCCCGCGGACGGTCTCGATCAATTGCGCGGCTTCGACGCGATCTATCTCGGCGCGGTCGGCTGGCCGGGCGTGCCAGATCACGTCTCGCTGTGGGGCCTGTTGATTCCGATCCGCCGCAATTTCCAGCAATACGTCAACATGCGGCCGGTGAAGCTGTTCGAGGGCGTGCGCTCGCCGCTCGCCGGGCGCAATCCGGGCGACATCGACATGGTCTGCGTTCGCGAAAATAACGAGGGCGAGTATTCCGAGATCGGCGGCCGCTTGTTCGCGGGCACCGAGAACGAGATGGCCATTCAGGAAAGCATCTTCACGCGGCGCGGCACCGACCGCATCTTGCGGTTCGCCTTCGAGGTCGCCCGCAAGCGGCCGAAGAAACACCTGACCTCGGCCACCAAGTCGAACGGCATCATTCACACCATGCCGTTCTGGGACGAGCGCGTAGTTTCCGTCGCCAAGGACTATCCCGACATCAAGGTCGACAAGTATCACATCGATATTTTGACGGCGCATTTCGTCAACCATCCCGATTGGTTCGACGTCGTCGTCGGCTCGAACCTGTTCGGCGATATCTTATCGGACTTGGGCCCGGCGGTGTCGGGCTCGATCGGCATCGCACCGTCCGCCAACATCAATCCCGAGCGCGCCTTTCCGTCGATGTTCGAACCGGTCCATGGATCGGCGCCGGACATTGCCGGGAAGGGGATCTGCAATCCCATCGGCCAGGTCTGGTCCGGGGCGATGATGATGGATCACTTGGGAGAGCCCAAAGCCGCGCTCGCCATCGAAGCGGCGATCGAAAAGCTGCTCGCCGGCTCCGATGTGCGGACCCGCGACATGGGCGGCAAAGCCAACACGCTCGAAATGGGGAATGCGCTGGCGGCGGCGGTCGCCAGCTAACGAGAGTCGCGGCAGGATTGCGATCGGCGGTTGACTCTCCGCCGATCGCCTCCTACAAGAGCCGCGGGCCAGGGCCCCCCAACGGGTCCCGCCCTCCTGGAAGGGAGGCTTACAATGGCGACATCCGCTCGCCCCACGACTCGTCCTGCCAATCCGCAATTCTCGTCCGGCCCCTGTGCCAAGCGCCCGGGGTGGTCCGTCTCCGCTTTAAGCGCGGCGATGGTCGGCCGGTCGCATCGCGGCAAAACCGCTAAAGCTAGGATCGAACTGGTCATCGCCAAAAGCCGCGCCGTGCTCGGCTTGCCCGATGGCTGGCGCCTCGGGATCGTTCCAGCCTCCGACACCGGCGCGATCGAAATGGCGCTGTGGTCGTTGCTGGGCCAGCGTCCCGTCGATGTCATTTCCTTCGATAGCTTCGGCGCCCAATGGGCCGCCGACATCAAGGACGAGCTCAAGCTCAAGGATGCGCGCATCTTCTCCGCGCCCTATGGCGCGATCCCCGATCTCGCCCAGGTCAATTTCGACCACGACGTCGTCTTTACGTGGAACGGCACGACCTCGGGCGCCCGCGTTCCGTCTGGCGATTGGATTACCGAACAGCGCGGCGGACTTACTATTTGCGATGCGACCTCGGCGATCTTCGCCATGGCGTTGCCGTGGTCGAAGCTCGATGTCGTGACCTACTCCTGGCAGAAGGTGCTGGGCGGCGAGGCGGCGCACGGCATGCTGGCGCTGAGCCCGCGCGCCATCGAGCGGCTCCAGACCTACAACCCGCCGTGGCCGCTTCCGAAAATCTTCCGCCTTGCCAAGAAGGGCAAGGTCAGCGAAGGCGTCTTCTCCGGCGAAACCATCAACACGCCATCAATGCTGGCGGTCGAAGACGCGCTTGATTCCTTATTGTGGGCCGAGTCCGTCGGCGGTGCGGTCGGGCTGCAACGCCGGACGGACGCAAACTTTCAGGCCATCGCCGCCTGGGTGGCGCGCACGCCCTGGGTCGAGTTCCTCGCCAAGGATCCGGCGACACGGTCGCCGACCTCGGTGTGTCTGGTCATCGCCGATCCGACGATCGCGGCCTTGAAGCCGGACTATCAAGCCAAAGCTGCGAACCGGATTGTGTCGATGCTGGACGCCGAGGGCGTCGCGTTTGATATCGGCGCCTATCGCGATGCGCCGCCTGGCCTTCGCATTTGGGCCGGCGCTACCGTCGAGACGTTGGACCTCGTCGCTCTCTTTCCCTGGCTCGACTGGGCGTTCGCTCAAGTTAAAGCCGAACGCGCTGCCGCGGAGTAACGGATCATGGCGACCAAGAAACGCGTCCTCATCGCCGATGTCATGAGCCCCAAGGCGGCCGAAGTCTTCAAGGAGCGGGGCATCGACGTCGATGTCCGTCCCGGCCTCGACAAAGCCGCGCTCAAGGCCTGCCTCGGCGACTACGACGGGCTCGCTGTTCGTTCGACGACCAAGGTTACGGGCGATCTCTTGAAAGGCATCACCCGGCTGCGGGTCATTGGCCGGGCTGGGGTTGGCGTCGACACCATCGACGTTCCGCAAGCGACGGCCCAAGGCGTCGTCGTCATGAACGCGCCGCTCGGCAACGCTATCACCACCGCCGAGCATGCCATCGCCATGATCATGTCCTTGGCGCGGCAAATCCCCCAGGCCAACGCCTCGACGCACCTCGGCAAGTGGGAAAAGTCCCGCTTCATGGGTGTCGAGATTTCGGCTAAGACGCTCGGCCTCGTCGGCTGCGGCAACATCGGATCAGTGGTCGCCGACCGCGCCCAAGGCTTGAAGATGAAGGTCATCTCCTACGATCCGTATCTGACGCTGGAACGCGCTAAAGTGCTGGGCGTCGAGAAGGTCGAGCTCGACGATCTGTATCGTCGCGCCGACTTCATCACGCTGCATGTGCCGTTGACCGACGCCACTCGCCGCATGATCGACACGGCGGCGCTGGGCAAAATGAAGCGCGGCGTGCGCCTGGTGAATTGCGCGCGCGGCGAGCTCGTGGTCGAGGCCGATCTCAAGGCGGCACTCGAATCCGGCCAGGTCGCAGCCGCCGCTCTCGATGTGTTCGTCGAAGAGCCGGCCAAGACCAACCTGCTGTTCGGCATGGACTCGGTCGTCGCGACGCCGCATCTCGGCGCCTCCACGGTCGAGGCCCAGGAAAAGGTCGCGATCCAGATCGCCGAACAGATGGCCGACTTCCTGCTGACCGGCGCCGTCTCTAGCGCCGTCAACATGCCGTCGGTCACGGCCGAGGAGGCGCCCCGTCTCAAGCCGTATCTGGAACTCGCGCGTCAGCTCGGCAGTTTCGTTGGTCAGCTCACCGAAACCGCGATCAAAGCCGTCACCATCGAATACGCTGGCCGCGTCTCCGAGCTCAACACCCGCCCGATGACAGCGGCGGCGCTGCACGGGCTGCTCTCGCCGCTCCTTGAAACGGTCAACATGGTGAATGCACTGATCGTTGCCAAGGAGCGCGGCATTGCGGTGCGCGAGGTTCGCCACGAACAGACCGGCCCGTATCACACCATGATCCGGCTCGAGATCGCCACCGAGCGCCAAAGCCACGCCGTCTCTGGCACACTGTTCGGCGCCGACCGGCCGCGCATCGTCGACATCAATGGCATTCCCATCGACGCCGAAGTCGGGCCGCACATGCTCTACATCACCAATCAGGACAAGCCCGGCTTCATCGGAGCGATCGGCACGCTGCTCGGCAACGCCGGCATCAACATCGCGACTTTCAATCTTGGTCGCTCTGCGCCCCAGGGCGAGGCTATCGCGCTGGTCGGCGTCGACTCTCCGACGCCGGAACCGATCATGCAGAAGATTCGCGCCTTGCCGCATGTCCTCCGGGTCCAGGCGCTGCGCTTCGACGGGTCGGCTGGCTAATAATTCGTTACGCCGCCGCTCGCGACCGGGCGGTTCTGCCGAATAATTGACTGCCCTGCCTCGGACGGTTGGGGTTAAACTCGTGGCTGTGGGCCTTTAAACGGCATCCCGGCCGCCGCGCCCGCTAACGAGAAACGACGGGGAGGGCGCTATGCCGACCGTATCCATGACCGTGAATGGCAAGCCAGCCTCGGGTGCTGCCGAACCGCGAACGCTTCTCGTCAAATTCCTCCGCGAGACTTTGGGACTGACCGGCACCCACGTCGGCTGCGACACCAGCCAGTGCGGCGCGTGCTGCGTCATCATGAACGGCCGCTCGGTGAAAAGCTGCACGGTGCTGGCGGTTCAGGCCGAAGGCGCCGAGGTCACGACCATCGAAGGCCTCGCCAAGGACGGCAAGCTGCACCCCATGCAGGAAGCCTTTCGCGAGAACCACGGTCTGCAATGCGGCTTCTGCACGCCGGGCATGGTGATCAGCGCCGTCGATCTAGTGCGCGCCAATCCCGATCCCAACGACCACGACATCCGCGAGTGGCTCGAGGGCAACCTCTGCCGGTGCACCGGCTATCACAATATCGTCAAGGCGATCAAAGCCGGCGCCCAGGCGATGAAGGGTATGGCCCGATGACCACCGCTGTCTTGCACGCCGTCCGGGGAGCCTAAGGAGCCGCGATGTACGATTTCAATTACGTCCGTGTTTCGTCGCTCAAGGACGCTGCCGAGCAACTCAAGAAGGCGCAGGACGCGTCGCTGCTGGCCGGCGGGATGACCTTGATCCCGACGCTCAAGCTTCGCCTCGCACAGCCGTCCGATGTGATCGATTTATCCGGCATCAAAGAGCTGCGCGGCATCAAGACCTCCGGTACCGGCGTCGTCATCGGCGCCATGACGCCGCACGCCGAGGTCGCGATCTCCGCCGACGTCCAGAAAGCAATTCCGGCGTTGGCCAGATTGGCCGGGCGCATCGGCGATCCGCAAGTCCGCCACCGCGGCACCATCGGCGGCTCGGTCGCCAACAACGATCCGGCCGCCGACTATCCGGCGGCGTGTCTGGCGCTGAACGCGATCATCGAAACCGACCGCCGCAAGATCGCCGCCGACGATTTCTTCGCTGGCCTGTTCGAGACGGCGTTGGAGAAAGGCGAGATCGTTACCGCGATCAACTTTCCCGCGCCCGAGCTCGCGGCCTATATGAAATTCCCGAATCCAGCGAGCCGCTACGCTCTGGTCGGCGTGTTCGTCGCCAAAACCAAGGCTGGGGTTCGCGTCGCCGTCACCGGCGCCGGGCAGGGCGGCGTGTTCCGCCTGCCCGACATGGAAAAGGCCCTCGACGCTTCGTTCACGCCGGCGGCGCTCGCCGGCATCACAGTCGCCGAAGACGGATTGAATTCGGACATCCATGCCTCGGCCGAGTATCGCGCTCACCTGATCGGGGTGATGGCGAAGCGGGCCGTGCAAGCCTGCGGCTAGGATGGCTTCGCGCCGTTCGCCACAATTCCTGATCGCATGACATGAAATTCGGACGGGAACCCGCGATCCAAGCCGCTGGGGCCATTCTCGCCCACGGCGTCCGCGTCGGGGCGACCCTCTTCAAGAAAGGGCGCCTTCTCGACGAGGCCGATGCTCGTGCCCTGGTGGCCGGCTGGATCGACAGCGTCATGGTGGCGCGGCTTGAAGCCAACGATGTCGGCGAGGACGTCGCGGCCCGCACCATCGCCGCGGCGGCGATGGGCGCGGGAGTTACCGCTGGGCGCGCCTTTACCGGGCGGGTCAACTTGTTCGCTGCAATGCGGGGGCTGGTTCGCGTCGATGCCGCCGCGGTCGATGCCGTCAACAGTCTCGATGAGGCCATCACCATCGCAACGTTGCGACCGTTCGAGTTGGTCGAAGCGAAGCAGATGGTGGGGACCATCAAGATCATTCCGTTCGCCGCGCCGCGGGCCGCGGTGACCGAGGCGGTGCGCCAAGCGAGCCGTCTGATCGCGATCGCGCCGTTCGCGGCGCGGGCCGCCGGCCTCATCCAGACCCGATTGCCAGAGACCAAATCCTCCGTCCTCGACAAAACCCGCGACGTCATGCGTGCCCGCCTGGAGCGGATCGACAGCTCGCTCGCCGCCGAGTTGCGCTGCGCTCACGACATCGCGGCCCTGACCGACGCCATCGCCCAACTGCGGGCCCGAAATTGCGATCCGATTCTGGTCGTCGGGGCTTCGGCGATCACGGATCGCCGCGATGTCATCCCGGCAGCGATCACCGGGGCTGGCGGAACCGTCGAGCGCTTCGGAATGCCGGTCGATCCCGGAAACCTTCTGTTGTTGGCTAAAGGCGCCGACGGTGTGCCGATCATCGGGCTTCCCGGCTGCGCCCGCTCGCCGAAGCTGAACGGCATCGACTGGGTTCTGGAGCGTCTCGTCGCCGGCGTTCCGGCGACGGATCGCGACATTCAACGCATGGGCGCGGGCGGACTCCTGACCGAGATCCCGACCCGTCCGCAACCGCGTATCGAAAGCGGCACGAACGGATCGCCGCGCCGAATCGCCGCCGTCGTGTTGGCGGCCGGCCGGTCGACGCGCATGGGCGGGCCTAACAAGCTGTTGGCGGCCTTGAGCGGAACACCGATGGTTGCCCGTGTCGTCGATGCGGTTCTGGCGTCAGCGGCGCGACCCGTGATTGTCGTCATCGGGCACGAGAAGGACAAAGTTCGCGCCGCCTTGGCCGGTCGCGACGTTACCTTCGTCGATAATCCCGATTATGCCGAGGGTCTCAGCACGTCTCTTCACCGCGGCCTGGCGGCGTTACCGAGCGCGATCGACGGCTTTCTAGTCGCCCTCGGCGACATGCCGGGCGTCGGGGCGGCCGACATCGAACGCCTGATGGCCGCCTTCGATCCCGTCGAAGGGCGCGCCATTTGCGTTCCGACGCACCAGGGCAAGCGCGGCAATCCCGTCTTGTGGGCGCGGCGCTTCATTCCCGAAATGATGGAAGTCTCGGGGGACGTCGGGGCGCGTCATTTGATCGGCGCCCATGCCGACGCCGTAACCGACATCGAAATGGAGCGGGACAGCGTGTTGGTGGATATCGACACGCCGGAAGCCTTGGCCCGCGCCAGCGGAGCCTAGGGATGACGACACCGGAACTATCGTTCGTCCTCTATGGCACTCCCGGGTGGGGCTCGGCTTTAACCGAGGCAGCCCTGGTCTGGTGCGATCAACCGTATCGTGTTGAGGACGTTACCGGATTCACCGAACCCGGACCGGCGCGAGATCGCCTGCTGGCGATCAACCCGCTCGCGCAAGTTCCGACCTTGGTGTTGCCCGACGGTGCGGTGATGACCGAGAGCGCCGCCATCGGCCTCTGGCTTGCTGACCGCGTGCCCGCATTGGGGCTGGCGCCCTTGCCCGATCATCCGTCGCGACCGCAGTTTCTGCGCTGGCTCGTGTGGTTCGCGGCGGCAATCTATCCAACGTTCACCTATGGCGACCATCCCGAGCTCTGGGCGGCCGGCGACACGGAGACATTGCGCAACGCCACCCACGCGCGTCGCGAGGATCTCTGGCGCTGGTTCGAGACTCAGGTCAGCGAAGCCGGTCCGTGGTGTCTCGGCGAGACGTTCTCGCTGCTCGATATCTATGTCGCCGTGATGACGCGTTGGCGGCCGAGGCGGCGATGGTTCGCGGAGCATTGCCCGCGATTGACCAGGATCGCGCTTGCCGCTGATGCGGTGCCGAAGATTGCGCCGGTCTGAAAGCGAAATTTCCGAGCCTGGTCGGACGGGGCGCCGACTTAGTGCCGCGTTCCGCCGTCGAAGAGAGGAACAGACCGGCGGCGGAAAAACCAAATCAAGATGATCCCGGCGGCGAACCCGCCGATATGCGCGAGCCAGGCGATCTGTTCCGGCCCGGCGATCATGTAGTTCAAGACCTGGACACCGATCCAGCCGCCCAGCATGACGAAGGCGGGAAGCCGGACGGTGAACGGAAACATCACCATCACCAGGACTTTGACCCGTGGGTGCAGAACGACGTAAGCGCCCATGATGCCCGATATGGCGCCGCTCGCTCCGACCAGCGGCATGGTCGACGCCGGCTCAACAAACGCGTGGGCCAGGCTCGCCGCGACTCCGCAGAGAAGGTAGAAGACGACGAAGCGGAGATGCCCCATCGAGTCTTCGATGTTGTCGCCGAAGATCCAGAGATACAGCATGTTGCCGACGAGATGGGCGACACCGCCGTGCAGGAACAGAGACGTCACCAACGTCGCTTCGGCGGGAATGCGCTCAAGACCGGGCGGCAACGACCGCACGTCGAACAGCACCGCCGGAATGATTCCGTAGGCATAGACGAAGGCTTCGGCGGCGCGCGGCGGCAGCGACGCTTGATACAGAAAGACGGCGATACAGGTCGCAATGATTCCGATCGTGATGATCTGGAACGGAATGATGCGAAGCGGGTTCTCGTCGCGAAGCGGCAGGAGCATGGCCTGAGCGTGCCATAAACGGCCGACCGCGGTCAAAGCGCGGACGGCCTATCCCGACTTGAAGGGATTTCGGCTCTTTCGTAGCTCGAATCGGATCGGGACGCCGTCGAGATCGAAAGCGTCGCGCAGGCTGTTGGTGAGATAGCGGATATAGCCCGCTGGGAGACCCTCGGGCCGGCTGAGGAACGCCACGAAAGTTGGGGGGCGGGTCGAGACCTGGACGACGTAACGGATTTTCGGCGTCCGGCCGCTGACCAGCGGCGGTGGATTGCGATCGCTGGCTTCTTCGAGCCACCGGTTGAGCGCACTGGTCGGGACGCGATGGCTCCAAACTTTGACGGCCTTCTGCACCGCCGGCATCAGCTTCTCTACGCCTCTGCCGGTCAGGGCCGAGATCGTGACGATCGGAACGCCCCGGGCCTGGGACAAGGATTGACTGAGGCTGGTGCGGACTTGATCCAAGACCTGCTGCCCGTTGTCGACCAGGTCCCACTTGTTCAAGGCGACGATCAAGACGCGGCCTTCCTCGACGATCAGCGAGCCGATCGCCAAATCCTGATGCTCGACGCCGACCGTCGCATCGAGCAGAAGGACGGCGGCTTGGGTCAGACGAATGGCGCGCAAGGTTTCGGACTGCGCCATGGTCTCGATCTTTTCCGTGACCTTGGCCTTGCGGCGCAGGCCTGCGGTATCGACGAGACGGACCGCCTGGCCATGATCGATCCACGACACCGCGATCGAATCGCGCGTCAGTCCGGGTTCCGGTCCGGTCAGCATCCGTTCCTCGCCGAGCAAGCGATTGACCAGTGTCGACTTGCCGGTGTTCGGCCGGCCGACGATGACCAGACTCAGACGCTGATTGTCGGGCGCATCCGTCGCGACCTCTGCCGCCACGGCTTCCGCCTGCGCGTCGACGAAAGGGCGCAGGGCTTGATAAAGATCGTCGAGCCCTTCGCCATGTTCGGCCGACATCGGGACCGGATCGCCGAAGCCGAACTCCGTCGCGTCGAGGACGCCGCCCCGGCCAGCAGTGCCTTCGCATTTATTGACGACGACGATTACCGGCCGGTCCTGGCGCCGCAGCCAGGCGACGAAGTGGCGATCGAGCGGGGTTACGCCGGCGCGGCCGTCGACGAGGAACAACGCGACGTGGGCCGATTCCATGCCGCGTTCGGTCTGGCGCCGCAAGCGCGCTTCGAGCGAGGCCTTGGGGCCATCGACCAGGCCGGCGGTGTCGATCACGGTGAAGCGGAGATCGGCGATTTTCGCCGGGCCTTCGCGGCGATCACGGGTGACGCCGGGCTCGTCGGCGACCAGCGCCAAGCGGCGTCCGACCAAGCGATTGAAGAGTGTAGATTTGCCGACGTTTGGGCGGCCGACGATGGCGACGACCAAGGGAGAAACCGGAGTCTCCGCCGCTCGGGATCCGGAGCGGGGTTTCCGCGAGGAGCGCATCGGCGGACCGTCGGTCCTAGCGGTAGGCGACGAGCCGGGCCGCGTCCGTCAGAAAGTACAGGGTCCGATTGGCCGCGACCGGCGGAACAGAAATTCCATCGGACAGCTTGATCCGGCCGAGGAAGTGTCCGTCGTAGGGCGAAATCGAAAAGATTTCGCCGTTGCTGCCGGCGACTATCAGGCGATCGCTGACCAGGATCGGGCCCGTCCATACAATCAGTTTTTTCTTCTTCTCTTCATCGACGTAACGCGGCAACTGCGCGACCCAAAGGATGCGACCGTTGTCGCGGCTGATTGCGGCGATCTCGGCGTTGCCGGTAACGGCGAACAGATAGCTGCCGGCCACCCAGAGCGTGTCGAGGCCGCCGACTTCCTTGTCCCAGATCCGTTGGCCGCTGCGCAGGTCGAGGGCGACCATGATTTCGCCATGGCTCATCGCGAAGACGCGGCCGCGATCGATGACGGGGCGGCCGCGAATATGGGCCAGCGTCGACATCGAATCGGTGCGACGGCCGGAAGCCAGCGACTCCGTCCAGAGCACCCGGCCGGTGTCGACCCGGAAGGCGATGAGATCGCCCGACGAAAACGGTGCGACGACGACGTCGGCATCGACCGCGACATTGCTGCCGCCGAGAAGGCTCGCCGTCTCGGCCGAGCCGGTATAGGACCAGAGCGTCGCGCCGTTCTGGGCGTCGAGCGCCAAAAGTTTGCTGTCGACGGTGATGACGAAGACCCGGCCGGCGCGGGCCGTCGGCGGGGCGCGCATCGGGCCACCGACCGGCTGGACCCAGGCGACGGCACCGGTTTGGGCGTCGAGGGCGATGACTTGGCCGAAGCCGGTCGTCGCGAAGACACGGCCGTCGGCAAAGGCGAGGCCGCCGCTAATATGGCCGTCGTCTTCGTCGCGCGGCGTCAGGCTGCGGAACCACAGCCGCCGTCCGGTCTCGGCGTCGAAGGCGCTGACATCGGACTCGGCGTCCATGACGAAAACTTTGCCCGCGGCGACGATCGGCGGCGCGATGATCTTTTCGTAATCCGTCGCGCCTTTACCGGCATTCGAATCCCAGGCGCGACGAAGATCGCCCCCGATCTCGATGTGGTGCATGGCGTTGTTGGCGTAGCCGCCGGCCTGGGGCCATTCGGCGTTGACCGACGGCGGCGGCAGGATGATCGCCGCGCTCGTGGCTTCGGCATCGACCTTAAGGCCCGGGTCTTGAAGCAGGACGGAGATACGCTTGCCGGGAAGTGGCGGCAAAGCCTTGTCGCCCATCCAGCGGTCGCAGCCGGTGACCGTGAGGACAAGCGCCAACACGGTGGCGCCGCGCAGAAGGGTCATCGACATCTAGCGGGGCGCTCCCGGTGGGCCGAAGGAATTCAGGATTTCGCCGGCGCGCGTGCGCATCTGCGCCGGCGTCGAGAAGTCGGCGGCAAGCGCCGCGAGCAGGTTGCGGGCCGCGTCGCGATCGCCCTTGCGCAGGGTCAGCAACGCGGTGATCTCGCGGGCGCTGTGACGCCACGGATTGTCGTTGGCGGTCAGGGGCGCGAGCTCTTGGATCAAAGCATCCGGCGTGGCGGTATCGAGGTCGTTGTAGCCGGCCAAGACACGAGCTAGGTCGCGGTAGAGCGAGTCGACGCTGCGGTCGTTGGCGAGGGCGCGATACAGACCGGCGGCAGCCGGCCGATCACGCTCGGCCGCGGCGGCAGCCTGGCGGAACCGGGCGAGGAGGGCATAGCCGCCCGGCGCGTCCGCAGCCATGCGCGACAGGACCTGGGTGGCGCCGGGGGTGTCTCCTGACTTGGCCTGGGTCAGGGCGGCGGCGAATTGCTCGCCGGCGGCCTCTCGGGCCTGGATGTCATAGGCCCGCCAGCCCTGATAGCCGGCGACCGCGACCACAAAAACCACTGCAGCGCAAATGACATAGTGGCCATAGGCTTTCCACAGTTTGGCGTAGCGCTCGTGGCGGAGCTCGTCCTCGATCTCCTCCAAAAGACTGTCGTGTTGCGGTTCGGCCATTCAATTCTCCCGCCCCTCGGTCCGATCGTCGGCCCGACGGGCGCCCGCAAGATATCCTCGGCAGCAACCCAAGGCAAACAGCCCGATTAAGCTCTCCTTAATCTTGCGCGGCGATCTTGGATGGGTGGACAGTAGGGCCGTCGAGCCCTTGATGACGAAACCAGTGCACCGGCTTGCCATCAGTCTTATCGCGGCCCTGTTTCTGACGGCCTGTGGGCTTGCTCCGCAGTTCGCCGGGGCCGATGGCGCGGCGATAATTGCCTCCGACAAGACGATCATCGATCACGTCGTCTCGTTCACCACTGGCAAGAACTGCTCGACGCTGCGTTCGAGCCAAGATCTCACCTATTGCGAAGAAGATCAGATCGATCCTCAGCCCGTCCTCTATTGCTATCGCGACCTTGGCAAGGTGAGTTGCTATAGCCGGCCCGAGGCCGAGTGGCGTCAGCAACGGATCGGCCAGAGCGACCACAACTACGTGCGTCGCCGCTAACCCGATTACGGCCGAAACGTTCGGCCGCGCGGTCCAATCCGCGTTCCACTCGCCAATCGCCGGTAGGGAAGCTCCCGAATATCGGCATCGCCGCGACCCGGCCCCGCGACAATCAGAATCTCCGCGGCGATCGCCGCGAAGTCTCCCCGGAAATGCGCCGTGCTTTTCAGGGACAGAATCTTTTGGCGCTCCGGTTCGATTCCGACATGGCGAAACATCGATCGGTCGGCGGCCTGCTGCTTGGCGGTGGTGACGACGATGCCGACGCCGTCGAGGGTGAGATGCGCCATCGGTCCAAGCTGCATGCGGCAGCCCTTGTAGAACGGTCCATCCGCCGTGAACGTGCCAGTGCCCAGACCGGTCACGTAAAACCGGCCCTGTAACGGACTTTCGCCGGAGACGCCCGAGCGCGCGCCAAGTGCGAGCTCGATGGTAGCGCCGATGCCGGCGGCGTGTGCGGCCGCGGCGGCCTCGGAATCCCAGACCAATCCGACAACGGCCCCGGTCGCGCCGTGACGAAGAAGCGCCTTGGCGATGGCGACGCCGTCGGCCGTCCCTCCGGCGCTGGGATTGTCCTGCACATCGGCAAGGATTACGGGCCGCGTCGCGGTGCGGGCCAGAGCCACCGCCTGTCGCGCTGCCGAGTCGACGTCGTGCATTGTGCCGGCGAATTCGTCTTCGGCAGCGACGACCGCATCAGTGAGCGTCGTGACGGCTCGTTCGATTGCGGCGCGGTCGCGACCGAAGCCGAACACGGCCGGCGCCGAGTCTGGCACGTCGGCAAGCGGCAGACCGAGCGTCAGCGACAGATGGACGTTCTCGCGCCGCTCGATCTCGCCAAGCAGCGCGATCAAACTTTGCGCCGGTTCGATGGATGTCGATTGAAACGGAAGCGGGACAAGGAACGGAATCTTGTGCAGGGCCGTATATATGGGGCCTGGCGCGGCAAGCAGGTCGTGTAACGCTTTGGCGCAACGCACACCGGTCTCGGCCATGTCGACATGCGGATAGCTACGGTAGGCGATGAGCCCCGTCGCCGCCTCGATCATGGTCGGGCTGACGTTGGCGTTGAAGTCCAAGCTGACGATGATCGGTGTCGTTGGTCCGACCGCGGCGCGGATGCGGCGCAGCAGCTCGCCGTCGGCGTCATCGAGATGGTTGGTGACCATGGCGCCGCGCACATCGAGAAGAAGGCCGTCGAGCGGCCCGGCGCGTTTCAGATCGTTGATCATCCAGCCGGCGATGGTCTCGAAGGCATCCCGTGTCACGAGCCCGGCTGGAACGGCCGAGCACCAGAGCAACGGCACCAGATCGAAGCCGGCGCGGCGGCCTTCGTCGATGAACCCAGCGATGGGCAGATTGATCCCGGAGACCGCGTCGAACAACGCGTCGCCGCGGCTCAGCGCCGGCCAGGCGTCGGCCCGCAGGAAATGATCGAGAGTCGTCGGGGTGGACCAGAACGTGCTGGATTCGTGTTGGATGCCGCCGATGGCGATGCGCGGCATGGCGGTCTCGCTGCCGTTCAGGCCCGGGCCGCGACCAGCGGCTTGCCGGGCACGCCGCTCGCGATGCCGAGCTCGGCCATGACCGCGCGCACCGCCGCAACGACGTTCGCCATATCGCGTTCGTCGAGGCGGCCGATGCAGCCGATTCGGAACGTATCTGCGGTCGTGACCTTGCCGGGATAGATCAAGTAGCCGCGCTGGCGCAGGGCTTCGTAAAAGGTCTCGAAGCTGTAATGCGGATCGGCCGGCGGATGGAACGTGACGATGATCGGGGCCTGCAACGCGGCGGGCAGCAAGGCTTCGAATCCCAGATCAGCCATGCCGCTGACCAGCACACTGCAATTCTTCGCGTACCGCGCGCCGCGTCCGGCGATCCCACCCTCGGCCACAAAGGTTTCAAGGGCGCGGTCGAGGGCGGCGATGACATGGGTCGGCGGCGTATGGCGCCACTGGGCGGTCTTCTCCATGTAGACCCAGTGGTCATGGAGATCAAAGCTCAAGGAGCGAGCGTTGCCGGCGGAGCTTTGGAGCGCTGCCGTCCGGATGATCGCAAAGCCCATGCCAGGAACGCCTTCGAGGCATTTTCCGGAAGACGCGATGATGGCGTCGAATGGAACCTGGCGCGCATCCAACGGGATCGCGCCGAACGCGCTCATGGCATCGACGATCAAGCGCCGGCCGAGCTTGGCGACGACCGCGGCGATCGCCGATACCGGATTGAGAATGCCCGACGTCGTCTCGCACAAGACGGCCACGACATGGCCGATGGCTGGATCGGCGGCGAGCCGCGCTTCGACCGCTGCAGCGTCGGTCGGCACGTCTTCGGGCGTTTCCAAAACGACCGGGAGGCGGCCGATGAGTTCGAGAATCTTGGCGATGCGCTGTCCGTAGGCGCCGTTGATGAGAACCAGGACCTTGCCGGACGGCGGAACGAGCGTGGCGAGGGTCGCCTCGACGATCATGGTGCCGCTGCCCTGAAGCGGCACGCAGACGTGGGTGCCTTGGCCGCCAGCGATCGCCGTCAGGCGCTCGCGAACCAGGCCGTTCATGGCGATGAAATCGCGGTCGCGCGAACCCCAATCGCGGAGCATCGCCTGGCGCGTTTCCAAGGCGGTGGTCAGCGGGCCTGGCGTCAACAGCAAGGGCTCGCGGCGGTCGCTCGACATGATGTAAAACCCCGAAGGAACGCGCGAATTAGCGCAGATTTCTTCCGCTCCGGCAACAAAGCTGTCACAGTTCGCGACGGCCCATGAACACCTTCGGCAACTCGTTTGGGGATGCTACCTTCGGCATCGAGCACGGCGGCGACACGGCCGAAGCCGAGGCTAGCTACGGCCGGCCGCGCGACGGTTGGATCGACCTTTCGACCGGCATCAACCCCGACGCTTATACGGTCGGCGACTGGCCGGCGGCGTGGACGCACCGGCTTCCAGACAAAGCTCTCTATCGCGCCTTGAACGATGCTGCCGCGGCCTGTTTCGCGATCGCGCCGGATCGGCTTGTTGCGACACCAGGAACCCAGGCGGCCATTCAGGGGTTGCCGCGCCTGCGGACTCTGGCACGGGTCGCGGTCGTCGGTCCGACCTATGGCGAGCACGAACGCGCCTGGCGTGCCACCGGACACGACGTCGTCATCGTGCCCACTCTCGATGATGCGGTCGACGCCGACGTGATCGTCGTCACCAATCCCAACAACCCTGACGGACGTCGCATCGATCCCGACCACTTGCGAGCCGTAGCGCGGCGGATCGGCGCGAAGGGCGGCTGGCTGGTCGTCGATGAAGCTTTCGCCGACGCGACGCCCGACATCAGCGTCGTGGGTCAGGCCGGCGACGACGGCTTGATCGTTCTTCGCTCCTTCGGAAAATTCTTCGGGCTTGCCGGACTTCGCTTGGGATTTGTCGCCGGCGCGCCGGCCGTTCTCGCGCCGCTGGCCGCGGCGCTCGGGCCTTGGGCGGTGGCGGGTCCCGCGGCGGGTGTGGGCGCCCGGGCGCTCGCCGATCGCGCGTGGATCGCAGCGACGCGGCTTAAACTGCGCGAGGCCTCGACGCGGCTGCAATCACTGCTGACGCTCCACGGCCTCACGCTTGTCGGCGCAACGTCGTATTTCTGTCTCGTCGAGACGGATAGGGCGCCCGATGTTTTCGCGCGTTTAGCGCGGACTGGAATTCTGGTTCGGGTATTCGCGGCCGCGCCGCGTTGGCTTCGTATCGGCTTGCCGGGTGACGCGGTTGCCTGGCAACGCCTTGAGGCAGCCCTCGAACAGCGTTAAGCGAGAGCGACGATCTCGCCGTGGCGGCGGCAATCGGCCGACGCCAGCTCGACAAAGGCGTCGGTGACGCTCTCCGGCGGCTTCACGGTCTTGGCGTCTTCGCCAGGGAACGCTTCGGCCCGCATCCGGGTGCGGACAACGCCGGGACTGATCAGATTGACGCGGATCTTGGTTTTCGTGGTCTCGGCCGCATAGGTCAGGGCCAGGGCTTCGAGCGCCGCTTTGCTCGCCGTGTAAGGACCGAAATAGGCGATGGGGCCACGGGCAATTCCCGAGGTCACGAAGATGGCGCGGCCCGAATCCGAGCGCCGGAGCAGCGGATCGAAGCTGCGGATCAAGCGCCAGTTGGCGGTGACGTTCAGGCCGATCGTCTTTTCCCACGGCTCGGGCGCGACGTGGATCAACGGGCTGACCGGACCAAGCTGCGCGGCATTGCCGACCATGACGTCGAGACGGCGGAACCGCTCGTTGATGGCGCCGCCGATGCGGTCGATGGCGGCGAAGTCGGAAAGATCGGCGACCACCAGCGTGACTTGGCCGCCGGCCCCGCGGATTTCGTCGTCGAGTTCTTCGAGCCCGCCCTTGGTTCGCGCCAAAGCGATGACATGCGCGCCTTCGTCGGCGAAGCGCCGGGCCACGGCACGGCCGATGCCGCGCGACGCTCCGGTAACGAGGGCGATACGGCCCTCGAGCCGGGCTGCGGCGGGGCTCATTCGCGGTCGACGAGAAGGGAAAGTTGGGCGGGGAAGGGACCGCCGTTGCGGTCGGTCAGCGGCGTCGGATAGTCGCCGGTGAAACAGGCGTCGCAATAGCGCGGAGCGCGCGCGTCGCGCTTCGGCTCGCCGACGGCGCGATAGAGGCCGTCCATGGAAATGAAGGCGAGGCTGTCGACCTTGAGGCGATCCGCCATGGCTTTGAGATCATGTTGCGCCGCCATGAGCTGTTCGCGCTCCGGCGTGTCGATCCCATAGAAGCAAGAATGCGCGATCGGCGGGCTGGAGACACGCATATGCACTTCGGTCGCGCCGGCGCCACGCACCATCTCGACGATTTTGAGTGATGTCGTGCCGCGCACGATCGAATCGTCCACCAAGATGACACGCTTGCCTTGCAGTTGGCGCGGGTTGGGATTGTGTTTGAGCCGCACGCCCAAGTGCCGGATGTGGTCGGACGGTTCGATGAAGGTCCGGCCGACGTAATGGTTGCGGACGATGCCAAGCTCGAATGGAATCTTCGCCTGTTCGGCATAACCGAGTGCCGCGGGCACACCCGAATCGGGAACCGGCACGACCATGTCGGCATCGACATGGCTTTCCCTGGCCAGCTCGGCGCCGATCTTCTTGCGAACCGCGTAGATGTTGCGGCCCTCGACGATCGAATCGGGGCGGGCGAAATAGATGAATTCGAAAATGCAGAAGCGGTTGGAGGCTTTGGTGAAGGGTTTGATCGAGCGGACGCCGTCTCGGCTGATCATGATGATCTCGCCTGGCTCGACGTCGCGGATGAACCGCGCCCCGATGATGTCGAAGGCGCAGGATTCGGACGCCAGCACGTATGCATCGCCGAGCCGGCCCAAGGCCAGCGGGCGGACGCCAATCGGGTCGCGGACGCCGATCAGCGTGTCGTGGGTGAGCGCGACGAGGGAATAGGCGCCTTCGATCTGCTTGAGGGCGTCGATCAGCCGGTCGACGACGGTGGCGAATTCGCTGGTGGCGATCAGGTGGACGATGACTTCGGTGTCGGTCGTCGACTGGAAGATGCAGCCGCGGCGGACCAAAGCCTTCCGAAGGGCATAGGCGTTGGTGAGGTTGCCGTTGTGACCGATGGCAAGGCCGCCGAACTCGAACTCGGCGAAGAGCGGCTGAACGTTGCGCAGGACCGTGCTGCCGGTCGTCGAATAGCGGTTGTGGCCGATGGCCATCGACCCGGGCAGGCGCTCGACGACGTCCTTCGATCCGAAGATATCTCCGACTAGGCCCATGGCCCGGTGGTGATGGAAGAGCTCGCCGTCGAAGGTGACGATACCGGCCGATTCTTGGCCGCGGTGTTGAAGGGCGTGGAGGCCGAGGGCGGTATGGGCGACGGCGTCAGCTTGGCCGAAAATCCCGAAAATGCCGCACTCCTCGTGGAGGCGATCATCGTCGAATGGCGAAGTGCTGAGATTCGTGGTCTCGGTCATCGCGTCCGCTATTTGGTTTCGATCAGGCGCTGCATGTCGCGTCGCTGTCTCTCGTCATAGGCCCCAGGCTCGCGGGCATTACCCGGTCGGGGCGCCGGGTTGAGAATGTCATGGAGCACATTCGGACTGGCCCCCATATTACTTTTTTTTTCGGCATTCGCATCCCTAGAGTCGGCGTCCTCTCCCATCGGAACGAGAGACTTCAAGAACGTCGCGCCGGCCTCGACGACGGGCCGCGATCGGCCGGGTTTCAGCCACTCTGGCCGTTCATCCGGTTCCCAGGTCCATTCGACGGCGATGAAGGCGAGGCAGACGAACGCGGCGCCCCGCACCACCCCGAAGAGGAACCCAAGCGATCGATCGACAATGGCGAGCGGGCTTTGGCGAATCCATCCCGAGACCGCTTTGGCAACGGTGGAACAGACGACGAGGCTCACCACGAAGATCGTTCCCAACGCCACCACATCGGAATAAATGCCGATATCGAGCCGCTGAAACCACGGCTGGGCATAGGGGAATCCATAAATAGTCGATAAAATCGCGCCCACCAGCCCACCGACCCACAGAACTTCCTTGGCGAAGCCGCGGCCGTAAGCGATCAGCGCCGACAGCAAAACGATGAGGGCGATGCCGATATCGGCGGCGTTGACGGCGGTGCTCTCATCCATGGCGAACGCGCTCCACGCCCGCGGCCTGGGGGCTACGGCGACGGCGAATCGGAAAGCGCCCGACCAGGTCGCGTAGATGAGCGATTCGCTCGACGGTCATTCCGGCGGGTGAGCTGCCGCCTTCGCGTCCGGGATGGGCCGCCAGCGCTTTGGTGAAGCCGAGCTTGGCGGCTTCGCGCAGCCGGCTTTCCGTCTGGGCAACAGCCCGAACTTCGCCCGACAAGGCGATCTCGCCGAAGATTACGGTTTCGGGCGGGACCGATTCGCCGCTGGCAGCCGAGACCAGCGCTGCGGCGACCGCAAGATCGGCGGCGGGCTCGGTGATTCGCAAGCCGCCGGCGACATTCAAATAGACGTCGTGGCCGGAGAGCGAGACACCGCACCGGGCCTCGAGAACGGCGAGGATCATCGCCAGCCGACCCGAATCCCATCCGACGACGGTGCGACGCGGCTGGGGCAGGGCCGAGGGCGAGACCAAGGCTTGAAACTCGACGAGAAGCGGCCGGCTGCCTTCGAGGCCAGCGAAGACCGCCGTGCCGCTGGCGTTGGCGGCGCGCTCGCTCAGGAACAGCGACGAAGGGTTCGTGACTTCGGCGAGACCGCTGCCGGTCATCTCGAAGACCCCGATCTCGTTGGTGGCCCCGAAGCGATTCTTGACGGCGCGCAGGATGCGGAACTGCTGGCTCGACTCGCCCTCGAAATAGAGGACGGCATCAACCATGTGTTCGAGAACGCGGGGACCGGCAATCATGCCTTCCTTGGTGACGTGTCCGACCAGAATCACCGCAAATCCCCGGCGTTTGGCAAGGGTCGTCAGCTCGTGGGCCGAAGCCCGGACCTGGGCCACCGTGCCCGGCGCCGATTCGAGGCCCTCGACCGACATGGTCTGGATCGAATCGATGATGGCGACATCGGGTCGATCGGTGGCGTCGAGGCTGGCGACGATATCGGCGACGCTGGTGGCGGTGGCCAACTGGACGCCGGCTTTGGCGAGACCGAGCCGCTCGGCCCGCATGCGCACTTGGTCGATGGCCTCTTCGCCGGAGATGTAGGCAGTCTGGACCCGCGCGGCAAGTCCGGCCGCGGCCTGAAGAAGCAACGTCGATTTACCGATGCCCGGATCGCCGCCGACGAGAATCGCCGAGCCGGGGACCAGCCCGCCGCCGGTGACCCGGTCGAACTCGCCGATGCCGGTCGTATACCGCGCGGCGCGTTTCTGTTCGCCTTCGAGCGGCACGAACGTGACGCCGTGGCCGCCGACTCGCTTGGCGCCCCCGCTGCGGCTCCCACGACTGGCAATGGCTTTTTCTTCGACCAGGCTGTTCCACGCGCCGCAGGCATCACAGCGGCCGGCCCACTTGGCGTGGCCAGCCCCGCAGCTTTGGCAGACATACACGGTGCGGGCTTGGGCCATGACGATTTAGGCCCCGGGCGTCCGCGCCTGCCGGCCGGTCATAGGCGAACCGCCATTTTGATCGGTCCTTCGGCGCGGCCGTGAATGAACTGATCGACATAGTCGTTGCCGGACTTGTCGATCGTCGAGGTCGGACCGGACCAGACGATCTTGCCGGCATGGATCATGGCGATCCGGTCGGAGATCTTGCGGGCGCTGGCCATGTCGTGAGTGATCGACAGCCCCGTTGCGCCGACGTCGCGGGTGATCTTGGCGATCAGGTCGTTGATGACGTCCGACATGATCGGATCGAGGCCAGTGGTCGGCTCGTCGAAGAAGATGATCTCGGGTTCGGAGGCGATGGCGCGGGCCAAGCCGACGCGCTTCTTCATGCCGCCTGACAATTCGGCGGGCGACAGATCGGCGACCTCTGGTCCAAGGCCGACCTGGGACAGTTTGGCGATGGCGATCTCTTTGGCGGCGGCGCGCGTGGCGCGCTTTTGGGCGAGAAGGCCGAAGGCGACGTTCTCCCAGACCGGCAAGCTGTCGAACAGCGCCGCGCCCTGGAACAACATCCCGAACTTGCGATTGACCTGTTCGCGGTCGCGGCTCCGAAGCCCGATGACTTCTTGGCCGTCGATCTGGATGCTGCCGGCGTCGGGTGGCAAGAGGCCCAAGATGCACTTCAACAGGACCGACTTGCCGACGCCCGAGCCGCCAATGATGACGACCGATTCGCCAACCCCGACCTCGAGATCGACGCCGTCGAGGACGATCTTGCGATCGAACGATTTGCGGACGCCCTTCAAGCGGATCTTGGGGGCAGCGGCGCTCATCGAGCGAAGAACATCTCGGTCAGGATGTAGTCGAAGCAGAGGATCAGGATCGATGCCGAGACCACGGCGTTGGTCGTGGCCGAGCCGACTCCTTGAGCGCCGCCGGCTGAGTGATAGCCGTGATAGCAGCCCATCAGCGTGACGATGAAGCCGAAGACGCTGGCTTTGACGAGACCCGAGATCACGTCCTGGAGTTGCAGGAAGTCCCAGGTGTTCTGCAGGTAATTGGCCGGGTTGAAGCCGAGCTTGTAGATCGAGACGAGATAGCCGCCGAAGACGCCGATGATGTCGGCGACGAAGACAAGAAGCGGCAGCATGGTGAGGCCGGCAAGGAGCCGCGGCGCCACCAGATATTTGAGCGGATTCGTCGACAGGGTTTCGAGGGCGTCGATCTGCTCGGTGACGCGCATCGTGCCGATCTCGGCGGCCATCGCGGCGCCGATCCGGCCTGCCACCATCAAGCCGCCGAGGACAGGCCCGAGCTCGCGGGTCATCGACAGGACGACGACGTTGGCGATCGCGCCCTCGGCCGAAAATCGCGCGAAGCCGGTGTAGCTTTGCAGCGCCAGGACCATGCCGGTGAAGAGTGCGGTCAGCCCGACGATCGGCATCGACAGATAGCCGATCTCGATCATCTGCCTGAGGATGACGCGGGCGTAGAACGGCGGCCGCACGATATGCGACAGCGCTGCGCCCGAGAACAGCGCGAGACGCCCAAGAGTCCCGACAAACTGCAGGAAGGTCCGGCCGATCGGTTGCAGGATCATCATCGGGCCGGCTTACGCTCCGCCACGCCAGACGCGGTGATAGCGCCGGCCGAGACCGGTAAGAATTTCATAGCCGCTGCTGCCGGCGGCGGCGCCGACGTCATCGACGGCTTGATGGGGACCGATGAGATCGACGAGGGTCCCCGGCACGACGGCGGATGCCGGAAGCGCGGTGACGTCGAGGGTGATCAGATCCATGGAAACCCGTCCCACAATCGGCACCCGGATGTCGTCGAGATAGGCGTTACCGCGATTGCTGAGCGACCGAAGATAGCCGTCGGCATAGCCCACCGCGACGGTGGCAAGTCTGCCGCGACGCCCTATTCGGTGGGTCGCACCATATCCAACGGTCTCCATAGCGTCAACGTCGCGAGCCTGGAGAACCTTGGCTTGCAAGCGCACGACCGGCGCCATGGGATTGGGTTGTCCGGGCACCGGCACGATGCCGTAGAGAGCCGAACCCGGTCGCACGAGATCGGCGTGATACGCATCGCCCAGAAAAATTCCCGACGAATTGGCGAAGGATCGACGAGCGCTGGGCACAAGCCGCGTCGCTTCGCGGAAGAGGTTGAGCTGTTCGCGATTGAGCGGATGCTCGGGTTCGTCGGCGCAGGCGAGGTGGCTGATGAGCAGTCCAACGCGCAAGCCGGCGATGAGATCCGGCTGCTCGGCGAGCCGACGCAGCTCGAACGGTGACAGCCCCAGGCGCCGCATCCCGGTGTCGATGTGAATGTCGGCCGTGCCGTCCTTCGGGCCGGTCGTTTTCCACGCCTCGATTTCGCCAAGACTGTTGAGCACGGGAATGAGCCGGTGCTCCGCAAAGACCGGTGCGGTGCCGGGCAGCAGACCATTGAGAACGTGAATATCGGCGTCGGGCAGGGCGCGGCGGAGAGCGATGCCCTCGCTGATATGGGCGACGAAGAACTGCCGGCAGCCAGCCCGTGCCAGGGCCGGTCCGACCTTGTCGGCGCCCAAGCCATACGCGTCGGCTTTGACGACCGCGCCAGCCTCGGCGCCTTTCAGGCGGCCGGCAACGAGCCGCCAGTTGGCGACGATGGCGTCGAGATCAATGGTCAGGATCGCGCCGGAGATCGCGGAAGCGTCCATGGCCGGATCTGACCGTGGCCGGGCTAGAAGGGCGCGTCCTGCGCCGTCGCCAAGTTCTCGAAGCGCGTGAATTCGCCCATGAACGAGAGATCGACCTTGCCGGTGGGACCGTGGCGCTGTTTGGCGACGATGACTTCCGCCTTGTTCTTAACTTCTTCCAGGTTGCGTTCCCAGTTCATGCGACGTTCGACATACTTCTCGTCGTTTTCTTCCGGCCGGCGCTGGGGTTCGGCGCGTTCCAAGTAGTACTGCTGGCGGAAGATGAACATGACGACGTCCGAGTCTTGTTCGATCGTGCCCGATTCACGAAGGTCGGAAAGCTGAGGCCGCTTGTCTTCGCGCTGCTCGACGGCACGCGACAGTTGCGACAAGGCGATCACCGGAACTTCCAGTTCCTTGGCCAGGGTCTTGAGACCGCGCGTGATCTCGGAGATTTCCATCATGCGGTTATCGTGCCGCGTGCCGGCGCTGGCGCTCATGAGTTGTAGGTAGTCGACGACGATCAGGCCGAGCTTGCTCTGGCGCTTGAGGCGCCGAGCCCGGGTCCGGAGCTGGCTGACCGACAGGGCCGGCGAATCGTCGATGAAGATCGGAAGTTCGAGCAATTCCTGACTGGTGGTGGCGAGGCGGGCGAACTCGTCGCGCGACAGCTCGCCCTTGCGCATCCGATCCGAGCCGATGTTGCTCGACTCTGAAATGATACGGGCGGCGAGCTGCTCGGCCGACATTTCCAGCGAGAAGAACCCGACCACCGCGCCGTCGGCGCCATTGGTACGGGCATAGGTATAGGCGGCGTTGAACGCCATGTTGGTGGCCAGCGCCGTCTTGCCCATGCTGGGGCGGCCGGCGAGGACGATCAGGTCGGACCGGTGCAGACCGCCGAGGAGCTTGTCCATGGCGATGAAGCCGGTCGGAACGCCACTCAGGCTCGATTCCCGCTTGAAAGCGGCGTCGGCCATTTCCAGGGCGCGGGTCAGGGATTCTTTGAAGGGCCGGAAGCCGCCCTCGTATTCGCCGGTGGCGGCGAGCTCGTACAGGCGATGTTCGGCGGCTTCGATCAGGCGTGGCGCGGTCTCCTCGATTTCACCGGAGAACGCCTCGTTCACCATGTCGTGACCGAGCCCGATCAACTGGCGCTTGAGGAACAGGTCATAGATCAGGCGGCCGTACTCGCCGGCATTGATGACGGCGACGGCGCTGGCGGCGAGTTCGTACAGGTACCCGACGCCGCCGGCGTCGACGAGGCCATCGTCGTTCTCGAAGAAGCCCTTCAGGGTGACCGGATCGGCGATCTGGCCGCGTTCGATGATCTTGCCGACGGCCTGAAAGATCCGTCCGTGGTGCGGCAGGAAGAAATGCTCGGGCCGCATGAACTCGATGACCCGCTCGAAGGCGCGGTTATCGACGAAAATGGCGCCGAGCAAGGCGCGTTCCGCATCGAGATTGTGGGGCAGTCGACGAAACGCCGAGACTTCGACTTCCGTCACGGCTTGGGGGCGTTCGGTAGCGACTGTGGGCATCGCGGGACCCTAGGCTCTTCGCTCCCGCGATACTACCCCGCCGCGTGTGAATAGCGGTAACAACCCCTGTGGATCGTGGGCATAAGATTCGCGACGCGCGATCACGCCGAGCGGCGCGACCAAATCGATTCGCCGCGGCGAATCGATTCGAGCAGATAGTCCCGGGTCAAAGGCACGGCATCCTGGCGCCGCGCCAGCTGAATCTGGAAGACGACGTTGCCGAGGCGGCGGAACGAAATCTCGCTGATCACCAGGTAGTGCTCCCACATCCGGCAGAAACGCTCGTCGTAGAGCGCCCTAACGGTGTCGCGGTTGGCTTCGAAGCGCTCGCGCCAGCGCCGCAGGGTCTCGGCGTAGTGCAGCCGGAGGATTTCGATGTCGGTAATGACGAGGCCCGAACGTTTGATCGAGGCCGTGACCTCGGACAGCGCCGGGATATAGCCGCCGGGGAAGATGTACTTGCGGATCCAGCCGTCGGTGACGGTGGGGCCGCCGCTGCGGCCGATGGTGTGGACCAGGGCGACGCCGTCTTCGGTCAAGCGGTGGCGGATGGTGCGGAAGAACGTGTCGTAGCGGACGACGCCGACGTGCTCGAACATGCCCACCGAGACGATCCGGTCGAAACTGCCGCTCACGGCGCGATAGTCGCGAAGCTCGAAGCGCACCTGCTGGGTAAGGCCGCTGTCGCGAGCCCGGGCCTGGGCGTAGGAGAGTTGCTCCGTCGAGAGCGTCACGCCGGTGACCTGGGCTTGGGCCTCGGAGGCGAGATGCAAGGCGAGGCCACCCCAGCCGCAACCGATATCGAGGACGCGCTGGCCGGGCTCGACATGGAGTTTGGTGGCGATCAAGCGCTTCTTGGCCAGCTGCGCCGTTTCGAGGTTTTAGGTCCCCGTGGGGAAGTAGGCGCAGGAATACTGGCGGTCGCGGTCGAGGAAGAGCCCGAACAGTTGGCCGGACAGATCGTAATGATGGGCGACGTTGGCCCGCGACCGTCCCGCCGGATTGAATTGGTGAATGCACCGCAGCAGCCGGCCGAGCCGGGTACGGACGCGCTGCGAGAAAAGGAGCCGATCGGTGCCGAGGTTTTGCCCTATCAGGTCCATGAAATCTTAGAGCGACGCGTCTTCGATCGTTACGCGGCCATCCATATAGCCTTCGCCCGGCGCGACCTCGGGGTCTAGAGCCAGTCGCGTCGCGATATGGCGGTCATGGAGGCGAAGGGTGATTCGCGGTCCGGAGGTTCCGGCGAATCGATGCCGCTTGCCGGCATGGTCAATGACGTCGAGCGTGCCGACCCGAATCAGCGGTTTCAGGACAGCCGAGAGCAAGCGCATCATCAAACCCCGGGGCTCCGGCCCTATTCCAATGGAGCGTCCCAGGGCCGGTCACGGACAGGAAATTATACCTGCCTCATACCCGCGATTCCACCGGCTGAAAACCGGTGCGGAAGAGAGAGATTCGCTATTCGGCCTTTTCAGCCTTGGATTTCTTGCGCCGTTCTTTCTTTGTTTTCGGGCCTTCTATCTCTTTTTCGTCAGCCTCGGCCGCGGCTTCGGGAGCCGCGGCAGCCTCTTCGCCCTCGGCTTCGGGGGCAGCTTCGAGAAGGTCCTTGTTCAGCTCGGCGGCAGCCGCCTCGGCATCGACGCGATCGTCGACGTTAAGGATGACCGCCTGGCCGGTCTTCGCTTGGATCGCGGCCTCGTCCGGTGAACGGGCGACGTTGGCGTCAACACGGACCGTGACCTCGGGATGAAGATCGACGCGGATCTTGTGCAGGCCGACGGTCTTGATCGGCGTGTCGAGCCGGACCTGCTGGCGTCCGACCGTGAAGCCGGCTTTGGTCAAACCATCGGCGATGTCGCGGGCGCTGACCGAACCGTACAGCTGTCCGCCTTCACCGGCCTGACGGATCAGGACGACAGCTTGGCCGTCGAGCTTCTTGGCGACGGCTTCGGCCTCGCCGCGACGTTCGATATTGGTGGCGACGAGTTGGGCGCGCCGCGACTCGAAGACCTTGCGGTTCTCGTCGGTGGCGCGAAGCGCCTTGTGGAGGGGCAGCAGGTAGTTACGGGCAAAGCCGTCTTTGACCCGCACCACGTCGCCCATCTGACCCAGGCTCTCAATTCGCTCCAACAAAATGACTTCCATTACTCGCTCCCTCGATTGCCCGTCCCGGACGCGCCGTTTGCGATCCGCCGACGGATACCGGCCCATTGTTCCGCCATGCCCAACGCGGCGATGGCAAACAAGACCCATGTGAACACCAACGATAGACTGAAGATGCCGGCCATCAGCCAGCCGCGACTTTTACCAGGACCGCGGAAATTGCTCAGCAACGTTGCCGCCACCGCAAATCCGAGCATCAAAAATGGAACCGACGCGACCAACGCCACGTTGCGGCCGAGCGCCTTGAATTCGTCAGGAGCGCCGAGCGCGATCGCCGCCGCCGTCACCAGGACCCACGAGGTCCAGTCGGGCAGGGTGAGATCGGCCCAGGGCTCGACCGGTCGCTTGTTGCGACCCATGCGGACCAGAATGGCTTGCGCGGCCGCGGCATTCAGGGCGGTGGCGAGAACCCACATCGTCGCCATCGTTCCGGGAAGCCACGGCACGATCGACCCGACGAACGTCCGGCGCTCGTCCGGAGCGAGATCGGGTATCGCCGCCTGGAACCAATTGTCGAGGAACTGGCCGATACGATTCAAGATTGCGCCACCATACGTCCAATCGGCGAACCAGCCGAGAATCAAGAACACGAGTCCGAAGCCGGTCAGCCATCCGACGAGATCGCCGTTCGGCAACCACCGGACGTTGACTGCCGCATCGGTCCGCTGGAACAACGCACCGCGCGACAAGACGAACGTCGGCACCGCGTAGAAGATAGCGAAGCGACCGGCCGCGAATGGCCCTTCGCTGACGCCGACTGCGGCGATGCCCATGGTCATGGCGGCAATGATCTCCGCTGTGCCCAGGCCAAGACCGACCAGGAACAGCGGCAATGGCGATATTCCGCCTGCGAAATTGATCGCAGCCAGAGCGCTCGCCAATCCGGCGCCAAGCGCCATGAGAAGTCGCGTCGACATCCGATCGCGCACCCTTGCGGCCGACATGGCCGCGACGGTTCAGCCCGTGTGCTGCCTACTTAATGACGTAGGGCAGAAGGCCCAGGAACCGAGCCCGCTTGATAGCGGCTGCGAGCTCGCGCTGCTTCTTCACCGACACCGCGGTGATCCGGCTCGGCATGATCTTGCCGCGCTCCGAAACGTAGCGTTGCAGCAGGCGCAAATCCTTGTAATCGATCTTGGGCGCGTTCTTGCCTGAGAACGGGCAGCTCTTGCGGCGCCGATAGAACGGCCGCCGACCACCGCGCGCGCCACCGGCGCCACCGGCCCCGCCGCCGCTCGATCCCGAACCACCCGAGCCGTATCCGCCCGATCCCGAACCATACCCGCCGGAGCTCGAGCCGTAGCCCGAACCCGACCGCGATCCCATCTCACCGGGCATTAGCGTTCTCCTTTGTCGTCAGGGCGATCCCCGACCGGTTCATCTCCGCCGTGCCGGCCACCGCCGCCACGTCCCCAACGGTCCTCGCGCGGGCCGCGATCGTCGCGACGCATCCGCTCTTCTTTGGCGGCGGCGCGCTGCAACATCATCGACTGGCCCTCTTCGAGGGATTCGACCCGGACCGTGAGATAGCGCAAGACGTCTTCGTTGATCCGCATCTGCCGTTCCATTTCGTGAATGGCGGCAGCTGGCGCATCGAGATTGAAGAGCGTGTAGTGGCCCTTGCGGTTCTTCTTGATGCGGAACGACAAGCTGCGCAGGCCCCAATACTCTTTCTTGGGAACCTTGCCGCCGTTCGATTCAACGAGCTGGGAGAAGGTTTCGGTGAGAGCCTCGACCTGAGGCACCGACAAATCTTGACGCGCGATAAAGACGCTTTCGTAGAGAGCCATATGGTCCCCCCTCTGGCTTTTCTCAGCCCGCTCGGCTATCGCCAGAACCGCGGACATAGCCGACCACTGGGCCGGCAAGGAGATGTAAACCACCGATCCTACACTAAGTTTCGGTCGAGGCAAGCACGCTTGACAGGCTTGGTCCGGCCAGTGTCATTTCGCCCATCACCTTTGGGGCGGGGCAATGCGACGAGCACTGGTATTCCCGGGACAGGGCGCTCAGGAGGTCGGCATGGGGCGAGCCCTGGCCGAGGCGTTTGCGACAGCGCGCGACGTTTTTGACGAGATCGACGAGGCGTTGAAGCAGAACTTGCAGCGTCTTATGTTTGAGGGGCCAGAGGTCGACCTCAAGCTGACCGAGAACGCCCAGCCGGCGCTCATGGCGGTCAGTTTGGCGGTCGTGCGGGTCTTGGAACGCGACGTAAAGCTCTCGGTGCCGAACTTGGCCCGGTTCGTCGCCGGCCATTCGCTGGGTGAGTATTCGGCCCTGGCAGCGGCAGGGTCGTTCACCCTGGCCGATGCGGCGCGCCTTCTCAAACGGCGCGGCCGGGCGATGCAAGAAGCGGTTCCCGTCGACGAAGGCGCCATGGCGGCGTTGATCGGTGTCGAGTTGGATGCCGCCAAAGAGATCGCCGCCGCCGCGGCCGAGAACGAAGTCTGCGTCGTCGCCAACGATAACTGTCCTGGCCAAGTCGTCATCAGTGGTGATAGCGCCGCCGTCGATCGTGCCCTCCAGATTGCGGCCGAGAAGGGGTTTCGTCGCAGCGTCCGCCTCCAAGTCAGCGCCCCATTCCACTGTCCGTTGTTGAAGCCCGCCGCCGACGCCGTGGCTGAGGCTCTCGAGAGCATCACCTTGCGCATGCCGCAGGTGCCGCTCATCTCGAACGTCACGGCGCGACCGATCACCGATCCCGACGAAATCCGGCGACGCCTGGTCGAGCAGACGACAGCGATGGTGCGCTGGCGCGAAAGCGTTCTGTGCATGAAAGAAGAGAACATCGAGCAGGTTGTCGAAGTCGGTGCGGGCAAAGTGCTAACCGGCCTTCTGAAACGAATCGATCGCGAGTTGTCCGGCGTGACCTTGGGTACGCCAGCCGACATCGACGCCTTCGCCAAGACAATCTGAAGCGGGGAGAACTGATCATGTTTGATCTCAACGGCAAGAGTGCGCTCGTCACCGGCGCGACCGGCGGCATCGGCGGAGCGATTGCCCGGGCTCTTCACGCCCGCGGCGCAAGCTTGGCGCTGAGCGGCACTCGGGTTCCGGCGCTCGAGGCTTTAGCGGCGGAACTTGGCGAGCGCGCCGTCGTCACGCCCTGCGATCTCAGCGACAACAAGGCGGTCGAGGAGCTTGCGGCGACCGTCGAAGCCAAGCTCGGCGGCATCGATATTCTCGTTAACAATGCCGGCCTGACGCGGGACGGTCTCGCCGTCCGCATGAAGGATGACGACTGGGACACAGTGATCGACGTCAATCTGGGCGCGGCGTTTCGCCTTGGCCGGGCGGCGCTGCGCGGCATGATGAAGCGCCGCTGGGGGCGAATCATCGGGATCACCTCGATCGTCGGCGTCATCGGCAATCCGGGTCAGGCGAACTATGCCGCCGCTAAGGCGGGCATGATCGGCATGACCAAGGCACTGGCCCGCGAGGTCGCGTCCCGGAACATCACGGTGAACTGCGTGGCGCCGGGTTTCATCGCCACGGCCATGACCGAATCCATCGCCGCCGAGGCCCGCGATCGCCTGGTCGCGGCTATTCCGAGCGGACGGCTTGGCACGCCCGCCGACGTCGCCGCCGCGGTCGCGTATTTGGCCAGCAATGAGGCCGCGTACGTCACCGGACAGACCCTGCACGTCAATGGCGGGATGGCCATGATTTGATGGCTGGACTTGTGGTCAACCCCAGAAAAGTGTGTTAGGAAACCGAAACCCCGCTCACCGGGGGCGGGCGTCGTCAGGCGCTCCATTCGGTCGGCAGAAACACCAAGGAATTGAGGACTTGAGCATGAGCGACGTCTCCCAACGGGTGAAGAAAATCGTTGTCGAACATCTGGGCGTCGACGAAGCGAAGGTGACCGAGACGGCGAGCTTTATCGACGATCTCGGGGCCGACAGTCTCGACACGGTCGAGCTGGTCATGGCTTTCGAAGAAGAATTTGGCTGCGAAATTCCCGACGATGCTGCCGAGAAGATCGTCACTGTTAAGGATGTGATCGACTATATCGGCACGCACGCCGCGGCCTAACGGCGCCCCGGTTCGGGCGCTGGGCGCCGGATCTCCGGCCCTACACGGTTGATCATGAGACGCGTGGTCGTCACCGGCCTCGGCCTAGTTACTCCGCTGGGCTGCGGCGTAAAAACGAACTGGGATAAGCTGTTGGCCGGAAAGTCCGGCATTTCGGCTATCCAGTCCTTTGACGTCTCCGATCTGCCTTCGAAGATCGCCGGTCTCGTGCCGCGCGGCTCGACGGCTGAAGGTCTGTTCAATGCTGACGATTGGGTCTCGCCCAAGGAACAGCGGCGGATGGACAGCTTCATCATCTACGGCATTGCCGCCGCGATGCAGGCTGTCCAGGATGCGGGGTGGACCCCGACCGACGAAGCGTCGCGCGAACGCACCGGTGTCCTCATCGGCTCCGGCATCGGTGGGCTTCCCGAAATCTCCAGCGGCTCGACCTTGGTCGAGAACCGTCAGGTCAGAAAGCTCAGCCCGTTCTTCATTCCGGCGAGCCTGATCAACCTGGTCGCGGGCCAGGTGTCGATCAAATACGGCTTCAAGGGCCCCAACCACGCCGTCGTCACGGCCTGTTCGAGCGGCGCTCATGCCATCGGCGACGCTGCCCGCATGATCATGTGGGAAGACGCCGAGGTCATGGTGGCGGGTGGCGCTGAAGCCGCGGTCTGCCGGATCGGCTTGGCCGGGTTCTCGCAGGCCCGGGCCTTGTCGACGAAGTACAACGACACGCCAGAAAAAGCGTCGCGCCCGTGGGATCGTGATCGCGACGGCTTCGTGATCGCCGAAGGCGCCGGCGCGGTTGTGGTGGAAGATTTGGAGCACGCCCGTAAGCGCGGCGCCCCGATCTATGCCGAAATCGTCGGATACGGCATGTCCGGCGACGCGTACCACATCACGGCGCCGCCCGAAGACGGGAACGGCGCGATGCGGTGCATGCGTGCCGCTCTCAAGCGTGCCCAATTGAACCCCGAAGACATCGATTACGTGAACGCCCACGGCACGTCGACGCCGGTCGGCGACGCCATCGAGCTTGGCGCCGTTAAACGCGTGTTCGGCGAAGCGGCCAGCAAGATCTCCATGTCGTCGACGAAATCTTCGATCGGACATCTGTTGGGCGCGGCCGGCGCGGTCGAAGCGGTCTATTCGATCCTGGCGATCCGCGATGGCGTGGTTCCGCCGACGCTCAATCTCGATAATCCGTCGCCTGAGCCCGGCGTCGATCTCGTGCCGCACACCGCCAAGCAACGAAAAGTCAGGGCGGCCCTGTCGAACTCGTTCGGGTTCGGCGGCACGAACGCGTCGCTGATCTTCAAGGCCCTTAACTGAGGACGTGATGGCGCGCCTGACGCGCCTCGTTCTCTTCGCCATTACCATCGTGAGTCTGGTTGCGCTCGGCTTGGGCGCGGTCGGTGTATGGCTGGATTACACGCAGCCGGGACCTCTGGATGAGGACAAGACCGTCATCATTCCGCGTGGCGCCTCGGTGGCCCGCATCGCCGAGGTCTTGGCTGCATCCGGCGCCATCGTTCGACCGATCTTGTTTCGGGCTGCCGTAACCGTCACGGGCCAAGCTCGTCTCTTGCGGGCCGGTGAATACGCCATTCCCGCCCAGGCCAGCCCCGCCGAGATCGCGGCGCTGCTCGTTGCCGGCCGCAGCGTGGTTCGGCGCCTTACCGTGGTCGAGGGGCACACGACCTCCCAGGTTTTGGCGCTGGTGACGGCGGCCGAAGCCCTCGAAGGCCGGATCGATCGCATCACGGGTGAAGGCGCGGTTCTGCCCGAAACCTATTTCTATTCGTTGGGCGATTCGCGAGCCGCGGTCGAGGCGCGCATGACCGAGGGCATGAACCGGACGCTGAACGAGGTGTGGGCTGCTCGGCGTCCCGGCTCGCCCTTCAAGTCGCCAGCCGAGGCGTTGGTGCTGGCGTCCATTATCGAACGGGAGACGTCGGTCGCCGCCGAACGACCCCGCCTCGCCGCCGTGTTCTTCAATCGCTTGCGCCGCGGCATGAAGCTCCAATCGGATCCGACTGTCGCTTATGCGCTAACCGAAGGCGGGCGGCCCCTCGATCGGCCTCTGACGCGGATCGATCTTCGCCTCGCCTCGCCCTACAACACCTATGTCATCGATGGGTTGCCGCCCGGACCGATCTGCAATCCGGGGCGCGAGTCGATCGCGGCGGCTCTCAACCCGGCGGAGACCGGCGAGCTCTACTTCGTCGCCGACGGGACCGGCGGGCATGTGTTCGCAACGACGCTCGACGACCACAACCGCAACGTCGCCCGGTGGCGCCGGCTTGGTGCCGACGATGGCGACGCCCCGCCTCCTTAAAACAGGCCAACAGCTTGTTGAGTCCGGCGCCGGAGGGATATAACGGCGCAAGGCCCGAAACCGGGGGGCAGGCGTGGCCATTGCTTCGATGACTGGATTTGCCCGCGCCCAAGGCGAGCGCAACGGCGCCGCGTGGTCGTGGGAAGCTAAAAGCGTGAACTCCAAGGGTCTCGATATCCGCTGCCGCGTGCCGGCGGGGTTCGAGAGCGTGGAGATTCAGGCCCGCGAGCGCAGCACGAAGCGCTTTAAGCGCGGCAATGTGTCGCTCGGCCTGACTCTGACCCGCGCCACGGGCGCCGGCGTGCGCGTCAATCGCGAGATCCTTGCTCAAATCATTGCCCTGCTTCCCGAGATCGCGCGCCAGGTGCCCAGCGCGGAACCGCCGCGGCTCGATGGGATCTTGGGGATTCGCGGCGTCATCGAACCCTTGCCGGAAGCCGAGGCCGAATCCGAGGACGAGCGGCGCGCCACCGAAGGGGCGGTCCTGGCCAGCCTGGACGTGGCGCTCGAGCAGCTCGCCACTGGTCGGGCCCAGGAAGGGGCTCGGCTTCACGAGGTTCTCGACGGCCATGTCGCCGAGATGGTGCGGCTCTGCGCGGCAGCGGAAACCTTTGCGGCGATGCAGCCCGAGGCGATTCGCGAGCGCTTGCGGACCCAGGTTCGGGATCTGTTGGGCGCGGCCCCCAGTCTGTCCGAAGACCGCCTGCTTCAGGAGGTCGCTTTGCTGTGGACCAAGGCCGATATCCGCGAGGAATTGGACCGGCTTAAGGCCCATCTTGCAGCGACCAAAGAACTTCTGCATGAAGGTGTGGCGGTGGGGCGCCGCCTCGACTTTCTCTGCCAAGAATTGAACCGCGAGGCGAACACCTTGTGTTCCAAGTCGGCCGATGTCGAATTGACCCGTGTGGGTCTTGGCCTCAAGGCTGCAATCGAGCAATTCCGGGAACAGGTGCAAAACGTTGAGTGACACTGGATCGACGTCTCATCCCGCGGTCGGCCGGCGCGGCCTGATGCTGGTGCTCTCGTCGCCCTCCGGGGCGGGCAAATCGACGATCGCTGCCGAGCTTCTGAAGCGCGAAGCCGGCCTGACGCGGTCGGTGTCGGCGACGACACGCAAGCCGCGACCTGGCGAGGTCGACGTCCGTCACTACTTCTTCGTCACGCCGGATGCTTTCGGCGAAATGGTCGATGCCGAGCTGCTGCTCGAACACGCCCACATCTTCGGCAATCAATACGGAACGCCGCGCGCACCCGTCGACGCCGCCCTTGCCGGGGGGCGCGACGTGCTCTTTGACATCGATTGGCAGGGCATGCGGCAGATCGCCCAGACTTCTCGCGCCGATCTGGTCAGCATTTTCATCCTGCCGCCGTCGATCACCGAGCTTGAGCGCCGGCTTCGCGGTAGAGCCCAGGACAGCGACGAGGAAATTCGCCGCAGGATGTCCAAGGCCCGTGACGAGATGGCGCATTTCGGCGAATACGACTACGTCATCCTCAACCATAAGCTCGACGAAAGCGTCGCTCAGGTGCAGTTGATTCTGACCGCGGAACGGCTTCGCCGACCGCGCCAAGTTGGGCTTGGTGCCTTCATTACCGACCTCGAATAGCCGCCTCTTCAGGATCATTCGGCGAGCGCCCGGGCGAGAACCAGAAAGTCCTCGACGCGAAGGTCTTCGGCCCGCGCCGTCGGGACGATGCCGAGGCTTTCGAGATCGAGGCCGAGGCTTTTCACGCTGGTCCGTAACATTTTGCGCCGCTGGCCGAAGGCCTGCGCCGTGACCGTCTCGACGGCTTTCCAGTCCGCCGGCGGCGCCGGACGTCGTGGCACGAGCGTCACCACTGAGCTGATGACTTTAGGTGGCGGCGTGAAGGCGCGCGGATCGATGTCGAACTCGCGCCGTACCGTCGTCCGCCATTGGGCGATGATCGAAAGTCGCCCATAGGCGCTGGTGCGAGGTTCCGCCGCAAGCCGTGCCGCGACTTCCTTTTGGAACATCAGGGTCAGAGACTCGTACGCCTCGGCGTTGCGTAGCCACCCGATGACCAGCGGTACGGCGACGTTGTAGGGCAGGTTGGCGATGATGCGCCGCGGTGCGGTGCCCAAGACCGCGCAGTCGATCTCGAGCGCGTCGCCTTCGATGATCTCCAATCGATTCGGGTAGGCGTCGCGTAGTTCGCCGAGCGCTGCGACGCAGCGCGGATCGGTTTCGATGGCGATGACCTTGGCGGCGTCGGCCTGCAGCAGAGCGCGGGTCAAGCCTCCGGGACCGGCGCCGATTTCGATGACCGTGCGGCCTTCGAGCGAACCCGCGGCCCGGGCAATGCGCGCCGTCAGATTGAGATCGAAGAGAAAATGCTGGCCGAGCCGTTTTTGCGCGGCGATCCCGTGACGCGCGATCACATCGCGGAGCGGCGCAAGCGTCGGCCCGGCCTCCCGCGACGCGTCGGCCACGCTCTTATTCAGCCGGAACGGGAACGGCGCGGGACGCCATCTCAGCGGCCATGACCAGGGCAGAGATCAAGCTCGCCTCACTGGCGCGCCCCGTGCCGGCGATGTCGAAGGCCGTGCCGTGATCGGGCGACGTGCGAACGAACGGAAGACCGAGCGTCACGTTCACGGCGCCGTCCATGTCGAGGGTCTTGATCGGGATCATGGCTTGATCGTGATACATGCAGATCGCGGCATCGTACGTGGCGCGGATCCGCGCGCTGAACATCGTGTCGGGTGGCAGCGGTCCGTAGGCATCGATCCCTTTGGCCCGCAGCGCCGCGATGGCCGGAGCGACGATCTCGATGTCTTCGGCGCCCATAGCCCCGCCTTCGCCGGCATGCGGATTGAGACCGGCGACCGCAAGCTTTGGTTTGGCGATCCCGAAATAACGCTTCAGGCCGGCCTCGGCGACGGTTGCCGCGGTGACGATGGTTTCGACATCGAGACGGGCGATGGCGTCCTTCAGGCTCGTATGGATCGTTGCCGGAATGACGCGGAGCGTCGGACAGGCCAGCATCATGGCGACGGGCTTGTCGGTTCCGGCGAGAGAGGCCAAGAACTCGGTGTGGCCGGGGAAGGGGAATCCCGCGCCGTAGAGGCTTTCCTTATGGATAGGATTGGTCACGACGGCGCCGGCACGACCGGACTTGGCCAGGCACACGGCGTTCTCGATCGAAGCGCGGATCGATCCGACATTGCGTGGATCGGGGCGGCCCGGTGTCGACACGCCAGCGAGCGGGCGGGCCAGAACCGGTAATCCTTTCGCGAACACCGCCTCGGCTTCATCCGGCCCGTCGATCACGCAGATCGGAACGTCCAGGCCCAGCTTGCGGGCCAAGGCTTCGAGCCGAGCCGGATCGTCGATGATGAAGAAGCAGGGCAGATTCGTTCGATGGCCGGCCCAGGCTTTCAAGGTGATATCGCCGCCAATTCCTGCCGGCTCGCCCATAGTCACGGCTAGCGGTGGAACGGCGCAGCTAGACCCGCGCCGTCGTGGCGTCATATGCGGATATCCACTAAGGCGCCGCGTCGCAGTTCGCGAATAAAGCGTCGGGCCGCGGCTTCGAGGCGCTGGCCGCGGATCAAGCGTTCGACGGCGCGGCGGTCGACGCCGGAGACTTCCTCGGTGCGGTCGCAGACCATCACGACGGCGATGCCGCCCTCGATCGGCTGCGGCGCGCTGGCCTGGCCGACGTTCAAGCCGCTGATGATGTCGCGGATGCGCGGGCTGAGGTTGCCGACCTTGAGGTTGGTCATCGCGCCCGTGGTCGGCGATTTGACCTCCTTGGCCATGGCCTCGAGGTCCTGGCAACTGGCCGCAACCTCGGCGATCGTCCGGGCCAGGGTCGTCTGGCCTTCGATTTCTCTTGGCGACGCGTTGGCCGATACCGGAACGACCAACTGCTGCAAGCTGACCGTCGCTTCTTCGGCGCGGGCGATCGCCTGCTGCCGGCGCTCATGCAGAAGAAGGATGTAAAATCCCGATAGCGTTTCGACGGGATCGGAAATCTGATTCGGCTGGAGTTGCGCCAGCGCGGCGTCGATTTCGGCCCCCAGTTGACCCGAGGCCACCCAGCCAAGGTCGCCGCCCGTCGCGGCGGAACCGCTCTGCGAAAAGTTTCGCGCCAGCGAGCCGAAATTTCCGCCCGATCGCAGCTGCTGAACCAAGCGATCGGCGTTGGCCCGGGCCTCGGCAGCCTGTGCCGGTCCTTCGACCGGCAGGAAGATTTCCGAAAGGCGCGATTCCGGCTTGCTGCGGTTCGCTTCGATGCTGGCCACCGCCTCGTTGACGTCCTCGTCGGTGATATCGATGGTGGGACCAGCCCGCCGCTGGACGACCTTGACCCACGACAAGTCCGCCTCGATGCGGGTCGTAACCACGCTGAGGCGAACGCCCATGGCGTTGATGGCGGATTCGAGGCCGCCGCTGGGCATGCGATTGATCGACTCGAGCCGAGCCGTCGCCTCGTCGATCTCGGCCTTGGTTACCTTGATCGATAGCCGCTTGGCTTCTTGGAGTTTCAGCTGGTCGTCGATCAGCACCCGCAGAACTTGCGGGGCCATCCGTTGGCGGACCTCGGCCCGATTTTCGAGCCCCGCCTCGAGAAGCATAAGGGTCGTGCGGCCCGACAGATCGAGCGCTGAAATAGCCTCGTCGTTGACGACGGCGGCGATGCGCAACGAATCCTGCGCCGAGACCGACCCGGTCCAAGCGACGGTGGCGACCAAGGCGCCATAGATCACACGTGAGAGAGAGCCCATTACGACCTTCATTCGGCTTTTTAGCGTTGCCGATATTGTAGGCATCGGACGGTTGTCTCGCAATTCCATCGCCTTATAGGACGCTGGTCTGGAAGTCGCCGAGCGTCTTGAAGGTGAAGCGTAGAAAGATCGTATCCGCGGGTTGGATTTCGCGATCGGTGTAGAACGTTCGCGCCCCGATGATGGAGATGATGAAGCATTCGTCTTCGTAGGTCAGGTCGAGCGTCGCTGCCCGCATGCCGCCGGAGTCGTCATTCAGGTCGCGAATGGCGCTGGCCCGAAAGGCCCAATATCGGGTGAGCTGGGCCGCGACCGATGTTTGAGCTTCCTCGCGCGGCGCGAACCCGCTTTCCATTGGAAAGCCGAAGAACGCGTAGCCGATATCGACGCGCAGAACTGGCGGGCCGGCATGCATCCGAATTTCGTTCCGGCGGATCGCAAAGTTGTCCTTGTCCCACCGCGCCCGGTAAAGGAAGTCGAGATTGGGGTCCGGGGAGACGATGACCCGCCCGACGATATCGGAAAAATTATCTTCCATACCCGTCCGTTGGGCGAACGTGTCGTCGGTCTTGGGTCGGAAGCTTTGGCCGATAAGGGCGGACGTTGATCCGCCGCCGTTGCCGATCGCCGCCCAACGCATCCCGTAGCCTAACCGCGGTCCGCCTTCGACCCGGTCTAGACCGGTGAAGCGGTTCGGGCGGAAGACATTGGTCTCGTCGAGTTCGAAATCGAGGCTGTCCTCGTTAGGAATGGTGTCGGGATTTCCGCCGTAAGGACTGACGGCGACAAGGCCGATCGGTTCGACGACTTGGTAGAACGACCCGCCGTCTCGGACGAACGGTAAACGCCAGTCGAGGGAGGCTCCCGGGATCACGCGCCCATCGAATTCGTTGCTCGGCGTCTGCGAACTGGACCGGACGAGATCATCGGTTTGATAGGCCTCGCCGCGCAGGCCGACCGAAAATCTGAAGAGATCACCGATCGGGCCCTCGAAGGGAGCTCGCCAGCCGCCACGCATGGCGAGACGCCGCGTGTCGGTGCCTTCGGGCCGGGTCAGGGCTAGGACGCCGGCATCGAGTTCGGCCCGTCCGCCAAAACGATCGGGCTCGCCGACATGATTGTAATCGACCATCGGTAAGACGTAAGGCGCCGTGCCGCTGGCGTTGGCGGCGCGCAAGCCTTGAAAGGCATAGGCGTTGGCAGCGACATAATTGCGTTGCCGGAAGCCCTCCGCGAAAGCGCGGGACGACAAGGTGCTCTTGGAGCCGAAACCGAAGCGGCGCATGTAAGTGTCGTCGGTGGCGCGTTCAGCGTCAAAGCCCCATCGCCAGGTATCGTCGATGTCGAAACGACCTTTGCCGAGAACGTGCCCGCGAATAGCGTCCGACGAATCATAGGCAAGGCTGGAAACGAGATCGATCCGGCCTGCTTCTAAACGGTCGCGATACTCGGTGGCGAGAACCGGGCCTTCTTCACTTGCGTACATGGGCCGGAACGTAATGTCGCGGCTGTCGTCGATAGCCCAGAAATACGGAACCTCGAGTGTGGTGCCGAGTTGCGACGAGCTGCCGATGCTTGGTGCGAGAAATCCGCTCCGCCGCTTTACCGTCGGATCAGGGTGCGAGAAATACGGCGTATAGGCGACCGGAATGCCGGCGATCTCGAGCCAGGCATCGGTGTATTCGATATTCTTTTGACGACCGTCATGGACGATCCGGACGGCCTTGACCTGCCACAGGGGGGGACGCGTCGGGTTTTCTGGGCAGAGATCGCACGGTGAATAGACGGCTTGGCGCATATCGAGAAAGTCACCGTTGGTCCGCCGTCCACCTGCCGCGGCAATCCGGGCGCCGTCGCTCAGCAGGAAGCGCAGTTCTTCGACAATGCCTTCGCGCATATCGCCACTGATTTCGATGTGGCTTGCGAAGAGGACTTCGCCGGTGGGCTCCAAGATCGAAACATTGCCCGATGCCGCAAGAATGTTCGTTCGCTGGTTGTAGGTCAGGCTGTCGGCAAGGAGCGTCCGGTCACCGTAAGTGGCCTCGACATTGCCGCGCGCCGTGACGACATCAAGCTCACGATCCTGCGTGAGCTCGTCGGCTGAAAAGAGAATGGGAAGCGCCTGCTGTGATGCCGGTGTCGGCGTTTGGGCAACTGCCGCGGCACTCATGACGAGGCCGACGATTAGACAAAGCGCAGTCTGGAGGAAGGCGGCCATGGCTCAGCCGTCCTCGAGATGGAGCAGCATGGCGATCCCCAGCAATGTCGATACCACTGCGGGAGTCCAGGCTGCCAGCGTCACCGGAATGCTGTCGGACAATCCCAACGCGTAGACGATGTCGGAGAACAGATAGAAGAGAAAGGCGGTCATCAGGCCGAGTGCGACGACCGCGGTTGTTCCGCCGCGGCGGCTGTGGCGCAATGTAAATGTCGCCGCCAATAACACCATGGCGCACATCAAGAGCGGCGATGCCAACAAGACGTGCCAATGCAAGCGGTGGCGCATCGCGGAGAAGCCTGCGTTCTCCAACGTTCGAATGAACGCGGGCAACGCCCAGAACGACATCGTTTCCGGCGGAGCGAAGCTCTCTTGGATCTTGGCCAGCGTGAGATCGGTCTCGAGCCAATACTTGGCCTCGAGGCGCGGCGGCTTGTCCGGCTGATACACGCGGACGGTCTCCAGGCGCCAAAAGCCATCTTGTAGGCGAGCTTTTTCCGCCCAGATCCGGCCGCTGAACTTGTCCTGATTTTCGGTTATCAGGATGTCGACGTCATGAAGTTCGAAGTCGATGCCTTGCGGGACGATGAAGGAGGCGTGGATGACGGACTGGATGTTTCCGACCGATTGACGAAGCCAGAAGCCTGTATCGGATAGCGCAAAGACGTTGCCGTGTCCTTTGATCAGCGTCGTCTCAAGCCGCTCGTACTTGGAGAGAAGGGCCGCTGCCAATGGGCTGGCGATCGTGACCTTGACGACGCCGAGAAGAAAGGCGACCCCGAGAACCGGTAGCAGGAATTGCCACGCCGACACCCCGGCGGCCCGCGTCACCACGAGTTCGTTCGTCCGGGTCAGACGCCAGAACACGAGCATGCCGCCGCACAGGGCCGCGAAGTGAAAGGACTGTTGGCCGATGTGCGGCAAACGCAAGAGCGCCATCTGAAAGATAAGCCCGACGCCGATCTCCGGGCGGCTCGCCGCCCGCCGCATCAATTCGACAATGTCGAACATCACGATGACGGCGAGGAACAAGCAGAACAAAGTCGCGAAGCTCGCCAGAAAATGACGGCCGATGTACATCGACAAGGTTGGCGAGAGGCGCATTCCGGACGCCTAGGCTCGGCCCAAACGCCCGGCGGCTAGACTTGGAAGCCGGCGGAGCCAAGCGGGCTGGAATAGGATGAGGAGTCCGATCAAAAAGGGCAGGGCTGCGTTCACGTAGAGGAGCGGCGTGAATTCGATCCGCTTCGCCGAGGCTGCCTCGATGCCAAGCTGGGCGACCTGAAAGAGAACGAACAGCGACGTTGCGGAAATCACCCGCCTGGTTTGCGTCCGCTGGCCCATGAAGCCCGAGACCATGCAGGCGACGCCGACCAACGCATAGCCCAGGGCGAGCGCTGGCGCGATCATCCGGCGGTGGCGCTCGACGACGAACTTTCCATAGTCGAGAGGATTCCCGAGATCTTCGACCGTCAACCGCATGAGCTCGGATTGCGACAGTTCGCGGGGCTCGCGATTGCGCAGCGTGTCGGTGCGCTGGCGCGCGTCCAGATCAAAGGTGTAGCGATCGAAATAGAGGATCGACATGCGATTGGCGGCCTTGTCGATCTCCTGACGGTTGCCGTCGAACATGATGACCCGCTGGACATCGCCGACTTCGGTCATGGCGCCGCGCACCGCCATCAACGTCGAGACGCGTTGCGGATCGCGGGCATCGTCGATCAAGATCCCCTGCAACTCGCCATTCCGGCCGCGCTCGCGGACGTACACGGTGATCCCTTTCGAGATCACGTTGAACGTGCCTTCCTGGATCAGAATTTGAGAATATTTGTACCGGATGTCCCACTGCAGCTCGCGGAACATCTGATAGGCCGTCGGCAGGATATGAAAGTTCAGCCAATAGCCGAGCCCCATGACGATGAGGGCTAACGTCAACGCCGGCTTGGCCATCGCGAATTGCCCAATGCCCGCGGACCGCATCACGATCAGCTCCCGATCGTTGGCGAGCTTGCTGTAGGTAAAAATCACCACGGCGAATAGCGAGACCGGGAGGATCAGTGCCAAAAAGCTCGGCAGCAGAAGGAGGGTCAGGTGAAGGAACTGGCCGGCGGTCAGGCCGCGGCTGACAATCAATTCAACGAAGCGGAGCGATTGGCTGAGCCAGATAATGGCGGTCAGCGCCAATGACACCAGCACCATGCCAACGACGAGCTGGCGCAGCACGTATCGCGTAATCTGGTCAAACATCGCCCCACGCCTAAGTCTCGCAGCCCGCCAAAGTGTGGGAAAAACCCCCTCGAATCAAGGCTTGAAAGGCTTCTTTCGAGGAAATCCGCAAGTCGGGGCTAGATCACCTTGCCGGGGTTCATGATGCTCAGGGGATCGAAGGCCGTTTTGATCCGCCGCATCAGTTCGATCTCTATTTCCGACTTGTAATGGACCAGCTCGCCGCGTTTGAGGCGTCCAATCCCATGCTCGGCGCTAAACGTCCCGCCCATGGCAACCGCGAGGTCATGAACCATGCGGTTGAATTCGTCACAGCGGGCTAGGAATCTCTTCGGGTCGGCCCCCAGCGGCTGACTCAGATTGAAGTGAATATTGCCGTCACCAACATGGCCGAATGCGACGACGCGGACCCCTGGTTCTGCCGCCTCAACAATCTCGCCGGCGCGGACCACGAAGGCCGCGACTTGAGATACCGGCACGGCGACGTCGTGCTTGACGCTCGCGCCTTCGTGACGCTGCGCCTCGGGGATGGTTTCGCGGATGCGCCACAGGGCTTCCGATTGCGCGACGCTGGCCGCGACCACGGCGTCGGTGGCGGTGCCGTCGCCGATCGCATCTGTGAGAAGACGTTCGAGGCCATCACGCAACGGATCGTTCTCACGCGGACTGGCGATTTCGATCAACGCGTAAAAGGGATGCGCGGCGGCCAAGGGGTCCGATACGCCCGCAATGTGACGGATCGTGAATTCCAATCCGATCCGCGGCACCATTTCGAAGGCGACCAGGGCGTCGCCGAATAAATCGCGGGCCCGAGTGAAAATTTGCAGAATGCCTTCGGCACTGGGCGCAGCCACGAACGCCGTTTCCTGGGTCTTTGGCTTGGCGAATAACTTGAGAACGGCAGCCGTGATGATGCCGAGCGTTCCTTCGGCGCCGATGAAGATCTGCTTCAGATCGTATCCGGTGTTGTCTTTGCGCAGTCCGCGCAGTCCGCTCCACACTCGCCCGTCAGGCATCACCACCTCAAGCCCGAGCACGAGATCGCGAGCGTTTCCGAACCGCAGCACCTGGACGCCACCGGCGTTGGTCGAAAGATTGCCGCCGATCTGGCAGCTGCCTTCGGCGGCGAGGCTCAGTGGAAACAGGAATCCGGCTTCGTCGGCAATGCGTTGGATGTCAGCGAGAACGCACCCCGCTTCGACGGTGAGGGTATGGTTGGTGGCGTCGAGATCGCGAACGCGATTCAACCGCGACGTCGATAGAACGATGCCGCTGTCCGGCACGCCGCCGCCAAGGAGCCCAGTGTTGCCGCCTTGGGGAACGATCGGCAGACGCGCCGCCGCCGCCAACCGCACCACAGAGGCGACTTCTTCGGTCGTCCCCGGTCGTACGACCCCGGCCGCTTGACCACGCCATAAGCCTCGGGTCTCTACCAAGTACGGCGCCATGCCGGCGGCGTCGCCGATCCAGCCGGTTGGGCCGACGACGGCGTGGATTGCATCGAGGACATCTTGGTTGGCGTTCACGGCGGAATAATGGGCCGCGGCCGCGCTCACTACAACGGCTTTGCCGCGGCCCGCTGCAGCCGGTCGTTGATGGCGCGTCCGAGACCGGTGCGGGGAATCGCCATGACGGCAATGGCTGTGAACGGTGGCCGATCCAGCGTCCGCAGCATGGCGAATAGATTGGCGGCGGCTTCTTCGAGATCTCCGGACAGGCTCAGATTGAGAATGCCTGCCTCGCCGCTTGTGGAGGCCTGCGATGGAATGGAGCCGAAAGCGAGAAAGGCCTCGTTCGGGCGGCGATCCATTGCATCCAGGCGTAGCGGGCGATCAGGCGCGTAGTGCTGCGCCAGCATTCCTGGTGAGCGGCGAGCCGCCGATCCGCTCGCGACATCGGGTGGAGGCGCCAGCGGCCCGATGAGCTGCTCGATGGCTTCGGCCGGAATGCCACCCGGCCGGAGCAACGTCGGATCGCCGGTGAGATCGACCACTGTCGATTCCAGTCCGACCCGGCACGAACCCCCATCGACGATGGCAGCAATGCGGCCGCCAAGTTCACCACGCACGTGAATGGCCATTGTCGGGCTCAAGCGGCCCGAACGGTTGGCACTCGGTGCGGCGAGGGGGCGACCGGCGGCTTCGATCACGGCTCGGGCCACGGGATGGCCTGGAACGCGGACCGCGAGAGTATCGAGGCCGCTGGAGGCAAGGCGGGAAATAGCGCAGTCGGGACGTCGTGCGCCGACGAGTGTGAGGGGGCCCGGCCAGAACGCGGCCGCCAACTTTTGGCCGGCGGCGGTAAGGGTGATCAAGCGCTCGGCGTCGGCGAGGGAGGCCACATGAATGATGAGAGGGTTGAAATCCGGACGATCTTTGGCGGCGAAAATCTTCGCAACGGCACGATCGTTCGTTGCATCGCCGGCCAAGCCGTAGACGGTCTCGGTCGGAATCGCGACGAGCTCGCCGGCGCGTAAAAGATCGGCCGCTCGCGTAATCCCGCGTTCGTCCGGCGCCAGAACGAATGCGTCGGGCGTGGGCTTGCCGCCAACGGCAACGAAAGCCGGATTCTTGAAGTCGGGTTTGCCGTAGAGCAACTCGCGGCCATCGATTTTCGTGACGGACCCACCGGCAAAGCGCAGCACGGCATGTCCCGCCGCGGTGTCCCACTCGTGAGTCGGGCCGAAGCGCGGATAGATATCGGCCTCGCCCGCGGCGATGATGCAGAACTTGAGGGAGCTTCCGGCCGGGCGTCGTTCGTGAATACGGAGCGCGGCGAGATAGGCGGTTGTGTCGGCCGTATAGTGGGAGCGACTGACGACCGCGGTCAGGCCTTCGCTGGGTTGCGGCCGCACCCGAACGCGTCGCGCCGGAACGGTTCGCGTTTCGGCGAAGGCGCCCGCCGCGCTCGCCCAATAGGTCGCGCCCAGCGACGGTGCGTGCACGACGCCGAGAACCGGCACGCCGTTCTCGATCAGTGCGATGTTCACCGTGTATTCGGTGCCGTTCTTGACGAACTCCTTGGTGCCGTCGAGAGCGTCAACGAGCCAGAACGGTTCGGTGCCGACGGTCTGGATACGTCCTGCGGCCACGGCTTCCTCGCCAACGATCGGCACGTCGGGCGTCAGTTTTTCAAGGCCTGCGGTGATGATGGCCTCGGCTTCGCGGTCGGCTTCGGTGACCGGAGACGCGTCGGCCTTAGTCTCAATGCGGAAGCCACGGTCGCGAATGGCGAGGATCGCTCGCCCGGCCGCCACGGCCAATTGCCGCACGGCATCGATATCGACAAGGACACTCAGCGGGGCCGGCTCGCGCTCCACAACGGGAGCTTGGGGTCGAGATCTTGCGTCGAAAATTCCGCGGCGCCGAAACGCCAGGCCTTGAACGTCGGCGACCAATGATTGGCGGCGAGACCGGCCTTGGCCTTGAGGTGTTGGAGAAATACTTTCGGATCGGAAAGCGATTTCCACACGACCGGCAAGAACAGCGCCCGCCGACCGTGGTCCTGAATGATCAGGCCGTCGGCTCCGGGACGAAGCTTGGCAAGAAGATTCGCCTCGTCGGTGATGCTCAAGGAGAGGGGCGCGCCGAGAACCGAAATTTCGATTTCGAGTCCTTCGATCTCGTCGCGGCGGAGCGGCGGAAAGCGCGGATCGCGGAACGCTGCGCCGAAACCGTTGTGCGCGGCGTCCTCGATCAGGATGCGATTGGCGACCGTCGAGCCGATGCAGCCGCGCAGTCGCGTATCGCGATGCAGGCTCACGAAGCACGCGCCGTGGACACGAAGCTCGCTCGCGTAATCGGACGGGTTGACCGTCAACGCCTGGCCGTTGGCGAGACCGTTTTCGATGGAGGCCGCGACCACGTGAAGCAGAGTCGGTCCGTGCAGGGCGAGAAGGCGTTGCGTGCGGGTCGCCCAATCTTTTCCGGTGCCGGGGTCGCCCGGTCTCGCCAGAGAAGGCGCGGGAGGAGTGTCGATCAACGCCCAGGCGCCATAACCGACGACGCGATCGCGAGGGCCCGCCGTGTCGCCAGAGTTGCGAATGTCGAGGGTGGCAATCTTGAGCTTCTTTTGCTTGGCGAGGCGCAACAGGCCGGCCACCGGTCGACGGCCACATGCGTGGTCATACCCGATTGGGCTGTCGTCGAGCCGTTCGATCGCCGCCCGCGTTGTCGCGTCCAGTCGCTGCGCCGTTTCGTAGTCATGGTAGTGGCTGAGATCGGTCGAAATAACGATCAGCGTTTCCGGTCCGCCCCAGAGCGTTTCGATCGTGGCCGCGACGTCTTCGGCGGAGGCATCGCCGACGACGATCGGAACGATCGCGAAACGGTCGAGCACGACCTGGAGGAACGGTAAGTGGACCTCGAGACTGTGTTCGGCCTTGTGGGCAGCATCGGATACCTCGACCCCGGGACGCTTGAGCAACGCGTCGACGGCGGCGCGATCCACCGGTACTTCGCCCAACGGTGTCGCGAAGGATGTGGCGGTCGACACGGCCAGTCCTTTGACCGGGACGCGGTGGTAGGGGCCTAAAATGACAACCCGCGTAATCCGCTCGCGGGCTTGTCGGATCAGCGCATAGGCGCTGGCGGCGATGGGGCCCGAATAGATAAAGCCGGCATGGGGAACGATGATCGCCTTCGGCGCCGGTCCGGCAGGCGGACTGGCTTGGGCGAGATAATATTGGACCGAAGCGTCCAGCTCGCCCTGGTTCCTCGGATAAAAGGCTCCGGCCACCGCCGGCGGACGTACCGAAGGCATCGAGTGTCACGCTCCCTTTCGGCGCAGATTCAGTCTCGGTCTTTTCACCGGAAAAGGGAAGCCGGGGAGGCGATCGTTGACAGATGTGGCCGCCAAGCCCACCTTCGCGATAAGCTCGACCTCGCATTCGAGGCGCGCTTTTGATCAACGCGATGCACGTCGACACCGAATCCTTCGCCCAGGCGTTTCCGGGCCGTCACTGGCGCAAGCTCGCCGATGGTCGCGTCCAATGCGACGTCTCCGCGCGAATGCAAACTTCATGAAGGCCAGCGCGGCCTGTGCTTCGTGCGCGGCCGCCAGGGCGACGCGATCGTTCTGACCACCTATGGCCGGTCCTCGGGCTTCTGTCTCGATCCCATCCAGAAAAAGCCGCTGAACCACTTTCTGCCGGGAACGCCGATTCTGTCGTTCGGGACGGCGGGGTGCAATCTCACCTGCAAGTTCTGCCAGAACTGGGACATCTTGAAGTCCCGTGGCTTTGACAAACTTGCCCATGAGGCGGCTCCCGACCAAATCGCCGAAGCCGCCGTAAAGACAGGGGCGCGTAGCGTCGCGTTTACCTATAACGATCCTGTCATTTTTCTGGAGTACGCCGTTGATGTTGCCGACGCTTGCCGGGCCAGGGGCATCAAGGCCGTCTCGGTCACGGCGGGCTACATGAACCATCCGGCGCGGGTCGAGTTCTACGATCACATGGACGCGGCCAACGTCGATCTGAAAGGCTTTACCGATTCCTTCTACGGTCGGCTATGTTCGGCCGTGCTCCAGCCGGTGCTGGACACGCTGCGTTACTTGAAGCACGAGACCAACGTGTGGTTCGAGATCACCAACCTCGTCATTCACGGCGAGAACGATACCGACGAGGAATTCAACGCTATGAGCGCCTGGATCGCCGAGGATCTCGGTCCCGACGTGCCGCTGCATTTCACGGCTTTCCATCCGGACCACAAGATGCGCGATACGGAGCATACACCGGCCGCGGCCTTGACCCGGGCTCGCGCCATCGCGCTGAAGCACGGCTTGCATCACGTTTACACCGGCAATGTTCACGATGCGGCGGGCGGCAGCACGTATTGTTCGGGCTGCGGGACGGGTCTGATCGGGCGCGACTGGCATCAGTTGTCGACCTGGAATCTCACCGACGATGGTCATTGCATTACGTGTGGCAAGCGTTGCGCCGGGGTCTTTTCCGGCCGACCCGGCACCTGGGGCCGCAAACGCGTTCCGGTGCGACTGCGTGCCGCGCAAGCTCCGGCGGCGTCGGCATGACCGAGGCGGGCTGGATTAGGATTCCCCAATCGTGAACGAACGTCTCCCCGACTCGCCCTTCGGAAACGACGCCCCGAAGGATGGCGCCGCCAGCCTTCGCGCCTGGCTTGGCTTCCTGCTGAAGTTCGGTATCTCGGCGGCCTTGATCGGCTTCCTGCTGGTCAAAGTCGATGTCGAAGCCGTCGCCCATCAATTGGCTGGGATCGCACCCTGGGCCATTGCCGTGGCGTTCGTGCTGGCGTTAGCACAGGCGGTGATCTGTACCGAACGCTGGCGCGCCGTCCTGAACGCGATCGATGCGCCGCTCGGCTTCGTCGTGGTCTTCGTCATTTTCGTCATCGGGGCGTTTTTCAGCCAAGTGCTGCCGTCATCGGTCGGGGGTGACGCGGTTCGCATGTACAAGGCGTACCGCGCCGGTCTCACCGTCGCTGCCGCCGTGCACGGCATCGTCCTCGAGCGGGTCGCGACGATCTGCGGATTGGCGATCGTCGTCGCCGTGGGCCTGCCGTGGTTCGTGTCGCGGGTTGAGCCCGACGTCGCGGCCTGGATGGAGCCGCTGGTCGTGCTGTTCGGCATTGGAGCCATCGTCGGCCCCGTGGTGCTCATTCTTTTGGAACGGCTGCCCGCCAGCCTCAAGCGGTGGCGGCTCGTCGGATGGGCTGCTCGACTCGGCACGGACGCCAGACTGCTTTTTGCACGGCCGCGCCATGCCGCCTGGGCGCTGGCATGGTCCATTGCCGGCCACGTCAATTTGTCGATCGTCGTCTGCGTTCTTAGCATAGGCTTAGGGATCGACGTCGATTTGATCGACTGCATCGTCTTGGTGCCGCTGATCCTGTTGATCACGGTCTTGCCGGTGTCCATCGCCGGCTGGGGCGTGCGCGAAGTGTCTATGGTCACGGCCTTCGGCTTCGTTGGGGTTTCGGAAGAAAGCGCGCTGGCGCTCTCGGTCGGATTCGGACTCCTGGGAGCCCTGGCGGCACTGCCTGGAGGGCTTCTGTGGCTCCGAAGCGACCGGTCGACGAAGAGCCCGCGTCGAGCCTGAAGAAGCCCAAGGGCTCTTTGTATTTGATGCGCCACTCGCTACAGTCAGGACGGTTTTTTGGGCCGTCCATGTCGCCCAAACCGCGTGGGGAGATCGATCCATGAAAATCGCATTCGCAGGTCCCGGACTTCCGGATAACGGCACCGTCGTCGTCTTCGCATCGCTCGGTCGCGGTCTGGCGCCGACGGCGAAGAAGCTCGACGCCAAGACCAAGGGCGTTTTGAGCAAGGCGCTGTCCTCCGGGCAGTTCTCCGGCAAGAAGGCGCAGGTGTTGAGCCTCATCGCGCCGCGCGGCACCAAGCTCGAACAAATTCTGTTGGTCGGTCTCGGCAAGCCCGACGCACTCGACGAACTGTCGCTCGCCCAGGTCGGCGCCAAGATTTATGTCGAGCTGGCCCACGCCAAGACCGTGACCGTGATCGTCGATGCGATCGAAAAGGCCAAGTGGTCGCCCGCAGAGATGGCCGCCGAGATCGGCAACGGCCTTCGCCTTCATTCCTACCGATTCGACAAGTACCGCACGAAGCTGGCGAAGGAAGACAAGCCGACGTTTGGCCAAGTCCGTATTCTCTGCGACGGTTTCGCGAAGGCCCGCACGCTTTATGCGCCCAAGGACAAGGTTGCCGACGGCGTCTTCTTCACGCGCGACCTGGTCTCCGAGCCGCCCAACGTTCTGTATCCCGAGACCCTCGCTCAGCAGGCTCAAACCCTGAAAGAGCTTGGGGTCAAGGTCGAGGTCTTAGGCGTTGCCGAGATGAAGAAGCTCGGCTTGAACGCCCTGCTCGGCGTCGGCCAGGGCAGCGCTCGCGAATCCAAGATGGCCATCCTGCAATGGAATGGTGCCGGCAAATCGACCGAAGGTCCGCTCGCCTTCATCGGCAAGGGCGTCACCTTCGATACCGGCGGCATCTCGATCAAGCCGTCGGCCGGCATGCAAGACATGAAGTGGGACATGGGCGGCGCCGGCGCCGTCCTGGGATTGATGAAAGCGCTCGCCGGTCGCAAGGCGCGCGTGAATGCCGTCGGCGCGGTTGGTCTCGTCGAGAACATGCCGGACGGTAACGCCCAGCGCCCCGGCGACATCGTCAAGTCGCTCTCCGGTCAGACCATCGAGATCCAGAACACCGACGCCGAGGGCCGCCTCGTCCTCGCCGACGTCCTTTGGTACACGAAGGAGCGGTTCAAGCCCCGGTTCATGATCGACCTTGCGACCTTGACCGGCGCGATCCTGATTGCGCTTGGTCACGAAATGGCCGGGATGTTCTCGAACGACGATGCGCTCTGCGAGCAACTTTCCAAGGCTGGCAACATCGTCGGCGAGAAGGTCTGGCGCATGCCGGTCAGCGACGACTACGACAAGATCATCAACTCCGATATCGCCGACATGAAGAACATCGGCGACCGGGGCGCCGGCAGCATCACCGCGGCACAGTTCCTGAAGCGCTTCGTCGGGACGACGCCGTGGGTCCATCTCGACATCGCCGGCATGGCGTGGTCGGACAAAGCCCGGCCGCCGGTTCCGAAAGGCGGCACGGGGTTTGGCGTTCGTCTGCTCGAACGCTTCATCGCCGACCACTACGAGGAGAAGGCTTAGGTTGACGGAAATCGCCTTCTACCATTTGCAAAGCTGGCCTCTCGAGAAGGCGCTGCCGCGCCTCCTCGAGAAAAGCATCGGGGCCGGCAAGCGGGTGGTGGTGATGGCCGGCTCGACGGATCGCGTCGAGTCTCTCAACGCACTTCTCTGGATCTACGATCAAGACGCGTGGTTGCCCCACGGTTCGGCCAAGGACGGCGATGCCGCTCTCCAGCCGATCTGGCTGACGACCGATGACGAAAATCCGAACGGCGCGACGTATCTGTTCCTGACCGACGGCGCGGCCTCGGGCCGGGTCGGTGACTACGAACGCGCCTTCGAGATTTTCGATGGCAACGACGCCGGAGCCGTCGAGGCGGCGCGGGATCGCTGGCGGACGTATAAAGCTGCCGGGCACGAGCTCGCGTACTGGCAGCAGACTCCGGTAGGAAGCTGGGAAAAGAAGACCTAGGTCTCGTCTTTCTTGGTAGTTCGGGCCAGGACGAGCGCCAGGCCGAGACCAATCGCGGCGACGACTGCCATCACCAAATACGACCGGACCTGGAAGGCGGCGTAGAGCTTGCCCGACGCATACGCGCCTATGCCAAGGCCGATCCCGGTCATGGCGACGTAAAGACCTTGGGCGGTGGTCGCTAGTTGCGGCGGCACGGTCCGGGCGATCAGTTGGACCGCGCCGAGATGCGCCGCGCCGAAGGTCAGGGCGTGCAGAGCCTGAACGACGACGAGAACGACGGCGGCGTCCGTGAGGCCGGTCCCGGTCCAGCGTAGGACCCCGCCGATCCCACCGAGCACGATGAGCGGTAAGGCGCCGACGCGTTTCAAGATGGCGCGCCCGTAGGCGAACAAAATGACTTCGGCGACGACCCCCTCGGCCCAGAGCGCGCCGATCGCGTCCTCGGAATAGCCCGCCGCCTGCCAGGCGATGGTTCCGAAGCTGTAGTAGACGCTGTGACTGGCTTGGATGAAGGCGGTGGCGGCGAGAAGCAGAACGAATTTGGGCGTGGTGAGAAGTTCGAGGCCGCGCATTGGCGCGCCGGGTGAGGGTCGTGAGTCGGGCAAGAACAGCGACGTGATGAATGTCGCGGCCAGCGACAGGGTCATCAGCCAGAAGATGATCGAGGCCTCGCTACCGACCAGGATCCGCCCGACGGCGAGCGCCGAGATGATGAATGCGACCGATCCCCAGAGCCGGACCCGGCCGTAATCAAAGCCCCGGTCCTGGGCGATCTGCACCGTCAGACTTTCGATAAGGGGATGCAGCGGCGCCATCATCGACGCGTAGATCAGCGTCACACCCAGGATCGACCACAAGCCGTCGGTCAGTCCGAACAGCAGGAACCCACCGAGGGACGCGGCCGAGAGCGCGATCATCGGCCGTCGCCGTTCGCCCAAGGCATCGACCAGCCGGGTGACCACGGAGGCCATCGTGGCTCGGGTCAGAATGCTAACTGCGATGACGGTGCCGATTTCGTCCGGCGCCAGGCCTTTGGAGGCGAGCCACAGTGGCCAAAAGGGGACGGCGATGCCGATAACCGCGAAGGAACCGACATAGAAACCGGCGAGGCGGACCGCGATCATCATGCAGGCCTCCTTACCACGGCCGGAGTGTCCATCGAAGGAGTCGGTTGCGACACCCGGGCGTTCCCGATATAAGGCGCGCCTTCAAACGGGGAGAACAAGACGATGGCGATCGAACGCACACTTTCCATTATTAAGCCGGACGCGACCAAGCGGAACCTGACCGGCGCTATCAATGCCCGCTTCGAAGAATCCGGACTTGCGATCGTCGCCCAGAAGCGACTTCACCTGACCCGCGCCCAGGCCGAGGCGTTCTATGCGGTCCACGCCCAGCGCTCGTTCTACGGCGAGCTTTGCGCGTACATGTGTTCGGGCCCGGTCGTCGTCCAAGTGTTGCAAGGTGAGAGCGCTGTGACGCGGCATCGGGAAATTCTCGGCGCCACCAATCCGGCCAATGCCGCTCCCAAGACGATCCGCAAGGATTTCGGCGTCAGCGTTCAGGAAAACTCGGCTCACGGTTCGGATTCTCCGACCGAAGCTCAGCGCGAAATTTCGTTCTTCTTCGCCCAGACCGAAATCGTCGGATAGGGCCGCCGCGCGCCTAAAGCGTCGCGGTATTGAAAAGGGGGACGGCGGAACCGTCCTCCTCCTCGATCATCACCTTTTCCTCGACGATCCTCACCCGCCCTTCGGCGATCAGCCGAACGGCGAGCGGATAGATTCGGTGTTCTTGCACCAGGACGCGAGCGGCAAGCGTCTCGGGTGTATCCGTGGGCGCCACCGGCACGGCGGCCTGGGCGAGGATCGGACCGTCGTCGACGCCTTCGCGGACGTAGTGGACCGTGCAGCCCGAAATCCGGACGCCGGCGGCGAGGGCTTGCTCGTGGACATGCAGGCCGCGAAACGCCGGCAGTAGCGACGGGTGAATGTTGATGAGCCGGTCGCGCCAATGACGGACGAAGGAGTCCGACAGCAGGCGCATGAAACCGGCCAGGCACACCAATTCCACTCCGGCGTCGTCGAGAGCCCGATTGACCTCGGCCTCGAAGGCTTCTCGCATCTGGAATTTTTTATGGTCGACGACGACCGTGGCAATCCCGGCCTTGGCGGCGCGGGCGAGTCCGGCCGCGCTTGGAACGTTCGAAATAACGACCGCGAGCCGCGCCGGATAACCCGGCGTGGCCGCTGCGTCGATCAAAGCTTGCAGATTGCTACCGCGGCCTGAGATAAGGACGCCGACGGTCAGCGCGCCCATCGTTTGTCCCAGCCGTCGATGGTCACGGCGGGCGCGTCAGCGCCGATCCGGACGATGCGGCCGATGCGAGTGACGGCCGTACCCGCCGAGGCCAGAGCGGCGGCTTGCACGTCGGCTTTGTCGGCGCTCACGACCGCGACCATGCCGATGCCGCAGTTGAACGTCCGGGCCATTTCGTCGGGCGGGACTTGTCCTTCCCGCTGCAGCCACGAAAAGACCGGCGGGATCGGCCAAGTACCATCGAGGGCGACGCCGAGTCCGTCCGGCAGGACCCGTGGAATGTTGCCGATGAAGCCACCCCCGGTGATATGGGCCAGCGCCTTCAAGCCACCGGCGTTGCGCGCCTTGAGGCATTCCTTCACGTAGATCTGTGTCGGCTCGAGCAAGGCGTGGCCGAGGCTGCGTCCCGGCTCAAACGGCGCTGGGGCCGCATAGTTGAAACCGCCGGCCTCGACGATCCGCCGCACCAACGAGAATCCGTTCGAATGGGCGCCGCTCGACGCCAGTCCGAGGACGACGTCGCCCTCGGCGACACCGGCGCCGGTGAGAACGTGGCCGCGCTCGCAGGCGCCGACCGCGAATCCGGCGAGGTCGTAATCGTCGCCCGCGTACATGCCCGGCATCTCGGCGGTTTCGCCGCCGACCAGGGCGCAACCGGCGGTGCGGCAGCCTTCGGCGATGCCGGCGATGATGGCGCGCCCGGCGACGACGTCGAGCTTCCCGGTCGCGAAGTAGTCGAGGAAGAAGAGAGGTTCGGCGCCACCGACAACCAGGTCGTTGACGCACATCGCGACCAGATCGATGCCGATGGTCGCATGATGGTTGGCGGCGATGGCGATCTTGAGCTTGGTGCCGACGCCGTCGGTGGTTGCGGCCAGCACCGGGTCCTTGAAGCCCGCCGCTTTCAGGTCGAAAAGCGCCGAAAAGCCGCCAAGCGACGAGGCTACGCCGGCCCGCCGGGTGGCCTCGGTCAAGGGCTTGATGGCGTCGACGAGAGCGTCACCGGCGTCGACGTCGACGCCTGAATCCTTGTAGGTCAGGCCGGGAATGCCCAGGTCCTCCCCATGGTTCCGCAAATCTATTGAGCGGCCTAGCGCGCCGAAGATACTGTATCTTCCGGTGATTGCAACGAGGGCTAAGACTATGACGCGGGTGGCGAGCATTCTCGCCGGACTGGGACTGTGGATCGCGGCGGCGACGCTGCCGGCCGCGGCTCAGGTCGTCGACGTCTTCGAGGTCAAGGGCGTGCCCGTCGATATCACCGCCGATACGGCGGCGAACGCCCGCGACCGGGCCCATGCCGAAGGCGAGACTCTGGCCTTCCGTCGCGTTCTCGAGCGCTTGACCATTCGCGCCGACCACGGCCGTCTGCCCAAGCCGCGGCGCGAGGACATCACCGGCTATGTGCGCGACGTCGTCGTCGCCGAGGAAAAGGTCTCGGCCGTCCGCTACATCGCCAAGCTCAATTTCCGATTAAAGTCGCAGGAAATCCGAAAGCTTCTTATTGCTCAGCGCATTCCCTTCGCCGAGACGGCGAGCAAGCCGGCGCTGGTCCTGCCGGTCTATCAGACGGCAGGCGCGACGTTTTTATGGGACGAGCCGAACCCGTGGCGTGAGGCGTGGTCGCAATCCACCGATCCCAACGCCTTGATGCCGATCATGCTGGCGCTCGGCGATTTGAGCGATATCGGAACGATCGGCGCCGAACAGGCGTTGGCTGGCGATGCCCAAAGTTTGAACGCGGCGGCGACGCGCTACAACGCCGGAACGACGCTGGTCGCCAAGGCGAGCTTCGGCCTGGGCCTGCAATCGCGTCAGCCGGAACTCGACGTGCGGGTCACGTCCTATGGCGCGACGGCGCGGATCCCGCCCATCGCCCGGACCTATGCCATGGCCCCCGGTGAGACGATCGATACGTTGCTGCGGCGCGTCGCGGTCGAGATTTCGCGCGAGATCGACGATCGTTGGAAGCGCGACAATCTCCTGCAGCTCGAGAACGTCGCCGTCCTGGCGGTTGTGGCGCCGATCGGCTCGCTCGGCGATTGGCTGGAAATCCGCAAGCGTCTCGGCCAAGTCGCGGTCGTGCGGCGCGCCGATATCGTTCTGATGTCGCGCGACGAGGTCCGCCTCAACCTGCAATACCTCGGCGATCCGGAACAGTTGGCGACCTCGCTCGAGCAAGCCGATCTAGCCTTGAAGGCCGACGGCGACGAATGGATGTTGACCGTCGCCGGACCTGGACGCGCGGGCAAAACGTGAACTTCGCCAATGCGCTCACGGCGGCGCGACTTGTCGCGGCGCCGGTTATCGTTTGGCTGGTCGTCAGCGAAGACCTCGCGGCGGCGTTTTGGTTGTTCGTTGCCGCCGGCGTGACCGACATCGCCGATGGCTACGTCGCCAAGCACTTGGGTATGTCGACGAATTTCGGGCGCTACTTCGATCCGGCTGCCGACAAGATCCTGTTGGTCTCGATGTACGTCAGTCTCGGCGTGGCGGGGTTGATCTCGGTCTGGCTTGTCGCCCTCGTTGTGGCGCGAGACGTTCTTCTCGTCGTCGGCGCGTTGATCATGATGGCGATCGATCGGGCCTCGGCGCCGGACCCGCTTCTGATCAGCAAGATCAACACGCTCGCCCAGATCATCTTGGCGGCCACTGCTCTCTTCGCGGCGGCGCATGGCCTTGGCTGGACAAGCTTTACCGACATTTTTGCCCTGGCGGTCGGCGCGACGACCGTAGCATCCGGCGTAGCCTATATCGCGGTCGTCAGTCGTCGCGTCTTGGCGATGGAGAGCGGCCGATGACACCGGCGATGCGGGCGATCGTATGGATCGCGGCGGCGGCCTTTTTCATTTTCCTGTTGTCGATGCTGAGCGGCGTTCTTATCCCGTTCGTCGCGGCAATGACCCTGGCGTACTTCCTGGATCCGATCGCCGAGCGCCTCGAAGCCCGGGGCTGTTCGCGATTGGTGGCGACGGTCCTGATCACGGCGGTGTTCTTTGCGGTGGCGGCCGGTGTCGTGATCCTGATCGTGCCGATCCTCCAGGCGCAGATTATGGGTTTCGCGTCGCGCCTTCCGGGCTACGTGACGACGATCCGCGAATGGATCGCGCCGTGGGTCGAGCGAGCCCGGGCCGGTCTCGCCGGCGAGGACCTGAGCCAGATCCGTGCCGCCGCCGGTTCCTACGCCGGACAAGCCGTGCAATGGGTCGCCGCGATGTTGGGCGGCCTGGTCAGTGGCGGGCGCGCGATCCTCTCGCTGATTTCACTGGTCGTCGTGACGCCGGTGGTGACGTTCTATCTGCTGCTCGATTGGCCGCGGCTGGTGGCACGGATCGACTCGCTGTTGCCTCAAGGCGCGGCACCGACCATCCGCGCGCAAATTCTGGCGATTGATCGGGTGATCTCCGGCTTCGTGCTCGGGCAAGCGACGGTGTGTCTGATCCTGGCGGCGTATTACGCGACGGCACTGACCCTCATCGGGATCGACTTCGGACTTCTGATTGGTCTTGGCACCGGCCTTTTGTCGTTCATTCCGTATTTCGGCATGCTGACGGGTCTTGCGGTCAGCATCGTGATGGCCTTGATCCAGTTCAAGGCGATGCTGCCGGTGGTTCTGGTGATCGCCGTCTTCGTCGTTGCGCAAGCCGTCGATGGGGTGTTCCTGACGCCGCGCCTGGTCGGCCAATCGATCGGACTGCATCCGGTCTGGATCATCTTCGCCTTGATGGCCGGCGGCGCGCTGTTCGGATTCACCGGTGTCCTGCTTGCGGTGCCGGTGGCGGCGGCGATTGGGGTGCTGGTCCGCTTTGCCGCCGAGCGCTACCGGGCGAGCCCGTTGTTCACGGGCGACCGAGGCCGGACGGGGTGAGTCGGCCGGCGCAGCTTCCTCTCGGCTTCGAGCACCGCCCGGCCCTGGGCGGCGCCGATTTCCTGGTCACGGCCGGCAACAGCGACGCTGTCGCCTGGGTCGACCGGTGGCCCGATTGGCCGGCCCCGGCCCTTGTCGTCCATGGTCCTCAAGGCTGTGGCAAGAGCCACCTCGCGCAAGTCCTCCTGGCGCGCAGCGGCGGCCGCCTTGTTGGGGTCGACGCTTTGGCGAGCGCGCCGGCGACGGCCTTCGACGATCCGCCTTCGGCCTTCGTGATCGATGGATTGGAAGCGGCGCTCGCGCGCGGCCTTGAGCGCGCCGTCCTGCATCTCTACAACGCCGCCGCCGAAGCCGGCCGCCGCATCTTGATCACGGCCCGGCAATCGCCGGCGCGCCTCGATATTGCCCTGGCCGATCTTGCCTCACGGCTTCGTGCCGCTCCCGCCGTAGCCATCGGTCTCCCCGACGACACTGTGGTCACGGCTTTGCTGGTCAAACTCTTCGCCGATCGCCAGCTGCGGGTCGGCGCCGACGTCGTCGGCTATATCGCCACCCGGATCGAGCGCTCCTTCGCAGCCGTGGAACGGGTTGTCGCGGCCGTTGATACGGCGGCCCTCGCCAACCGCCGGAACGTCACGGTGCCGTTGGTCCGCGACGTCCTGGCTGGCCTTGGCGACGGGTCGTTTGACGGACCGGCGACGCTTCGATAGACAAACGGCCGACGCTTCAAATCGAGAAGGAAGGGACTGCGCGCATGATGACCGCCCCCTACATCTATCTCGTCCAGATCGATGTTCCGGCGTCGCTCGACGCCGAAGTGAACCGGGTCTACGACGATGAGCATATTCCCCATCTGATTGACGTCCCGGGCTGCCTAAGCTGCACCCGCTATCGCCTCGTCGGTGGCGACACTGAGGGCGCGCCGCGCTTCACGGCGATGTGGGGCATGTCGCGGCCCGATATCACCGGCCTCTATGGGCCGAACGGCCAAGCCTGGAAGGCGGCGACGGTCGGCAGCCAATACGACTCGCTGATCCGGCCCCATGTGACCCAGCGCTCGCACCACATTTTGGAGCGTATCGCGCCGCCGCGGACCGCCGCGGACGAGAACTACCGCGCCACGATCGCGGCGCCGTATCTCTTTCTCGTCCAGCTCGACATCCCGAAGCATCTCGATGCGGATTTGAATCGTATTTACGACACCGAGCACGTTCCGCACCTGATGGAGGTGCCGGGCTGTCTCGGCTGCGCGCGATTCATGGTCGTTGGTGGAGACGAAGGCGCGCCGCGGTTCACGGCGATGTGGGGCCTATTGCGGCCCGATATCACCGGGATCTACGGGCCGAACGGCAAGGCCTGGGCGAACGCGGCCAAAGGCAGCGAGTTCAACACCAAGATCCTGCCGCATCTCTTCAATCGCCGGAACCTGATCCTCGAGCGGATCACGCCGCCGCTCGAGCGGGACGCCGAAAAGTATCCGGCGCCACTGGGGCGCCGGATGAATGCGGCTCGTCAGGCGAAGGGCGATCACCAGCAGGGTTGCGGCACCACCGGCACGATCGGCGGGGAACCGTAGTTCTTTTCCCAAAGCTGGTTGTGGATGCCTTGGCTTTGAATGTCATAGAGAAAGGCATTCAGCCAATGGCGGACCGAGTCGTTGCCTTTCTTGACGCCGATCGGATCGTACAGCGTACGAATGATCGTCGGCAGGACATGCCATTTCGTCTCGGGAAAGCTCTTCATAATGACCGGGTAGAAGTCGAGAACGGCGAAGGCCGCGTCGGCCCGGCCTTGGGCGATGGCGCGTACGATGTTGGCGGTGTCGTCGACGAGGAGTAGCTGCGCCTTCGGGGCGTTGTCCTGAATGAACTTCACGCCCGAGCAGCCGCGACAACTGACGATGGTGTACTTTTCGTCGTTGAAGTCCATTTAGGACTTCTTGTCCTTGTGCTTGTCGGTGCTGAGCACGGCGGTGTTTTCCGTGTGCAGCGGCACCGAGAAGTCGATGACCTTCATGCGATCCGGGGTTCGCACCAAGGCGCCCAGCGAAATGTCGATGCGGTCCGAGACCAGGTAGGTGATGCGGTCCGGAACCTGGGTCGAAATGAACTCCGCCTTTACGCCCAGCCGTTCGGCCAACAGCTTGCCGATATCGATGTCGAAACCCGACCAGTTGTTGGTCGGGTCGATGGCGCTGAGCGGCGGCGTGTTCGGATGGACGGCAATGCGGATCGTTCCGTCTTTGACGATTTCGTCGAGGGTGCGTGCCATCGATGGCGTCGACATCATGACGACGGCCGCGATTGCGACTCCCGTCATGTTCAGGACACGTCTCATCATCACGACATTTCTCCCGCAGTAGTCTTTTGTCGGTCGTCACAAGACGACTGTCCGGGAGCAAGCAAATCGACCGCGGAAAGACGGCAAGCGACCGATCCTGGGACTCGGTCGCTGGCCCCGGTTAATGTCAATTTTTAGTCGAGATCCTTGGGTCGAACGAACGCGTCGAGGCGGGTGTTGTCGGGCCCGACGTCGCGCCAATGGTCGACCGAGGCCGTGATGATGGCGAGCCCGCCGGTCGGGAACTTCGTGAAGATCCGCCGTCGGGCCCTGGACTCGCCTTGCCAGGCGAGAGCCCGCGCCGCTTCTTCGAGGCCGGGATTATGGCCGATGACCATGGCTCGGCTTGTCGCGTCGTCGAGGCCGCGGAGCGCACCCAGGATTTTGGTGGCGCTGGAGAGGTAGAGGTCGGTACGCATCTGCACTGTTGCGTTGGGATCGAGAGCCGGGCGAATACCAGCCAGCGTTTCCTCGGTGCGTCTCGCCGTCGAGCACAGCACGATTTGCGGGCTCACTGCCAATCCGGGGAGGTGTCGGACGAGGCGGCGCACGCCGTCCAGGCCACGCGGATTGAGCGGCCGGTCGATATCCGTCTGATCGGCGTTCGCCCAACTCGACTTGGCGTGGCGGAGCAAATACAGGACCTTCATCGAGAATTCATGATATAGTAGTTGGCTCTACACCGATATCGCCACCGGGGCGGACATGAACGAAATCCAGCGCGGGACGTCGACCGAAGTCGACGCGCTTCCGTCGGAGCGCCTGATCAACCGCGAGCTGTCGTGGCTGGCGTTCAATACCCGCGTCCTCGAGGAAGCGATGAACGCGCGCCATCCGTTGTTGGAGCGGCTGCGCTTCCTCTCGATCTCGGCGGCGAACCTTGACGAATTCACCATGGTCCGCGTCGCGGGCATTAAGGGCCAGATCAACGCCGGTGTTACGACGCCGAGCGACGACGGTCTGACCCCGACGCAGCAATTGGCGGCTATCAATCGCATGGCCGGCCAGCTGATGAGCGATCAGCATGGGTGCTGGCAGCAGATTCGCACCGAGCTCCACGCGCAGGGCGTGTCGGTGGTCGGTCCTTCGGATCTTTCGGCCGCCGATCGTGAATGGTTGGAACAGCAGTTCACGGACCACATCTTTCCGGTCCTGACCCCGCTCGCCATCGATCGCGCCCATCCGTTTCCGTTCATTCCGAACTTCGGCTTCTCGCTGGTCATTCGCCTGCGGGGCACGGGCGATGGTGGGGCGACCAACGGTCTCATCCAGGTGCCGCCGCTCCTCAGCCGCTTCGTCCGGTTGCCCGAAGCCGCGATCCACTTCATTCCGGTCGAAGACGTGATCGGCATGTTTCTCGAGCGCCTGTTCCCGGGCCTTGAGCCCCAACTCGGCGGGCAGTTCAGGGTGCTGCGGGATTCCGAAGTCGAAATCGAGGAAGAAGCCGAAGACTTGGTCCGCACGTTCGAATCGGCCTTGAAGCGCCGGCGCCTCGGCTCGGTCATCCGGGCCGCCCTGAACGCCGAGATGGACGAGGATTTGCGCCGGTTGGTGGTCGGTGGCCTGCACGTGCAGCCCGACGACCTCTATCTGCATGATGGCTTGATCGGGCTCGCCGACATCCGCCAGCTGATCATCGAGGAGCGGCCCGACCTGTTGTTTACGCCGTTCAACGCGCGGTTCCCGGAGCGCGTTCGTGATTTCGGCGGCGACGTCTTTGCGGCGATCCGCGCCAAGGACATCATCGTCCACCATCCCTATGAAAGCTTCGACGTCGTCGCTCAGTTCGTCCGCCAAGCCGCGGCCGATCCGGCGGTGGTGGCGATCAAGCAGATGCTGTATCGCACCAGCGAGGACTCGCCGATCGTGCGGGCCCTCATCGAGGCCGCCGAAGCCGGCAAGTCGGTGACGGCGCTAGTCGAACTCAAAGCCCGCTTCGACGAAGCCGCGAACATTCGCTGGGCGCGGAACCTGGAACGTGCCGGGGCTCAGGTCGTCTTCGGGTTCGTCGACAAGAAAATTCACGCCAAGATCAATCTCGTGGTCCGGCGCGAGGCGGGACAGCTTCGGTCCTACGTCCATTTTGGAACCGGCAACTATCATCCGGTGACCGCCAAGGTTTACACCGATCTCTCGTTCTTCACCTGCGATCCGGCGATGTGTCGCGATGCCGCCCGCATCTTCAACTACGTGACCGGCTACGCGAAGCCGGCGACGCTGGAGAAGCTGGTGTTGTCGCCGCTGACGCTGCGCCCGACATTGGTGCGCCTCATCGAGGCGGAGATCGAACACGCCCGGGCCGGACGGCCGGCCAACATCTGGGCCAAGATGAACTCGCTGGTCGATCCAAAGATCATCGACGCGCTCTATCGCGCCTCGCGAGCCGGGGTCGAGATCGATCTGGTGATTCGCGGTATCTGCTGTTTGAAGCCGGGCGTTCCCGGATTGTCCGACAATATCCGGGTCAAGAGCATTGTCGGCCGGTTCCTCGAACACGGCCGCGTTGTCGCCTTCGGGGATGGCCATCATTTGCCGTCCCGTCACGCCAAAGTCTTTATCGGGTCGGCGGATTGGATGCCGCGCAACCTCGACCGCCGGATCGAGGTCATGGTGCCGATCGAGAACCCGACCGTGCACCAGCAAGTCCTCGATCAAATCATGGTTGCCAACTTCAACGATGCCGTACAAAGCTGGGTCATGGAACCGAGCGGAACATTCAAACGGGTCGCCGCTGGCCCGGACGACTTTTCGGCGCATGTGCACTTCATGACCAACCCCAGCCTGTCGGGCCGGGGCAGTGCCCTTCGCCAGGAACGGCGTCAAGCGCCGCGGCTCGTCCTCAAGAATCGCTAACCGATGCAGAAATCGCTGGATGCGGGCTTCGGACATGCCAGACGCGTCGCCGTCATCGATGTGGGGTCCAATTCCATCCGCCTGGCCGTGTTCGACGGCGCGGCGCGGGTGCCCGTGCCCCTGTTCAACGAGAAGATCGTCTCGGCTCTCGGCCGCGGCCTGATCGAAACCGGCCGGCTGAACCCCGAGGGCGTCGCGCTGGCCAAGGTCGGGTTGTCGCGCTTCGTCGCACTCGCCCGGGCCATGAAAGTCGACTCGCTGCACGTCCTGGGGACGGCGGCGGTGCGGGCCGCAGCGGACGGTCCAGATTTCGTTGCCGCTCTTGAAGGCTTGCTTCGCGTGAAGGTCGAAGTCCTGAGCGGCCGTTCCGAGGCGGCCCTGGCGGCGCTCGGCGTGACCTGCGGCATTCCGGACGCCGATGGCCTGATGGGCGATCTCGGCGGCGGCAGCCTCAATCTGGTTCGCCTCGACCGGGGCCGCATTGCCGAGCAGGCCTCGCTGCCCTTGGGGCTTCTCTGGCTCGAGGAACAATCGGCGGGTGACCCTCACAGGGCCCGTGACTTGATCGACGACACGCTCGCCGAACTGCCGTGGCTCAAGCGGATCGAGGGCCGATCGCTCTATCCGGTCGGCGGTGCCTGGCGGACCTTGGCGAGCGTCTCGATCAACCAGGCGAATTATCCGTTGCGCATTCTCGACAACTATCGGATTGGCCGCGCCGACGCCGAGCGGTTGGTCGGTGTCATGTCGCGCCTGTCGAAGGCGACACTCTCAAAGATTACCGGGGTGTCGGCGCGCCGCGTCGACGGCCTCAGCTTCGCGTCGTTGCTGCTCGATCGCGTCTTGGCGGCGACCCGGCCAAAGTCCGTCGTCTTCTCGGCGAACGGCATGCGCGAAGGCCGTTTCTTCAAAGGGCTCTCGCCGGCCATGCGGCGGGTCGATCCGCTACTCGGCGCCTGCCTGGCCCAGGTCCGCAGCGTCCATCGGTTCGGGATCGGCGGCGAGGAACTGGCGGCGTGGCTTAAGCCGCTGTTTAGCGGCAGCGACCGCCAAGCCGAACGGCTTCGGCTCGCGGCGTGCTACCTGAGCGATATTGCTTGGAGCGAGCACCCCGATCATCGCGCCAACATCGCCTTCGAGCGCATTCTGCATTTGCCGTTCACCGGCCTGGAACATGCCGATCGCGCCTTCCTGGCGCTTAGCGTGCGATTCCGGTACGGCAGCGGCGGCAATGCCTTGGATCATCCGGTGGTGACGGCGTTGCTCGACGAAAGCCGGCGCGAAGAAGCGCGGGTCATCGGAGTGGCGTTACGCCTCGCCTATACGGTGTCGGGCGGTGTCGCGAGGGTCATCGGTCAGTCGCGCCTGAAGCGCGATGGGCATACCGTGACGTTGATCGTGCCGAAAAAGCGGCCGCTATTTGCCGGCGACGTGATCGAACGGCGTCTGAATGCCCTGGCCCGAGTCCTCGGGCTCAAGGCCGCTCTCAAGTCCGGGCGCGCGTAGGTCCGGTCTCGACGATCGTCAGGCGTCGGCCTTCGACCCTCAGTCCGATCTCGCCGTTCCGCAAGCGCAGCGCGTCGGCGCCGAAAATCTGACGACGCCAGCCGCGCAACGCCGCGACGTCGGCTTCCTCGCCGAAGGCGGCGATGGCTTCGATGTCGGCGGTGGTGGCGACCATCTTCGCGGCGACCTCAAAGCTCTCGGTGCGCAGGGCCAGCAGCACTTTGAGAATATCGGCGACCGGCCCGATGCCCGGCGGAAGGTCCGATCGCGCCGGCGGCTTCGGCAGTTCGGACTCAGGTAATGTCCGGCCGCGCTGGACGGCGGCGAGGATTTGCTCGGCCGCGGCGGCATCGTTGAAGCGTCCGCCGACGCCGCGCATGCCCTTGAGATCGTCCAGCGTCTGCGGCGGATGATGGGCGATTTCTTCCAGAGCGACGTCGCCCAGGACCCAAGCCCGCGGCATGTCGCGACGCTGGGCTTCGATCTCGCGCCAGGCCGCGACTTCGCGAAGGATGGCCAAGGCGCGCGGCTTCGCACCGCGCAAGCGGACACGACGATAGGCTTCGCGCGGTTCCTGGATGTACGTGGTTGGCGCGGTCAGGACCGCCATTTCTTCTTCGAGCCAGTCGCGGCGCTCGCGCTCGGCGAGCTGACCGGCCAAGGTCTCGTAGACCGGACGAAGGTGAATGACGTCGGAGAGGGCGTAGTCGACCTGGCGCTCGCTCAAAGGCCGGCGCGCCCAATCGCTGAACCGCGAACCTTTGTCGATGCGGGCGCGGGTGAGGCGCGTGACCAATGTTTCGTACCCGACCGAGTCGCCGAAGCCCAACACCATCGCCGCGACCTGGGTGTCGAAGACCGGGGTCGGCAGGGTCTTGGTCAGATGAAAGAAGATTTCCAAATCTTGGCGGGCGGCGTGAAAGACCTTGAGGATGCTGCGATCGGCCATGAGCTCGAACAGCGGCGCCAAGTCGATGCCGTCGGCGAGCGGGTCGATGGCCTGGGCGTCGTTCGGGCCAGCCAACTGCACCAGGCACAGCTTCGACCAATAGCTGCGCTCGCGCATGAACTCGGTATCGATAGTGACGTACTCGCTGCCTTTCAGGCTTTTGCAATAGGCCGCGAGGGCCTCCGTCGTCGCGATCAACGCCATGCCGTTACTGCGCGGCGCTGCGCGTGCCGAGGGCGCGATTGACCGCCGGCATGACGTCGGTTGCCATCAATTCCATCGAGCGTCGGGCCAAGCGTTTGTCCATCCAATCATGGCCGGCGTAAACGAGGGTGCCGAAGTCGCCGGTGGTGGCGCGCAACGCGAGGATCTGTTCGACGACGCTGCTGGGTGTTCCGGCGATGACCATGGTGTCCAGAACATAGTCGAGCGTCAGCTTGTCGTCCGGCATTTTCGGATCGGCCTTGAAGATCTCGCCGCCGCGGCTGGCGAGAAGTTTGCGCATCAGGTTGCGGTAGTAGAAGGCGTAAGGACCGGCCGCGCCGCGGGCGTACTCGCGCGCCGTTACCTCGTCGTCGGCGACGAAGATGCTCTTCGCGACTCGCCAATCGGCGGGGTCGGCCGGCCGTCCAGCCAGGCGACAGCCCTCGGCGTACTTCGGCCAATGCGACGCCACCCAGATGGGTTGCAGGAAGTTTGCCGAGATCGGCGTCCAGCCCCGCGCCGCGGCGGCGGTGATGCCTTTCGAGAACGGCGCCACGGCGGTGACGACGATCGGCGGATGCGGCCTTTGAAACGGCTTGGCCATGATGCCTTGCCCGATTTCGGCGATCAGCGTCCGCTCGGTCGAGATCGTCCAGAACTTGCCCTTGATGTTGTAGGGCGGCTTGCCGGACCAGATCGCCAGAACCTGATCGATGGCCTCGAGGAACATCGCGTTGCGGTCGGCGTCCAGATTGCCGAAAGCCTCGGCATCGGAGCGCAATCCGCCCGGGCTGATCCCGAAGATGAAGCGGCCTTCCAGCATGTGATCGATCATCGCGACCTGGGCGGCGACCTGGGCCGGGTGATTGTTGGGCATGTTCACGGTGCCGGTGCCCAACTTGATCGACTTGGTCGTGAAGGCGAGGCTCGAGAGGAACATCAGCGACGAGGTGATGGTTTCGGCGGCGTCGGTCACGTGTTCGCCGATGAAGGCTTCGGCGTAGCCGAGCCGGTCGGCGAGCATCACCGCCTCGCGATCCTCGTTGAGCGTCTCGGTCCAGTTCCGGCCGACGGGATGGATCGGCATGGTGAAGAACGACAGCTTCATGACAGATCTCCTGCGGCGCGAACCGGCGCGGCCGTTTGTGGAACGCCGGCCGGCCCGGAGGCTTGGTCGCCGCCGTCCGCGGAGAGCGTTGTGCCGGTGACGTAGGACGCGTCGTCGGAGGCGAGGAACAGGATCGCCTGGGCGATTTCCTCGGGCTGTCCGACCCGGCCCATCGGCACCATGCGGGCAGCGTTGGCGACACCTTGTTGGATTTCGCCGCCGCGGGCGATGATCGCGGCTTCGAGCATTCCGGTGTGGATGCGCCCCGGGGCGACCGCGTTGACGCGAATTTTGAATTCGGCGAAGTCGAGGGCGAGGGCGCGGGTCATCTGAATGACGGCGGCTTTGCTGGCCGAGTAGGCGAAAGCGCCCTTGATCGCGAACAGCCCAAGCTCGGAGGCGACGTTGACGATGGCGCCTCCGCCCGACGTCCGCATGGCGCGGGCCGCGGCGCGAGCCAAGAAGAACGGCGCGTTGGCGTTGATCGCCATGGTCTGGCGCCATTCGTCGTCGGTGGTCTCGAGGAAGCCCTTGCGGAACAGGATGCCGGCGTTGTTGACGAGGACGTCGATGCGCCCGGCGCGGCGCAGAGCTTCGGCGATCACGCCGTCGCAGGCTTCGGGTGTGCCGATATCGGCAACGAAGCGATCGATCCGGCCGCCGGTGGGCGCTTTGAGGCCATCGAGGGCCTTGGCGTCGCGATCGACGGCCAAGACATTGCCGCCGGCTTTGGCAAAGGCTATGACCGTCGCGGCGCCGATCCCGGCCGCGCCCCCTGTCACAACGACGGATTTTCCAGAGAATTTCATGCCTCTATCCC
>SHVU01000004.1 GCA_009691105.1 Rhodospirillales bacterium
TTCAACTATCGCGACCAGATCCCGGGCGTGAACGGTCCAGACGGCAAGCCGCTCGCCAAGAACCCGTTCCAGGACATCCGGGTCCGCAAGGCTCTCTCGTTGGCGGTCGATCGCCAGCGCATCGCCGATCGGATCATGGCCGGCACGGCGGTTCCCGCCAGCCAGCCGCAGCCCCCGGGCGGTCATGCCTTCGATACGAGCCTGAAGCCCGATCCGTATGATCCGGACCGCGCCAAGGCTCTACTCGCCGAAGCCGGCTACAAGGACGGCTTTAGCGTGATGGTGACCGCCCCCGACGCACGTTGGGGCAACGACAAGGCGATCACCGAGGCCGTCGTGCAGATGCTGAACCGCATCGGCATCAAGGCCGAGCTCGATATCGTCCCAAATGCCGTGTACCCGACCAAAGCCCAAAAGGGCGAGACGCCGTTCTTCCTAGGCGCCTGGGGCACGCCGTCTGGCGACGGTGGCAACTTCCTGACCCACGGCATCCACAGCTTCGACGAAGTCGCCAAGCTGGGTGCCGCCAACTGGGGCCGCTATTCCAACAAGGCGGTCGATGATCTGATCGACAAGTCGAACATCGAGGCCGACCCCGCGAAGCGCGAGGGGTTGGTGCGCGATGCGTGGCGGACCGCGACCAACGACATGGCCAACATCTGGATCCTTTGGGTGGCGAACACCTGGGCGTCCAAGGCCGAGTTGACCGTCGAGCCCCGGATCGACGCCTTCACCATGGGAACGACGATCGCGAAGAAATAACGTCGTCGCTCTTATCGGCTTGCGAAGCGGCCTCCCTTGCGGAGGCCGTTTTTGTTTTCAGAGGACGGGATCACCGCCGCGGGCGAGGGGATGGTCGGCGTCGGAGGGCGTCAGGCTGTTCTTGTAGAACCGGCCTTCTTTCATGATCGCCGCGAACTTGGCGCCTTCGCCCATGAACAGGCTGAGATCGTCGAGCGGGTTGCCGTCGATGACCAAGAAGTCGGCATAGGCGCCGGCCCGGATGACGCCGATCTCGCCGGGCATGCCGACGACCTCGGAGCCGACGAGCGTGGCGCTGCGGATGATCTCGGCCGGGCTCAAGACGTCGGCGCGAACCAGGAATTCCTGGCTCTGGTACGGCTCGCCGGCGTGGAAGCAGTCGGACCCATAGGCCATCTTCACGCCGGCCCGCTTGGCGAGCTCCAGCGATGACGCGCCGATGGCGTGGACCTGGTCCAGCTTCTGGCGCTGCACCGGCGAAAGCCCGATGCGGTCGGCCTGTTCCTTCAAGGACTGATAGGCGATCAGGGTCGGCACCAGGAAGCCGCCGGCCTTGGCCAGCATCCGGGCACCTTCCGCGTCCATCATGTTGCCGTGCTCGATTGTGCGGATGCCGACCTCGATGCAGCGCTTGATGGCGTCGGCGGTGTAGACGTGGGCGAGGACGTATTTACCCGAGCGCTGCGCCTCGTCGACCATGGCGGCGAGTTCGGGCGTCGAATACTGGACTTGGTCGATGGGGTCGGCCGGCGAGGTGACTCCGCCTCCGGCCATGACTTTGATGTGGTCGGCGCCAAGACGGATCTCGTCGCGGACCGCGGTTAGGACTTCGGGCACACCGTCGGCGAGCCGCGTGCCGCCGTTCATGAGGTGGATGCAGCTGCCCCAGGGCCTTTGGTCGGACTGGGCCCGGGTGTCGCCGTGGCCGCCGGTCTGGCTGAGGACCCGGCCGCTGACGAACAGACGGGGGCCGGGGAACAAGCCGCGTTCCACGGCCTGCTTGTGGCCTAGGTCGGCCCCGCCGGCGTCGCGGGCCGTCGTGAAGCCGCGAAGCAGGATGCCGCGCAGCACGTCGGCGGCGTTGGCGTGGACTAGCGACGGCAGCATGACGCGGTAGGCCGTGAACTTGGCCCGGTAGCAGATGTGCAAATGGCAATCGATCAGGCCGGGCATCATGGTCCGGCCGCCGCAATCGATCACCTGGGCGCCTTTGGCGTCGATACGGCCGCGCTCCAGACGGGCGATGCGGTCGCCCTTGACCAGGGCTTGGTAGCCCGAACGCAGCCGGCCGGCGTGGACGTCGAGAAGGGCGAAGTTGCGGAACAAAAGGTCGGTCATGGCGGCGGACCCTAGCATTCGAGGCCGGTGGCCGGAAGCCGGAGGTCAAGGGCGAAAACGGGAGAGAGCCCGGAAATATGGCGGAACGCCGCTGGTCCGGCCGGCTCTTGCGCCCCTAGAGGGGTGGCCTATATACTCCGGCGTTCAGTGTTCGACGGCTGCGGCTCAGTCTGCTTCGGAATATCAGACCTAAAGCTCTTGCCCCACACCCTCGCTGCATCTGACCACCCGACGACGCATGGTGCGTCGGCGGAAACTTTCTACAAGGAAGACGACGTTATGGCGACTGGAACTGTGAAGTGGTTCAACCCGACCAAGGGATTTGGCTTTATCGCCCCTGAAGATGGCTCGAAGGACGTGTTCGTTCACGTCTCGGCCGTCGAACGGGCCGGGCTTCGTACCCTGGCCGAAGGGCAGAAGGTGAATTTCGAGGTGAAGCCCGGCCGTGATGGCCGGACTGCCGCCGAAAACATCAAAGTCATCGCCTAAGGTCCGGCGACCAACCGGATGCACGAGGGCCCGCTCCTCACGGAGCGGGCCCTTTTCATTTGTGGGGCGTCTTAGCGGGTGGCGAGCCGATGTGGTTGCGCCACCACGTGATTGTTTGCTTTAGGCCATCTTCCAGCGTCACTTTGGGCTCCCATCCGAGCTCGGTCTTCGCTTTCCCACAATCGAGGACGATATCGATCGGTATCGTGGGCTTCGAGGTATCGAAGGTCGTTGCGAGTTGACGACCCGATGTTGCGACGATGAGTTGCGCTAGGTCACGGATCGAAATCGCGTGTCCGCCGCCGACGTTGTAGAGCGCGAACTTCGACGGGGCCTGCGCAATGGCCGCCATCATGAAATCAGTCAAATCACTGGTAAACAGAAAGTCGCGCTTCTCGCGGCCGTCGCCCCACATGGCCAGCGTGCCGTCCGTCGCCGTCATCGCCTTGGTGATCGTGGCGCCAAGGACGTGGGAACGTTCGAGGTCGAACTTGTCGTAAGGGCCGAAGACGTTGGAGTGACGAATGACCGTGAACCGCGTCGTCCCAAGGCCAGCGTAAAACTCGCACATCTTCTCGACGTAAAGCTTGGTCCAGGCAGCGCCGAAGTAGCGAGGATGGATCGACTGCCCGCCATTGAAGTCAGTTTCGGCAAGAGGCCGGTCGGTCGACGGATACATGATGGAGCAGCTCAAAAACAGAATGTGCTGAGCCTTTTGGTCGTGCGCCGCCCGAAGGACCAGCGAGTTCATCACCGCGTTGTCAGTAACGTGAATATGAGGGCGGGCCAGGATGTCTTTGGCGCCCGAAGTCGTCGCGGCAGCTTGGATGACGATCTCCGAACCGCGAAGGCAACTATGAACTTGTGCCGCGTCGGTAAGATCGGCTTGTCGCCATCGAATCGTTGGGCGATCGAAAGGCGGTCGCCGATGCCAAACGCCGGTGACCTCGAAATCCGACAAAGCGGCTAAGCGCTCAGCGATATTGCGGCCAACGAAGCCTGTCGCGCCGAGAACGGTAACGCGCCGAGCGATCATGAATTATCCTTCTACGATGGCGGTAGCTATATTGGCGCGATCGCTTGGATTTACGAAAACGAAGTTGACGATGTATTCGCCGCGTTTGCCATAAGCGGAAACATTGTCGGGATTCTGATGAATCTCCGGCACAAACATGCTCAAGGGATATAGCCGCCCATGCCGGCGGAAGAACCCCTCGTATCCAAAATTTTGTAGGAACACCGTCGTTTCGGCAATCGTGTTCGGTCGATGTCGATCTTCTATTTCAATGAGGAGTGCGGGGCGGTCCCGCTCAATCGTTGATCGGGCGCCCTTGAGTACCGCTAGCTCGTGGCCTTCCACATCAATTTTGATAAATCCGATATCTGCCAGCTTGTAGTCGTCAAGACGGCGCATCGGTACTCCAAACTTTTCAAGGCCGCCCTCAGTGGGGGCCTTGGACAAAAGGTTCGCGGGTTCGACAGTCGCCAATGCGGGATTGGCCGTCGGAATGCGCAAGGTACATTCACCGGTTTCGTCGGACAGCGCGACGGGTTCGACGATCACCCTTTTTGTGAAAACCTGGGCAAGCGTGCGAGCGTAGGTCGGCATTGGTTCGAAGGCATAGACCAAACGGGAATGCCGAAGCATGTAGTGGGTGTAATGCCCAAAATGAGCGCCAACGTCGATCGCTATGCGGTTGGGGTGACACAACAATGGGATAAGCGTTAGGTCTTCTTCGAGGAGGTATCGTGAGGCGATCGCTAGTTTCAAAAGGAGGCGAGGCGGTAGGGCTCTGATTACGCGGCCTTGTAAAATGCGGACCCCGATCGAACTGTACCAAAGGAAGCGGACTAGGTTTGCAATAGAGCTCATGGCCATCTTTGTGCTGGGAGCGGGGTATCAGTGGCTTCAGGCTATTGAGAACACCAAGACGGCGTTCAAGAATCTGGACGTATGAGCCTGTGAGGCAACGGCGAATCGGTTGATTGATCTACAAATGTCGTCTATTGGATGGCTCCTCGACCGCATTCAACCTCACCATTTTTATTCACGGCTATCAGAATGGCATTTCCCTCCGCGAGTCCCAGCATGAAAGTCGCAGACTATCTGATCGATTATCTCGGCGACTATGGAATCGATCAGATTTTCATCCTGTATGGGGCCGCCAACGGCCATCTTATCGACGCGTTCACGCGAACGAAAAAGACGAAGTATGTCGCTGTTTTGCATGAGCAGGCCGGCGGATTCGCCGCCGAAGGCTATGCCAAAATCAAGGGAAAGCCGGGTGTCTCGATTGTGACCTCGGGGCCCGGTGCGCTCAATCTGTTAACTCCCATCGCGAATTGTTTTTACGATTCCGTTCCGTGCGTTTTCATCACTGGCCAAATCAATTCGAAGTTTCTGCGTCCCTCTCCGGAGATCCGGCAGGTCGGTTTCCAGGAGACAGACATTGTTTCGATCGTTCGGCCGATCACGAAGTACGCCACCATGATCCGGCGACCGGAAGACATTCGTTCGGAGATCGAAAAGGCACTGTTCCTCTGCCAGCATCGTCGCCCTGGCCCGGTTCTCCTCGATATTCCGGTCGATGTCCAAGAGGCGAGGATCGATCCGACGAAATTGGTTGGCTTCGATCCCACGCCTGTTCAGGGCAGCTATGATTTCAAGGCGGTTGATCTCCAAATCGACCGGTATCTTGAAGATCTCCGGAAGGCCAAGCGGCCGATTATTCTTTTGGGCGGCGGGGTCCATAGCGCTGGCGCAGTCGAGGAAGTGCGGACCCTCGGCAAGACGCTGAAGATTCCCTGCTTTGCGACGTGGAATGCCATGGACGTCGTTACGTCCGACTATGAATACTACGGCGGTCGAGTAGGCACCTATGGGGGGCCTGGCCGCAATTTCGGTGTTCAAAACAGCGACCTGCTGCTCGCGATCGGAAGCCGGATTTCGGGCCGCATTACCGGGGGCAATGTCCGAAGCTTTGCCCGAGGCGCCAAGAAATATCTCGTCGATGTCGACGAAGCGCAGCTCACGCCGGCACTTCAGCAGCTTCCGTTTGATGAAAACATCTTGTGCGACGCGCGGGACTTTACGACGCGATTGATTGCCAAGGCGAAGAGCGCGCCACCATTGCCGTCGTTTGCGGATTGGACGAGCCAGGTCATGACCTGGAAGACGAAGTATGATCCTGTTCAGCCGGCCTTCATGGAAAAGCGTGGCTATGTATATGAAGGGAAGCCGTACGTTCATCCCTATGCCTTCATGCGAAAGCTATCGCGTCAAATGGCGTCCGATGGGATCGTCGTCGGGGATCTGGGCGGTGTATCCGTCGTCTGTGGGCATGGCTATAAAGCTCGCCAAGCGCAAAGGTTTGTGACCAACAACGGCAATGCTCCGATGGGCTTTTCGTTCGCGGGCGCCATTGGTTGTTGGTTTGCCGATCCGCGCCGCCAAGTGGTTTGCGTGATTGGTGACGGCGGTTTCAATATGAACATTCAAGAACTCCAGACTCTGATCAACTACAAAGTCGGAATTAAGACGTTCATCCTCAACAATCATATTTATGGAATTACGAAAGCGTTTCAGGAAACGAACTTTCAAGGCCGTACGGAAGCCTGCGGCCCCCTCGGATACAGTCCCCCCGATTTCGTCAAAGTTAGCGATGCTTACGGCGTGAAGACGTTCACGATTTCCGACAACTCAGAGATCGAAGCCAAAATCGCTGAAGTTCTGGCCTATGACGGCCCTGTCGTATGCGATGTGAACATGCATGAGTTTCATGCTTATGAGCCTCGCATCTTTGGATGGGGGACGCCCATCGAAGACATGTACCCGTATCTGCCGCGTGATGAATTCCGGGCGAACATGATGATCGAGCCTCACGACACCTGGCAAAAACCGGTCTATCCCGACGTCGTGAAGCCCCAGTCGTCCATGGAATAACGCGACGGCGCTGCCGCTACCCCAGGGAAGGGAAAGCGCCTTATGACAAAATCCGATGACAGCCGGGTCGACCTCGTCGAGGAAAAGACGCCTTATCAGGGCTTTTCTCGAATACGCGTCTTTCACCTGCGTCATCGCAAGCATGACGGAAGCTGGTCCGACGTTATTGACCGTGAAGTTTTTCAACGCGGTGATGCAGCAGCCGTGGTGTTGTACGATCCTGCTGCTGATGCAGTCGTCCTCTTAGAGCAGTTTCGGGTTTCGGCGTGGGTTGCTGGTCGAGATCCATGGCAACGCGAAACCGTCGCCGGCATGATTCCGCCCGGCGCTCATCCGGAAGAGGTCGCGCGTCGCGAATGCCTAGAGGAAACAGGATGCGAGGTCGGACGCCTCGAGCCGATCGCCCAGTACTTTTCGAGCCCGGGGACGTCCCCAGATCGTGTCTGGCTTTATTGCGGGATCGTCAATAGTACCGCCGTAGGTGGCGTGCATGGCCTCGCCAGCGAAGGCGAGGACATCAAAGTCGCGGTCGTGCCGTTTTCCGATGCGCTGGCGATGGCGGACGACGGCCGGATCGAGAACGCGACGGGTATCGTCGCTCTTGGATGGCTGGCACGAAACCGCGATCGCCTTCGACGAACGGCCTGATGGGGTCAGCGCGGTCGAATCAGCGACCACCCGCAACCGGAAGAATTGTGCCGGTTACGTAGGACGCTTCATCCGAAAGAAGCCAAAGGATCGCCTTGGCGACGTCGTCGGGCGAGCCCACCCGTCCCAACGGTATCGAAGCGGCCGTTTCTTGCCGACGCGCGTCCGACGCGATTCCTTCCCAATTCGTTTCAATCATGCCGGGTGTTTCGACGATCCCCGGGCTCACCGCATTGACGCGAATGCCGCACGGAGCAACTTCACGGGCGAGACCAAGCGTGAGCGTATTGATGGCTGCTTTTGAGGCAGCATAGGCGGTGAGTCGAATGCCGCCGAACTGTCCTGCCTGGGACGAGACGTTGACAATGGCGCCGCCTGTGCCGCCTCTGACCGTCGAAAGGCGTTCGATAGCGCGTTGGGCACAGAGAACATAGCCGACGACGTTGACGTCGAGAATCCGTCGCAGCACCTCCGGCGTCAGATTTAAAATATCGGTGCGACCTCCACTGATCGCCGCATTGTTGACCAGAGCGGCGAGCTGACCAAGCTCGCGATCCACGGCCGTGAAGAGAGCCTCGACTTGATCTGGTTTCGCAGTATCGGCGCGATAAATAATGGCTTTTCCACCAAGCGCAATAACGTCGTCCGCTACCTGTTTTGCATCCCGTTCCTGTTGAATGAAGTTGATGCAGACCGGGTAGCCTTGCCGTGCGGCAAGGCGGGCCGCCGCCGCTCCGATGCCTCGGCTGGCCCCCGTGATGACAATCGCACCTTTCTTGTGACTCATTTCCTCAGATTATCATGATTTTGACTTCAAATCTGGCGAGTCAAAATACCGAGAAGTCGGTTGAAGCGGGAATCGATTGTTTCTAACATCGCTGCTAACGCTCGTCGGATCGCAGTCGACATCCTCTCGAGGACTAGGAACACGTGACGGACAGGATTGTCGCTGCCCAGAGGCTTATGTCTGATCCAGATATCTCGCTCGACGACTTTCGGCGCGATGGTTATGCCGTCGTATCCGGTTATTTTTCTGACAACTATTGCGACGAGCTCGTTCAGCGAGGATCTCGCCTTGTCGCCGACGCGGGAAATAGCCTCCGACCCGTTCTCCAGCCCCATCGCTTGGATTCGGGGTTCATGGCCGCAATGAAGACGCCTGCGCTTGCTCGCTTCGTTGGTCTGGCGGTCGGCGGCGTACCAAAGGGGCTGCAGACCTCTTTCATCTTTATGCAGGCCGCGACGGTCGGTTACGCCAGCCATCAAGACAATTTCTTTGTCGAAGCTCCGAACGATGCCTTTGTCTCGATATGGGTCGCGCTTGCCGACGCTCATCGCGGCAATGGCTGCCTATACGTCTATCCGGGAACTCATCGTAGAGGACGTTTACCGATCGAGTCGCTGGAGGCCGAGCCAGCTGCTGGGCAAGATATCAATGCGCGACGCGAACAGACGATCGTGCCCTTAGAATACAAAGCTGTCGATCTGGCTGTTACGAAAGGGTCCGTAGTCTTTCTTCATTCGTGTCTCGTTCACGGCTCTCATGACAATCAGTCGACTGAATCGCGGCCCGCTCTTGTGATGACATATATCCGTGCGGGTCAACCGTTTCGACCTGGTAGCACGGCGAAACGCGAAGAAGTGGACCTCGACTTCAATCCACAACCTTGAAGGCTCGCGTGAAAAACTCCGATCATGTTGGTTTGCCGGGTAATGCCGGCACGCGAACTTTTGCCCTTGTTCTAATGACGGTGAACGAGCGCATTGGCCTCGAAGCTACTCTTTCTCGAATTGATCGATCTCAATTTGCCGAAATCATTGCGGTCGATGGCCACTCGACCGACGGTACCGTTGAATACTGTGAATCACACGGCGTTCGAGTCATTCGGCAAGTTGGCAAAGGTCTTCCAGAGGCTTTCGAACTCGCAGTTAAGAACACAACCAGTGATGTTCTGGTCGCATTTTCACCAGACGGTAATTCGATTCCAGAAAAGTTACCGGAACTCTGCGCAAAGATGCGCGAAGGTTACGACATGGTGGTTGTGTCGCGTTATCTTGCCGATGCAAAAAGTGAAGACGACGACGTTGTCACGGGCTTTGGCAATTGGTTTTTCACGACGCTCGTGAACGTCCTGTTTGGCGCGCGCTACACCGACATTTTGGTTATTTATCGAGCCTACACCCGAGAGTTGATTGCAAAAGCGCAGCTCATCGACCAGTCCCAGGGCCATTGGCTACGCCAGCGTCTCGTATACTTGAACAGTTGGGAAGTCGGTGCCGTAACGCGTGCGGCGCGATTGGGCCTAAAGGTCGGCGAAATCCCGGGAAGCGAGCCAGCACGAATTGGAGGCGAACGAAAACTAAAAGTTATTCGGCAAGGGCTCGGAATCCTTGCTCAGATATTGGATGATTTCTTTCTTTTCTGGCCGGCGACCCGTCGCTAGCCAACTACCCAAACGACCTCGGTCGAATTGGTTCCGAAGCGAAGATATTCGTCCGTCGATACGTTTCGCCAATCAATCTTAGTTCTTCCGCGGCAAGCGCGCCCAAATCGCTTGTCGATGCATTGGTGCGGGCCTCGTGCGACGTAAGGATCCCCGGAACGATCGTCGAGACGGCGGCCGGGGAAATACAGTAGCGAAGGGCAATCTGCGCCAGCGATTGGCCTTCCCGCGTCGCGATCGAGCCCGCGATGTCCCGACCACTTTTTATCCATCGCTCGATTTGAGCTCGCGGCCAGCGGCTGCGGTGATCGTCCGCCCTAAATGCCATGTTCGGATCGGCGACGTCTGTTAGCAGCCCGAAGCTAAGAGGGGTTCGTCCGATGACACCTGTTTTACCGCTCGCCGCGGTAAGCAGCCCGCACTCGACAGCGCGCTGGTCGAGAAGATTGAGATTTACTTGGATCGCATCGAGATCATAGCGACCAAGAAATACTAGCCCGTCCCCTGGGGAGTGGAGCGATATGCCAATGGCCCGGATTGTGCCGGCGGCACGCAACGTCTCAAGGCATCGAATCGTCTCGTCGAGTGCCGGTTGATCGGCGGGCGGATTATGAAGTTGGAGGAGATCGATATAATCGGTGCGAAGCCTTGTTAGGCTTCCTGTGATGGACGCATGGATGGCCGTGGCGGAAAAATCGGGCGCGGCATCATAGGCGGACATACCCGCCTTGGATGCGATCACAACCCGATCGCGTCGCTTTTGAAACGTTTCTCCGATGAGCTGTTCGCTTTTTCCGGCACCGTACACATTGGCGGTGTCGTAAAACGTAATCCCACATTCGAAGGCCGTCTCGAGCGCTTGGCGGGATACCGCATCGTCCGTGGGACCATACGACGTGGCGCCCGGCGTTACGCCGCCGATGCCCCACCCGCCGAAGCCGATCTCGGAGACCTGAATGCCGGATTTACCGAGCGGACGATAACGCATCGGCTAGTAATGGCCGGCGATGGCTCGATCAAGGGATGCGGACCCGTACAGGTAGGCGCCACGGCGATGGCCGTACCACACGACCTCCTGCATCCAGCTATCCCACGTCGACCATCGCTCCTTGGAGCGCTCGATGCGGTAGCTGACCGGCCGATGCTCGAGACCTGATGGACCGCCCGTGCGAACGCTGTGCCAAAAGGTGAGCAGGTCCCAATCGAGATCGATCTTTAGGTCGCGTTCTTGGAACGGCCGCTTGAGCAAGGCGTTGTTGAGCCGTATCGCGTCGGCGATGGCATCAGCCTTAGAGGTCGGAGCCAACGACCCCAGGAGCCGTTCAGCTTCGGCGTAAAATGCCTCTAGCTTGCCGCTCACGGCCAAATCGATGAAGGCGTATTCATCCTGGGGCCAATAGATCCCGAGCCAATCGGGAGCAAAGCGATATTCGGTCGAGCCGTCCTGCATGGCCCGCGCTTCGGATTCAAAGAAATCGCGGATGGCGCCCAGGAGCGGGTATTGCGCGGAATCGACGCTGACGAAGGCCTCGAACATGCGGCGGAACGGAATTTCGGCGTCGTGGTGCAACATCAGCAACGGGATCTGCAGGAGTTTGTCGAAATGCAGGAGCGAAACGAACCACGCGTAGGTCTTGACCCGACGCCACTCCGCTTTCGGCAGCTTGTTGGTCGCGATCACGAGCTTTTGGCTCTCGGCAATGCCGTCCGGTGTGTCGTCGAGCGTGCCGTGCATGTTGACGATCGGGATATCGACCGTCGCCATCCCGTGCTCCGCGATATAGCGGGGCTGGGCCATTTCGGCGTTGGGAAGGATTGTGAGGTTGTTGAATTGGATGCGATTGTGTTGGCCGGTCTCGATCACGCCGGAAACGCCGCTGCAGAAACTTTCGACGGTCTCGCCCGGCAGGCCAATGATGAAGTCGGTATACGTGACAACGCCGGCGCGCGCGAACCGCCGCTGCAATTCCATGAAGCTTTTGGTCGAGATGTTGTGCCGCTTGATCACATCCAGCGTATGCGGATCGGTCGACTGCAGGGAGATCGTCACGCCCTTGCTCAATCCGGCGTCGGCTAGGATCTTTTGAGTCGTATAGGCGCGCTCGGTCGCGTTCTTGGTGTTTTGAACGGAGAGGGCTTTCGGAAAGCCGTACCGCCGCCGGGACTCCGCCGCGACGGTGGCGATTTCAACGTCCCGGGGAAGAATGCCGAAATTCGCGTCGCAGCAGAATATGAACTCGACACGGTGATCGGCAAACCATTTGACCTCGGCCTTAACCTGATCGATCTCGAAGCTGCCGAGCTTGGCGGAGACTGCGGATCCCCAGTCGCAGAAGGTGCAGGAAAATGGGCAGCCGCGGTTGGTCTCCCACATCGCAATCCATGTCTCGTCAGGATTTGCGTCGATAAGCGGATCGAACGTGCCGCTTAAATACGGGGACGGGATCGATGTGAGATCGCGAAGTCGCGGGACGGCCGGGGTGCGGACGATCGTCCCATCGGGGGCGCGATAGCTAATTCCCGGGATCGCGCCCCAGTCGCCATCGGGGAACGTCTCGAGGACCTTGAGAAAGGTACGCTCGCCTTCGCCATGGACCGCGATATCGATAAAAGTATTCTGGATCATAAGATCCTCGCCCTCGTCGGGGACCTGGGGCCCGCCGAAAACGATGAGGCGATCGGGCCGGGCCGCCTTGAGAGCCTTGGCGATCGCCAGCGAAATATTGATGTTCCAGACGTACACGCTCATCCCGACAACGTCCGCGGTGCTGAGATGCGCAACCGCCTCGTCGCGATGGGTGCGTTTGTAGAGCGGCAAGAGAAATTGGTAGCGGGATGGGTCGGCGGCGTGCTTTGCCGTGTAAGCCTGGAGGAAGCCCGCCGAATACGGTAAGTAGTGCTGGCCCGAAAACCCGTTATTGATCTGGGCCAAGCCTACGGTGATGGGGCGAGCTTTGTTCATAGCGTGGTTGTGGCCAGCGGTTGACTATAGGTAAGGCGATTCCCCCCTACAAGCGATTGGGGTATAGCCTTGAACAATCTTAGTTCGAATTCTAAGGTTAGGTACTCGTGAGCGCTTCTCCTAAATACCCTGAATCCAAGCCCTTCTACCCCCTTGCCGCGTCGTCGTGGGGGGCGGAGGAGCTCGAGGCGATTCGCCGGGTGGTCGACGGTGGGCGGCTGACCATGGGCGAAAACGTCGCCCGGTTCGAGGCCGAGTTCGCCCGCTACCACGGCAAGCGCTTCGGGATCATGGTCAATTCGGGCTCGTCGGCGAATCTGGTCGCCGTTGCCGCCCTGTTTTACACGAAAAATCGGCCCCTGCAGCGGGGCGATGAGGCCATCGTGCCGGCGATCAGCTGGGCCACGACCTATCATCCGTTGCAGCAGTATGGCCTCAAGCTTCGCGTCCTCGACGTCGAGCTCGACACCCTCAACATGGACACGGCCAAGCTCGAGGCGGCTTTGACCCCCCGGACCAAGCTTCTGGTCGGGGTCAGTATTCTCGGCAACCCGGCGGCGCTGGACGTCATGAGGGCCTTCGCCGATCGTCATTGTCTTCACTTCATCGAAGACAATTGCGAATCGATGGACGCCGAGCTCGGCGGCCGCAAGGCCGGCACCTTCGGGCACCAGTCGACCTTCAGCTTTTTCTATTCGCACCACATCACGACCATCGAAGGCGGCATGCTGTTGACCGACGATGAAGAGCTCGCGCACCTCGGCAAAGCCATCCGCGCCCACGGCTGGACCAGGGATCTGCCCCGCGACAGCCCGATTTTCGAGCCGACGACGGACGATTTCTTCGAGGCCTATCGCTTCATCGTTCCCGGCTACAACGTCCGCTCGACCGAGATCTCGGCCGCCATCGGGCTCGAACAGCTCAAGAAGCTTCCGGCGATGACCGTGGCCCGGCGTCGCAACCTGAAGCTCTTTCAGGAACTGTTCGCCGACGACAAGCGCTTCATCATTCAGCGCGAGAACGGCAAGAGCTCGTCGTTCAGCTTCACGATCATCCTCAATCCCGATTCGGGCGCGGACCGGGCGCGGGTGCTGTCCGCGTTGAAGGAAGCCGACATCCACTACCGCATCATCACCGGCGGCAATTTCCTGCGCCACGACGTCCGCAAGTTCTACGACTACGAGACCGTCGGCGACATCGGCAATGCCGACACCGCGCACGACCGCGGCTTTTTCGTCGGCAATTTCCCCTTCGATCTCACGCCGCAACTTCGCACGTTGCGCGACGTCCTGAGCCGCGCCACCAACTAGACAGGGGCCGATCATGGCCGATGTGCCACGCCGCTTCGCTCGGGCCATGATCACCGGCATTACCGGCTCGGGCGGGAGCTATCTCGCCGAACACATCCTGGCCCATGCGCCGGGCACCGACGTCCATGGCATCGCCCGCTGGCATTCGACGGCGACGCCGCGCAATCTTGCCGCGGTTGCCGATCGCATCCGTCTTCATGAATGCGATCTGACCGACCTGAGCTCGGTTGTCCGCGCCCTCACCACGGCCAAGCCGGACGTCGTGTTCCATGTCGCGTCCCATGCCAACGTCCGGGAATCGTTCACGACGCCGCTCGCCGTCATCCAGAACAACGTCATGGGCACGGCGAATTTGCTCGAGGGCATCCGGCTTGCCGGGCTCGATCCCGTCGTCCAGATATGCTCGACGTCGGAGGTCTACGGCCAGGTCGATCCCAAGAACGTCCCGATCAACGAAGGCTGTCCGCTGAATCCGTCCAGTCCCTATGCGGTGTCCAAGGTCGCGCAAGACCAGCTCGGCTACACCTATTTTCGCAGTTACGGAATGAAGGTGATCCGGACCCGCATGTTCGCCTATCTCAATCCGCGGCGTCGCGATCTCTTCGCGACGTCGTTTGCCTTTCAGGTCGCCGAAATCGAAGCCGGCAAGCGGGCCGAGCTGCTCCATGGCAATCTCGAATCGGTCCGCACCATCATCGATGTCCGCGATTGCATGACGGCGTATTGGACGGCGGTCGAGCGCGCCACGTTCGGCGAGGCTTACAATATCGGCGGCACCACGGTGATCTCGGTTGGCGAGTTCCTGGAGCTTCTCAAGAAGCATGCCCGGCGTCCGATCCCGTCGCGTCAAGATCCGGCGCTGGTACGGCCGGCGGACGTGACCTTGCAGATTCCCAATTCCGAAAAGTTCATCCGAGCGACCGGCTGGGGCCCCAAGCACAGCTTCGAGGAGAGCGTCGCGCATCTTCTCGATCACGCCCGCCGGGTCGTTGCCGCCGGAGGCTGAGCCCATGGCCGCGGCGGCATGCCTGGCCGGCATCGATGTGGCGGTGCTGGCCGGCGGGCTGGGGACGCGGCTTCGCGACGCACTTCCGGATCGACCGAAGGTTCTGGCGCCGATCGGCAACGAGGTCTTTCTCGACCGCCTTTTGGCGTGGCTTGGCCGTTTCGGAGTGAGGCGTGTCGTCTTCTGTCTAGGTTACCGGTCCGATCAGGTCGTGGCGCACCTCAAAGCCCGTCCGCCCGGACCGATCGTCCTGGATTGGATCATCGAGCCGGCGCCGCTGGGAACGCTCGGCGCCCTTCGCTTGGCACTGCCCCGCTTCGCATCCGATCCGGTGCTTGTGTTGAACGGCGACACGTTCGTCGACGTCGATCTCTGCGCCTTTCTGGACTCGCACCGGCAAAGCCGGGCCGCGGCGTCGATTGTCGGCACCCAGGTGGACGATGCCGGCCGCTACGGGAGGATCGAATGCGATGACGCCGGATGGGTCCGCCGCTTCATCGAGAAAACAGGGATTCCCGAAGCCGGCACCATTAACGCCGGCGTCTATCTGTTCGGACGGTCATTCTTAGATTTGTGCCGGGACGGCACCGGCGCGTCGCTAGAGCGCGACGTGCTGACGACGCGTCCTGCCGGCACGCTGCATGCGTTCACCGGGCGGTTTCCGTTTCTTGATATCGGGACGAGCCAGGACTTGGCGCGGGCCGCGGCGTTCGTCCGCGGCCTCGATTCCGGACGCGTGTCGGACGCTTAGAACAGCGTGTAGAGGAACGGTGCGATCGCCGAGCCTTGGGTCAGGACGATCAAGCCGCCGAACAAGCCCGACAGGACCAGAATCGGCACCAGCCAGAATTTCTTGCGGGCCTTCAAGAACGTCCAGAACTCGGCGAGGAATGCCATGGTGCCTCTCGGATGGAAGGACCGCGCGCGGTTGGTTTACGGCAGCCCGAATTCTGTCTGAAGTCTCGCGTGCAGGGCCTTGGCGAAATAATCGTTGGCGTTGGCGTTGGGATGCGGATCGGGCGGTGTCACCCATAACGTGCGTTCGTCAACGCCACGAACCGAATCCAGAAGGTCGATGTACGGGATTCCGTTGTCCTTGGCCAGCGTTTCAAGGGCCTGGTTGACCGACGCGAATCGATAGGTCTTGAGCTCGCGGAGCTCCGGGTAGTTGGCGAGAAGGAACCGCGAGCCTTTGGCCGTGGCCAGGGTCTTGGTCGCGACGATGCTGTCTTTGGCGATTCGCCAACCCGGCGCGTCCGGGGCGTGCAGGCCGAGGTAGTACGCGGCCCAGTCGACGCGGCCGAGGGCCATGCGTGCCAGGGTATCGAGCCGGCCGGCGATGAACACATAGGCCATCGACCATTGCGCCAAAGGATTGCTGGCGCGCGACGGTCGCGGCTCGGCATCGTTGATGAAGTAATTCAGGATGACGAGGTCGGCGTTGTAGCGATGGCCTTCGTCCACGTAGTAGGCGAGTTCCATCTCGGTGTTGTAGTTGCCGACGCCGGTGTTGATGACTTCGAAGCGCCGGCCGCCGCCGGCCGCGTTCAACATCCGCTCGAGGCGCTTCGAGACCGTGTCGTCCAGGGCCACGCCCCAGCCGAAGGTGATGGAGTCGCCGAGCATGAGAATGCGGTAGGTGCTGGCCGGCTTTTCGTAGGGATACTCGCGGTCGCGCAGGCCCCGGCTGTTGATCGCGACGTCAGCTCCCATGAGAGAGGCGCGCGTATTTGGCGCGTGGCGATGGCCGAGCCGGGGATCAGCGGCGACTTCTTTCATGGCCTTGGCGTAGCGCCACATCTCGACGTCGAAGTCGAGGCCGCCGGCCAGCAGGGTCCGCGCCATAATCTCGACCACCACGAAAAAGACCGCGGTGGCGCCAACGATGAGCCCGAGATTCGCTAGGAAGCGATTCGCCGACGAGGGGGGACGATGCTCAGAAATAGGACTGGTCTCCGCCTGACGAATCGCGATTAGCCAACACCGGCGGCTCTTTATCACGGCCGGGAAGACGACGAAATGCCGACGTTGACCGGCATCGGCCCAACCCTATAACAAGTGAGGACTCGCGGCCGTTTCGGCGGCCCGGGCCAGGGGAGGGGGCGCGTGGCGGAATCGAGGGCAGCCGTGGCGCGGCGAGGATCGGCGCGTCGTGCCGTGCGTCTGGGCTTCGTTCGGATCGGCCGATCGCCGTCGTGGCCGTTCGTCCTTCTTCGGATCGCTCTGGTTGTCGCGCTGCCGATTTTCGTGGCGCTCTACCATGACCTCAATCGCCACTATCTGTGGCAACCGGATTTCGAGATTGGCATCGTTTACAACGCCCTGGTCTTGGGAAGCGGCCTTCCCAACTTTCATCCGGGCCAAGCCGGCTTCGGCCATTTCTATCTGCTCACGGGTTGGTTCACGCTGCTGAAGGGACTCGGCGTCATCAACGTCGCGTCTCTCGAAGATCTTGCCGCGCCGCCCCTCGTCGAAGCCCAGTTCCAAGCCTTGATGTTTTGGGCGCGGACCCTATCGCTCATCTTCATCGCGCTGCTGGTCGTCGTGGTCATGCGGATCGGGCAGGAACTGTCCGGCTCGAGGGCCTATGGCTTTCTTGCGGCTTTGGCCTTCGCCGGCACGCAATCGCTGAACAACCACGTCGTTCACCTCCGCACCGACACTTCGGCCGTCTTCCTCGCCTATCTCGCGATCTTGCTGTTCGTGATGGCGGTCAACCGGGACCGCAACTGGTGGCGATCCGTCGAGCTTCTCATCGCCGGCGCATTCTTTTTTGTCGCGGCCTTCTACGCCCGGACGTCGATCTTTCCGCTCCTGCTGGTCATTCCGCTGATCCCGCTGGTTTTCGCGCCGTCGGCGAAATCGGAACCCGCCGGCCGCGTCCCGCCGGCCACGGAGCTGCTTCTGCTGGCCGCGGCCATCATCGCCGCGAGTCTGGCGCTGCCGCACATTACCGAGCGCATGAGCCGCTTTGCGACCGTCTACTACAGCTTGTTCGTCCTCTACGCGCTCGGCGGTCTGTTGGTCTATCGCTACCGGCGCGGCATGCGCTTGGGCAGCGTCGCCGCCGCGGGCAGCGCCCTAATGCTGGGGACTGCCGCCGCGATCTACCTGTTCACGATCGAGGACCACGTCGTCAACACCGACGTCATCGCCAATCCCGTCGAGTATCTCTCGACGCTGGGCGGAGGCGGACTGACGCCGGCCCTCGGCATTCTTCAGATGGTGAGGGGCTTCTTCGCGGGGCTCGGCGCTATCTTCACCGAAGGCGTGTTCAACTTCTGCTGGGTCTGCCGACGGGTCAGCATCGTCTATTTGATCGCTTTTATCCTTCTGGTCTTCATCTGGATCCGTGGTGATCGCGAGCTTCGCTGGCGTGCGACAATCCTGATCCTGGCCTTCGCCTTCGTCGAGGGCGCCCTCCGGCTCTACTATTTCAACAATTTCTATCGCGTCTACGTCGAGGGCCTCTTGTTCGCGACCACGGCGTTCTACGCGGTGTCTGCCATTCGCAAGGCCTCCCCGCGCTGGCGCCGCCGTGTGGCGGTCCTCGCGACGATCTTCGCCGTCTGGTTCGCGGTCGATGACGTCAGTCGAAAGATGCTGTGGCCGTCCTTTGCCGCCCATATCGGCGACGTCTGCCTGCAGCGTCTCAACACGCCGGGCATAAATCACTTCTTCGATCGCTATTGCGGGCCGGATTCGGCCTTCAAAGGCCGCGAGCCCTGGTACTACGAATCACGCCCGTCGTTCCTCGGCCGGCGGGAGCCGTGGGTCGTCCCGCCCAACTACCGGCATAACGTCATTCGATTCGATTGAGACGAAGGCCGGAGCCGGTCTGAGGGCTATTCGGGAACCGATTCGTCGGGTTCGAAAACCACGATCTTGCTGCCGCCGCCGTTGAAGTCGATGGCGACGTGGATCAGGTCTTTCAGCCGTTCGCGAACCCGCTTGCGCTTGTCTGGCGGGACCACGAACAGGATGAACCCGCCGCCGCCCGCGCCCAGCAACTTGCCGCCCAGTGCGCCCGCGTCGCGGGCCGCCTCGTAGATCGCATCGACGGCCGGCGTGGTGACGCCGTCAGCCAGGTCGCGCTTCATCATCCAGGCGTCGTGCATGAGGCCGCCCAGCGACTTGACCAGATCGTCCCGGCCCTGGATGAGCTCCTGGGCGTGATCGACCTGAGCCCGCATTTTCCGCAGGCTGTCTTCGCGGTTTTTCAGGTTGGCGATCTGCTTGGTGGCGATGGTCGCGGCGTCACGCGAGAAACCGGTGAAGAACAGCATCAACGAGCCGGCGAGTTGGCCACGGCGATCTTTGCCGAGAGCCAGGGGCGTGACTTCGAAGCTGGCGTCGCGATTGAAATCGATGCGGTTCAGGCCGCCGAAGGCCGCCCAGACCTGATCCTGGTTGCCGACCGCTTCCTTGAGCACGTCCTGTTCGATGCGGATGGCTTCGCCGGCCAGCTTCTTCTTGCTCATCATCCGCCCGCCGAGGGCGGCGAGTGCATTCAGAAGCCCGACCAGGAACGACGAGCTAGAACCGAGGCCCGACCGTGCCGGCAGATCGGCGGCATAGACGATCTCGAGTCCGTCCTTGATGCCGTGGTCCGTCAGGACGGCTTGAACGGCGGGATGCTGAATCTCGTCGATATCCTGGACCAGCTCGATCCGCGACCAGACGATGCGGTGGCGATGTTCGAAGAACGGCGGCAACCGGCGGACGCTGATGTAGCAGTACTTGTTGATCGTGCCGCCGATGACCGCTCCGCCGTGATCGCGAAACCAAGCCGGATAGTCCGTGCCGCCGCCGAACAGCGAGACGCGGAAAGGGGTGCGGGCGATGATCACGATGCGTCAGACGTTGCTGAATTCGGTCCGGCGGAACATCCGGTAGCCTTTGATCAGCTCGCCGATGCCCTCGTCGAGGGAATGGCGCGGCAGAAATCCAGCGCCCTCGATCTTGGCGTTGGAGACGATGTAGTCGCGCTTGTCGGGGTCTTCGCCGATCGGCGCTTCGATGAAGGTGAATCCGGGGACCTGCGCCTGAATGCGCTCGCAGAGTTGCCATTTCGACAGGTTGGCGTCCGACAATCCGACGTTGTAGGGCCCGCCCTTCATCGCGTCGAAGTTATTGATGCCATGCAGGAAGGCGCGAGCCGTGTCGCTAACATGCAGATAGTTCCGCTTGAAGTGGCTTTCGAACAGAACCACGGCGCGGTCATGCACGGCGCGATAGACGAAATCGTTGACCAGCAGATCGACGCGCATCCGCGGCGATACGCCGAACACGGTCGCAAAGCGGAAGCTCATAGCGTTTTCGCGTTCGAGGGCGGCTTTCTCGGCGGCCACCTTGTCACGCCCATAGCGTGAAATCGGCCGGAGCGGCGAGTCTTCGGTGCAATGCTTGCCGGCTTCGCCGACTCCATAGCCGGAGTTCGAAACCGGAATGATCAGGCGCTGCGCCGGGCTCATGAGCTTGGTCAGCAGCACGACGGCGTCGAAATTGGTGCTGGTCGCGGTGATGGGATCGCGATCGCAGAGCGGCGCGCCGACGAGAGCCGCCAGAGGAATGACGACATCCGCCTTGGCGACCAGAGGTTTCAGCGTCGGCTCGAGCCGCGCGTCGCCGTCGACGATGGTGAAATTCGGATCGGCGCAGACCGTGGCCAAGCTGTTCCGCTCGTACATAAAGCGGTCGAGCACGGCGACGCGGTGGCCGGCGCGCAGCAATTCCGGAACCAGAATCGACCCCAGATAGCCGGCACCGCCGGTGACGAGGATATTTAAGCTTTGGGCCACGACTCCTCGATGGCGCTTCGAGCGCGGGGTCCTCTCATAATATGGGCGCCGACTCGCCGCAAGGTCGAAGCGGTCAGGGCCTGCCTCTAGACCGGCTTGCGACGCGCGTCCGGCGTGCTGGGCGGCAGGGCGAGAGAGGCTTTCGCGGCCTCGTCGCCAAGCTCGGCAACCACGTCGGCGCTCAAAGGAATGCCTTCGATTCGGCGCTTGGCCTCGGCCCGGGCTTCAGGCTCGCCGGCCATCAGGATCTCGTCGAAGCCTTCGGCCTTGGGCGTGGCTTTGGCGCGCTCGAACAGCGTGTCCATGCGCTCTTCATAGGCGGCGCGCGGCATGAACAGGTCGGGGCGGAAGGCCATGAAGAAATGGCCGACGTTCTGGGGCCGCGAGAAATCGGTGAAGAGGTTGGCGACATCGCCGGCAAACGCCGCGCCCGACAAGACGCCGCCCAGGATTTCCATGAGCATGGACAAGCCCGAGCCCTTGGCTCCGGCCATGGGCAGCACCATGCCGTGGAACGCCGCCATGCCGTCGGTGGTCGGGCGGCCATCCTTGTCGAGGGCCAGGCCCGGGGCGATGGGCTCGCCGCGCTGGCCGGCGAAACGCAGCTTGCCACGCGCCGTCACCGTAGTCGCCATGTCGAGGACGAAGGGGCCGCGTTTGCCGCCCGGCGCTCCGGCCGCGAAGGGATTGGTGCCGAGAAATGCGGCGCGGCCACCCCACACCGGCATGGCCTTGGAAGCGTTCGTGAAGACGAAGCCGATCATCCCGGCGTCGATCGCTTGCAGAACGTAGCTCGCCGCCATGCCGTAGTGCGTCGAGCGCCGCGCCGAGGCGAGTCCTAGGCCGAACTCTTTGGCCATGGCGATGGCTTCGCCCATGGCCCGGCGGGCGACGACGAAGCCCATGCCGTTGGCGCCATCGACCGAGGCGCAGACCGGCGTCACGCGTTCGATTTTGATCTCAGGCTTAGCTTCGACGACACCGCGCCGCAGGCGTTCGAGATAGATCGGCACCCGCGCCACGCCATGGGAATCGACGCCGCGCACGTTGGCTTGGATCAGACAGTCGGCAACCCAGCGGGCGTCGGTCTCGCTCAGTCCCTGGGCGACAAATAGATCGCGGACGAAGTCGCCGAGAGCGTCGACCGCGAAGTAGCTGCGTTTGGCACTCACGATGTCGCGCTCCGTTGAAGTTCGCGGCGGACCCGCTGGATCCAGTCGTCGCGTTCGGCCGCGGCATAGGGTTCGGCGCTGCCGACGCCCCACACCGGCTTCGGCCAGGCCGCGTCGGTCGTCTGGCGGGCGATGACATGAATGTGAAGCTGCGGGACCATGTTGCCCAAGGCCGCGACATTCATCTTGTGCGTCGAGACGAGGGCTTTGAGGGCGCGTGCCGCCTGACTCGCTTCGATCGTCGCCTGGGCTTGGTCCGCGGCCGCGAGATCGTCGAGATCGCGTTTGCCGGCGCGCCGCGGCACCAGGATCAGCCACGGAAACCGCCGATCGTTCATCAGGAGGACGCGGCAGAGCGCGAGGTCGGTGACCGGAGCCGTGTCGGCGGCGAGTTGGGGATACAGCTGAAAGCCAGCTTCGGCGGCGGCGGGCGACATGGGATCGCGACGCTCAGCGCGCCGGTGGAGACGCGCGGAGACCCTGGAGCTTGCTGTCGAGCTCCTCGTAGTTCTCCATGGCTTTGACGATCTTGTCGCTCAGGATGCGCATGACGCCGAGGGCGGTCTCGGGGCTTTCGGAAATCAGCGACAGGAACATCTTGGCGTCGATACTCAGCACGCCGAGCTCACCCTTGGCGGTGCGGGGCGAGTCGAGAAAGATCGCCATCTCGCCGAACAATTGATGGCGAGCCAGGGTCGTGATCGTGACTTCGCGGTCGTCGTGGGTCGTGGTGACCACGGCTTCGCCGCGATCGATCAGATAGACGCTGTCGGCGACGTTGCCGGTGCGGAACAGTGCCTCGCCGTCGTTGACCGTCAGAAACTCGCTCGCGAACGCCACGAGCTTCAGTTTCGCCGGATCAAGTTTGGCGAACAATGGCACGCCTCTCAGGACTTTGACTGCCTGGCCGTAATCCACGCGATTCCTCCGCGACCTTTTGTGTTTACTCCGTCGCCATCAACTTGGCGAGACGGCTGTCCGGCTTATCCATATCGGCATAGGTGCCCTGCTCGACGACCTTGCCACCATCCATGATGACGACCTTGTCGAACTTGCGGGCGAGCCCGGCCCGACTCAACACCCAGATCAAGCCGCGACCTTTGAAGTCCTTGACGATGTTGTCGAGGATCCGGTCGGCGACCGCGGGTTCAAGGGCGGCGGTGGCGTCGTTCACCATCAGAATGTCGGGGCGCTTCAACAGGCATCGGGCCATCGCCACTTTCTGACGCTGATCGACCGACAGGCGGCTGCCGCCGATGCCGACCTGAAACTCGAGCCCGAGATTGAGGATCGCCGGCCGTAACGACAGCGACTCGATGACTTTGCGGAGCAGCGCGCCGACCTGTTGGCGAGCTTGGGCCAGGCCGTACACCAAGTGGCCGAACAGGATGTTGTCCTGGATCGAGGCGGCGCGGTTGTAGGCATCGGCTTAGAAGAAGGCTACGGCCTTCTTGAGTTCGGGCGGCAGCCGTTTCGCGAACACCTCGCGCGCCGCCAAGATGCGCGATTGCGTCTCGGCGTCGAGCACGCTGAGGCGGTGCCGCGCCTGGATCAGCTTGAACGGCAGCGAGATCAGGTGATTGCGGTCTTCCGCGGCGAGGTTCTCGACGCCGAGCGACTCGGCGCGTTGTACGCGGCGTTGATAGTCGGGCAGCTCGTCGGCGCGGATGAAGCTGAAACGTTCGAAATATTCGTGATCGTGCGGCAGGTCCTGGAACAGTTCGACCATCATCGCCGACAGGCGCAAGCCAATATCCAGGAACTTCGCGGTCAGTCCGACCTCGTCGAGGACGGCGCGGGCGATGTCGTTCTCGCCGAGACGCTCGAGATCGAAGCTGGGGCCGACTGGATAGCCAAACAACAGGTTCTCGCCGACCGTCATGTTGGCGTTGTAGCGGCTGCGGTCGAAGGGCTCGATCAGGTCCTTGTGGCGGCCTTCGTCCAGACCCTGGCGCAGCATTTTCCGCGCTTCCAGGACTTTTTCCGTCAATTCGCCGTGGCGTTCCGGATCCAACGTGCCTTGCAGACCGAACGAATAGATCTCGCTCTCTAACTCGACGGTCGCCGCGATCTCGATGGCGCGAGTGTGCAGTGCCTCGGCACCGGCTTCGGCCAGACCGGCCCGTGCTTGAGGCCGTAATACAAGTTGTCGCGGATCGTGCCCGACGACAGATGCGCCGTCTGGTCGATGAAGGCGATCCGGCGGCCGACGACGGATTCCGGCAGCGTCACGAGGTTGCGTCCGCCCACCGCCAGCGAACCGCTGGTTGGCGTGAGCAGGCGGGCCAACAGGCGTAGGAACCCAGCCCGACCCGAACCCGGCGGCCCAACGATGGAGATGCGTTGCGTGGTGTCGATGGTCACCGTCGCGCCTTCTTCGAGGACCTTGATCCCGCCTTCTTCTTCCAAGGCGACGTTGGTGGCGACGATAGGGCCGGCGAGCGCCGGTACCGGACCTTGTTCAAACCGCTGCAGGCTGGCGTCGGTCATCCCGGCCGGTTGGAACTGCTCGGCAAGTTGGTCGTATTTGATCCGGGCGTCTTTGGTCTGCTGGTAGTAGTCGAGAAGTTCCTTCCACGGCGACGACAGGTCCTTGTAGGCGGCCAGCACGGCGACCAAGGCGCCAAGGCTGAGGTCGCCCATGATCACCAGGTAGCCGCCGATCGCGTAGAAGAAGAACGGCGTGACCTGCGCAAAGAAGTTGTTCAGTAACTTGATGATTAATTTGCGCTGATAGATCTCGTAGCGAATTGCGTAGATGGTGCCGAGCCGTTCGGAGATGTCGGCTAGCTCGTATTCCGACGTGTCGTGGGCGTGGGCGTCCTGGATGGCGCCGGACGAGATGCCCCATGAGCCGCCTCGATAGCGTCATTCGCCGACTCACAGCCCAGCGCGACTGCCTCGCCGAGGCGGCGCGCCGGATCGCCGGCGTCCCCGGCCCCATCCTCGAGGTCGGGCTCGGCAACGGTCGCACCTACGATCATTTGCGAACGCTTCTGCCGGAATGCGAGATCTTTGCCTTCGATCGTCAGATCGCCGCTCATCCCGACTGCATTCCCGACGCCCGCCACATGATCCTCGGCGATTTCCAGGACACGCTGCCGGCGGCGCGCTGGCAAATCGGACAGAAAGCGGCGCTGGTTCATGCCGATATCGGCACCGGCGACAACGCTGTGACCCGGCGGCTTGCCGAATTCGTCGGGCCGGCGCTGGTCCCTTTACTGGCGCCTGGCGCCGTCGTGGTCAGCGATCAGGAACTGTCGATCGTCGGCGCTGAGCCGCTGGCGTCGCCCGACGGCGTCGCGCCGGGCCGCTACTTCATGTGCCGGATGCCGACCTGACCCCGGTAAAACGCGGGTGCCAAGCGCCGTCCTAGGCGATATGGTCCCCGCTCATGACGAGTCCTCGATCCGCGGCATCCTGGCGGTCGTTGCTGGCGATCCTGATCGCGGTGACGGCGACCGGTCCCTTTGCCCTCAATTTATTCATTCCGTCGGTGCCGGGTCTGGTCACCACGTTCGGCGTCGACTATTCGACGGCGCAGTTGACCGTGACCCTCTACTTCGTCGGTCTTGCCGTGGCTCAGCTCGTCTATGGCCCGCTGTCGGATCGCTTCGGCCGCCGCCCGGTGATGATCGGCGGGCTGGCCCTCTACGTCCTCGGCAGCGTCGCCTGTCTGTTTGCCACGACCATTCCGACCATCATCATCGGCCGCGTCCTGCAAGCCGTCGGCAGTTGCGCCGGCATGGTGCTGTCGCGCGCCATCGTCCGCGACGTCTACGACCGCGAGCGCTCGGCCAGCATGCTCGCCTACATCACCATGGCCATGGTCGCGGCGCCGATGCTGGCGCCGGTGATCGGCGGCTTCCTCGACGAATCGTTCGGCTGGCGGGCCGGCTTCTGGGTCGTGGGCGCGCTCGGCGTTGCCGTGCTCGTCTGGACGGTTCTCGGTCTCGAGGAAACCCACACGCCGACCGGCAAAGCCGCCGGCTTAGGCGATCTGTTCTCCGGAATGGCCGGCCTCATCACCAAGCGCGCCTATCTCGGCTACAGCATCCAGGCGGCCTGTACGGTCAGCGTCTTCTTCTCGTTCCTGGCCGGCGCGCCCTACGTGATGATCACGATCCTGGGCCGGCCGCCCAGCGAATACGGCATCTACTTTCTGTCGGTGTCATTCTTCTACATGCTCGGTAACTTCGTCGCCGGACGGATTTCGATCCGCGTCGGCACCGACCGGATGATTCTTTGGGGCACGTCGATCGCGTTGCCGCCGACGATTCTGTTCACGATCGTCGCCGCCCTCGGCATGGTGACGCCAGTGATGTTGTTCGCGACGTTGACCATCGTCTCCATCGGTCACGCCTTTTCCATTCCGAACGGGATCGCCGGCGCGGTCAGCGTCGACCCGACCCGTGCCGGTTCGGCCTCGGGCCTGACCGGCTTCATGCAGATGACCTTGGGTTCGATCGCGTCGTATCTGGTCGGTGCGTTGTTGACTGACACGGCGATGCCGCTCGCCATCGTCATGCTGGTGCTGACGTCTCTGTCGATGCTGTCCCATTTCGTCGGGGTGCTGTTGGTCCGTCCCGCCGAACGGCAGGAGCGCGGAACCAGCCCATGAGTTCGCATCCCGCGGCGGCTCGGATTCGGATCGGCTCCTGGACGCGACTGGCACTTCTCGTCGGCGTGACCGCGCCGGCGCCCTTTGCCCTCAATCTGTTCCTGCCGTCGATGCCCGGCGTCGCCGTGGCGCTCGCCGCCGACTACGCAACCGTGCAGTTGACGCTCAGTCTGTTTCTCGCCGGGTTCGCCGTGGCCCAGTTGGTTTACGGACCGCTGTCGGATCGCTTCGGCCGACGACCGATCCTGCTGTTTGGCCTTGTCCTCTATTTTGTCGGCAGCGTGATCTGCCTGATGGCGCCGACCATTGAAATTCTCGTCTTCGGGCGCGTCGTGCAGGCCGTGGGCGGTGGCGCCGGCATGGTCTTGTCGCGGGCCATCATCCGCGATCTCTACGACCGCGAGCAGGCGGCCAGCATGATGGCCTATGTCGTCATGGCGATGGCGGTCGCGCTGATGTTCAGCCCGGCGACCGGCGGCTATCTCGACGTCTGGTTCGGCTGGCGCGCCGGGTTCGCCGTGACCGCCGTGGTCGGGCTTGGACTGGCGATCGCCGTGGCTCTGACCTTGGCCGAGACTCGTGCTCCCGGTCCTCAGGCCAGCGGCGTCATGCGCGTCATCATGGACGGCGCTAGTTTGCTGGGCCTGCGCTCCTTTCTCGGCTACGCCTGCCAAGTTTCGTGTACGGCCTGCGTGTTCTTCGCCTTCCTGGGCGGCGCGCCTTACGTGACCGTGACCTTGCTGGGCCGGCCGCCCGACGAATACGGCCTCTATTTCATGATCATCGCCATCGGCTACATCGTCGGCAATTTCTGTTCCGGCCGGATTTCGCGCCGGATCGGTCTCGACAACATGGTGGCCTTCGGCACCTCGGCCTCGATCGCCGGCAGTGTCGTGATGGGCGTCGTCATTTGGTTGGACGCGTTGTCACCGCTCACGCTGTTTGGCGCGATGGCGATCTTCACGTTCGGCAACGGGCTCGCGGTTCCGAACGGCATGGCCGGCGCCGTCAGCGTCGATCCGAACCGGGCCGGTGCAGCCTCGGGCCTGGTCGGCTTCATGCAGATGGCGGTCGGCGGGATTGGCTCGTATCTCGGCGGTGGCTTGGTCACCGACGGCGCGGCGCCACTCGCCTGGATCGCTATCAGCGGAACAAGTCTGGCGTTGTTCATTCATATCGTCTTTATCCGCCTCGATCCGTCGCATCGCCGCGCGGCAGCGCGGACATGACGGTCTCGGTCTTGCTTTCCGCGCTTCCCATCAACGGCTAGAGTGCCGGCGCTTTGCCCGTCCTGGATCCCTGGTTTTATGTGGTCGCCATTCCGGCGGTGTTGATCGCCGGCATCGGCAAGACCGGTTTCGGCGGCGGCCTCGGCGTCATCGCCGTGCCATTGCTGGCGCTCGCCATTTCGCCGGTGCAGGCGGCGGCGATCATGCTGCCGATCCTCTGCTTTATGGATCTGTTCGGCATCTGGGCGTTTCGCAAGAGCTGGGACCGGCGCAACGTCACGCTGATGGTCATCGGCTCGATCGTCGGCATCGCCTTCGGGACGTTCACCTTCGGCTACGTCAGTCCCGACGTCATCCGCATCATGATCGGCTGTCTCGCCATCGCCTTCACGCTGCGCCATTGGTTGGGCGCGAGCCTCGAAGGCCGGCCGCAGTCGAAGGGCAATCCGGTCCTCGGCATCATCGCCGGCGCGGTTTCGGCCTACGGCAGTTTCGTCGCCCATGCCGGCGGCCCTCCGGCCCAGGCGTTTCTCCTGCCCCAGCGCATGGAGAAGTCGCTCTTCGTCGGCACGACCGTCGTCTACTTCTTCATCATCAATTTTCTGAAAATCATTCCCTATGGTATGATCGGCCAGTGGACGCCAGAAACTGTCCTGACCGCGGTGGCTCTGGCGCCGCTCGCCCCGCTCGGCGTGTGGATGGGCTTGCGGGTGATGCGGATCGTGTCGGAGAAGCCGTTCTATCGGTTCGTCTACGGGCTCCTGTTCGCCATCGGGATCAAGCTTCTATGGGACGGCACAACGGCGCTTCTCTAACGCGATCGCGGCTGGTCCGCGCGGCGCTTGCCGGACTGGCGCTCGCGGTCGTCGGGGCGATGCCGGTTCGCGCCGCCGACGGCCCCAAAGTCATCGCCAGCATCGTTCCGATTCATTCTCTCGTGGCGCAAGTCATGGAGGGGGTCGGCCAGCCGCACCTCTTGGTGAGCGGTGCGGCGTCGCCACACGACTACTCACTTCGGCCGTCCGACGCCGAGGCCTTGGGCAAAGCCGATGCCGTGTTCTGGGTCGGGCCCGGGCTCGAAAGCTTCCTCGCCAAATCCTTGGCATCGCTCGCCAAGAAAGCCCGCGTCGTCCCGCTCGCCACGGCCGACGGTGTTTTTGTGCTGCCGGTGCGGCGCGGCGGCGCTTGGGAGGGCGAGCGCGCCGAGGGCCAAGCGCCGCGTGGCCCTGCCGCGAGTGGTTCCGGTCCCGTCGGACGCGACATGCACATTTGGTTGTATCCGGCGAACGCACAGGCCCTGACCCGCGCTATTGCCGCGACGCTGGTGGAGGTCGATCCCGCCAACACGGCGCGCTACGAGCGCAATCGTGATTCGACCTTGGCTCGCCTGGCGACGTTGGATCGAGATATTACCGCCGCGGTCGGACGCGTCGCCGCTCAGCCCTTCATCGTCTTTCACGACGCTTACCAGTATTTCGAGCATCGCTACGGCTTGCGCGCCGTGGGTTCGATCGTGGTCTCGCCCGAACGCGCCCCCGGCCCACGCCGGATCCGCGATCTCCGCACCAAGATCGAGCGCCTGAAGGCCAAGTGCGTGTTCCGCGAGCCGAGCTTCGACTCCGGTCTCATCGCGACGCTGGTCGAGGGGACCGACACCCGCGTCGGCGTCCTCGATCCCGAGGGCGCGACCGTCGAGCCCGGCCCAGCCGCCTACGACGCCCTAATGCGGCGTCTCGCCGCCGGGCTTGTCGACTGCCTCGCCTCCCGTTCCTGAGGCGGCTAGACTGAGCCCCTACGGAGTGGAGGGGGCTTACGACACATGGCGTTGGATGGAATCAAGGCGCTGACGTTCGACGTCTTTGGGACGGTCGTCGATTGGCGCTCCTCGGTGGCGCGCGAGATCAACGCCGTTGCCAAGCGCAAGGGCTGGACCGTCGACGGCGCGGCGGTGGCCGACGCTTGGCGCGGTCTCTATCGCCCGTCGATGGATCAAGTCGCTCGCCGCGAAAGGCCCTGGGTCAACCTCGACGTCCTGCACCGGGAAAGTCTTGAGAAGGTATTGGCGCAGTTCGGCCTGCGCGGTCTTGATGCCGCCGAGCTCGACGATTTGAACCGGGCCTGGCACCGCCTCGATCCCTGGCCCGATGTCGTTGCGGGTCTGACGCGGCTCAAGACGAAATTTATTCTCGCGACGCTGTCGAACGGCAACGTCTCCCTGATGGTGAACATGGCGAAGCGTGCCGGGCTGCCGTGGGATGCGATCCTCGGCGCCGAAACGGCGCGCCACTACAAGCCTGAGCCCGAGACGTATCTGTCGACCGCGGCGTACCTCGATCTCAAGCCCGAGCAATGCATGATGGTCGCGGCCCACAACGGCGATCTGATCAATGCCTCGCGGCTTGGATTTCGCACCGCCTTCGTTCCCCGCCCGGACGAACATGGTCCTGGCCAGAACCGCGATATCAAACCGCAGGCCGCCTTCGATGCGATCGCCACCGACTTGCTCGATCTCGCCCGCCGTCTCGGCTGCTGAGGATCCCGCGTCATGGAATTGAAGCGCCCGTATCTTCTGTTCATCGGCGCTGCCCGCGACGATCTCGCGGCCAAGACCGCCTATGGCGTCGCCTATTGGCGCCCCGAATGGTCCATCGGCCAGGTCCGCCTCGACGGCTGCACGACGACGCTCGGCCTTCCCGACATGAGCGTCGAGGAAGGCGCCGCCAAGGGTGCCAAGACCATGGTCATCGGCGTCGCCAACCGCGGCGGAGCCATTGCGGACTCGTGGCACGCCCCGATGCGCAAAGCCGTCGAGCTCGGCATGGATCTCGCCAGCGGCCTGCACAACAGCCTCACCGAAGTCCCGGGGCTCGGCGATCTGGCCAAGGGGCTCGGCCGTCAGTTGGTCGATGTCCGCATACCGGACCGCGACTTCGCCGTCGGCTCGGGCGTCAAGCGGACCGGCAAGCGTCTCTTGACCGTCGGTACCGACGTCAGCTGCGGCAAAATGTTCACGGCTCTCGCCATCGAGCGCGAGATGCAACGGCGCGGCCTCAAGGCCGACTTCCGGGCGACGGGCCAGACCGGAATCTTGATCGCCGGATCGGGCGTCTCGGTGGACGCGGTCATCGCCGATTTCATTTCCGGAGCGACCGAATGGCTGGCCCCGGACAACACGCCGGACCATTGGGACTTGGTCGAGGGGCAGGGCTCGCTCTTCCATCCGTCCTATGCCGGCGTCACCTTGGGCCTGGTGCATGGCGCCCAGCCCGATGCACTCGTCGTCTGCCACGAGCCGACGCGGCCCCATAAGCGCGGCATTCCGCATCAACCCTTGCCCGATCTGAAGGACTGCATGGAGCTGCACGTCCAGGCGGCGAAGCTGACCAATCCGGCGGCGCGCTGCGTCGGGTTCTCGATCAACACCAGCCGCATGCCGGCCGCCGATGCCGACGCGTATCTGAAAGCCACGGCGAGTCGCCTCGGTTTGCCCTGCGTCGATTCCGTGAAGACCGGAGTCGCGCCCATCGTCGATCACATGGGCACCCTCGGGCTTCTGTGAGCGCGCGCGGCCTGTCGCGGTCCTATTAGACGTCGCGGAGGTTCCGATGGCCTTAGCTGAAAAGACCTGCGTGCCCTGTCGCGGCGGCGTGCCGCGCCTTAGCCGCGACGAGGCCGAAGCCGCGGTCCGGGGCGTTCCCGGTTGGACGTTGAACGAGGACGCGACCAGGATCGAGCGCGCCTTTACCTTCAAGAATTTCGCCGCGGCCCAGGCCTTCGTTGTGAAGATCGGCGCCATCGCCGAAGCCCAGGACCACCACCCGGACATCGCTTATGGCTGGGATTATTGCCGTGTGACGTTTCAAACCCACAAGATCCGCGGCCTTCACGAGAACGATTTCATCATGGCCGCCAAGGTCAACGGGCTCGGCAGCACATAGAACCGAGCGCCTTAGTCCATCCAGGCGTGGAACAGCGACATCGCGCCGGCGATCAGGGCGGCGACGATGCCGAAGGTCGCGACGACCGCGAGCCCGGCCAGGACATAGCCAAGAATCGTAATGAGTCCGTCGCGCTCGATGAAGCCGATCGAGAGGACGGCGATGGCGACCGCCGACGGAATGTTGCCGACGATCGGCGGCGTCGGCAGAACGATGATCACCGCCATGACGAAGATGACGATGCCGGCGACGCGCTCGAACACCCCGTCGGTCAGCCATTCGATTCGGGGCCGGGCGATGCGCTCGAATTTCAGGATGTAGGGCATCGCCTTGTTCAGCATCGCCTCGATATCGGTGCGGGCGAACGACCGCTGACCGAGCTTGGACGGCAGCCACGGGCGCTGATGGCCGATCATCATTTGTAAGGACAGCAGCAGGATCGGCGTTCCGCAGATCACCGACATGCCGGGGATGGTCGGAATCGAGATCGGCAGTGCCAGGATCAGCAGCAGGACGCCGAAAGCGCGATCGCTCAGCGCCGCCACCAGATCGTCGATCGAGACTCGCGTCGAGGTCCCGCCCGCAACGGCGCGCCTGAGGCGATCGGAAGTCCGTTCGGTGGATGCATTCATGAAGAAGAGGTTCCGGAGCTGGAGGGCGAGGCAACCGGCGGTGTCATAGCACTCTTGTCTCGGAGCCGAAAGGCACCACCTGGTTCGATTGAGCGCGATGATCTATAGTGGTTAGATGCAAAGGATGTTCCATCCTCGATTTATAGAGGGTCTAACGTGTCCGATTGGCTCTCCTTCGACTGGTTCTCCTTCGACCCTGAAGATATCTCCGCTCTTCTCGGCGTCATTTGGGTGAACTTGGCCTTGTCGGGTGACAACGCCATCGTCATCGCTCTCGCCGTCGCCGGCTTGCCAGTGGACATGCGGCGCAAGGGGATCATCTTCGGAATCGGCGCCGCCACCGTGCTTCGCGTGGCCTTCGCGCTGATCACGACTCAGTTGCTGGCCGTCATTGGTCTCACCCTGCTCGGCGGCCTTCTGCTGCTGTGGGTGGCGTGGAAGATGTGGGTCGAGGTCCGGGCCCGGGCCCGCCAAGCCGCCGACACCGCCGAAGGCGAGGTCCCGGTTCCGGCCGCGGCCAAAAGCATCACGCGAGCAATCACGCAGATTATCGTCGCCGATGTGTCGATGTCTTTCGACAATGTCCTCGCGGTCGCCAGCCTGGCCCGTGATCGACCCAGCATCATGGCCTTCGGATTGGTCATGTCGATCGCGCTGATGGCGTTCGCGTCGACCTATCTCGCCAACATGCTCGACCGTCACGCCTGGCTCGCTTATGTGGGCCTCGCGATCATCGCCTACGTCGGTGCGGACATGATCTGGGCGGGCAGCCTGGAAGTCTACGCCGTCACCCATCCCTAACCGGCCGATTCTCCACCGTCGCGCGCCGCGTCCGAATCGACCGTAGCGATTCGGCTGGGCCGTTCCGCGCGCGCGTAGGTCTGATGCTCCGCTCCAAACTTCAGCTAAACATAGAGGTAATTGCGCAGGGTCGAATAAGGCCCGCGCTTGGGGCACAACGTTGGGAGACTGCAATGACAACGCGCGTGTGGCATTAGGCTGACGTCGACGTCGTTCTTCGCGATCTGCAGGCAGACCCTAAGGCCGGCCTCTCGGCCGCCGAGGCGTCGCAACGTTTACAGCGCCACGGACCCAACGAACTGAGCCACGAGGAAAAGGCTTCGCCCTGGGCGCTGTTCTTCGGCCAGTTCCAAGAGCGTCCTGATCGCTATTCTGCTTCTCGCCACCGTTCTTTCGGCGGTGGTCGGCGAATACGTCGATGCCGGCATCATCTTCGCGATCATCGTGTTCTGCGCCGGCCTGGGCTTTGTTCAGGAATACCGTGCCGAGCGCGCCCTTGAAGCCTTGAAGAAAATGCTGTCGCCGATGATCACGGTGGTCCGCGGCGGCCGCGAACAGGAAATCCTCTCGAAGGAGCTCGTGCCCGGCGACAAGATTCCGGCCGACGCCCGCCTGGTCGAAGTCCATTCGCTGAACTGCGACGAAGCGCCGCTCACCGGGGAATCCCTCCCCGTCACCAAGAAGCTCTCGACCGTGCGCGACGACGCGTCGGTCGGCGACCGCGCCAACATGGTCTTCACCGGAACGACCGTCACCTATGGCCGCGCCAAGGCCGTGGTGGTCGCCACTGGTATGGGAACCGAGTTCCGCAAGATCGCCCAAGAGAAATGTCGGCGATTGAGACCGAGAAGACGCCGCTTGAGTGTCGCACCGACGAAATCGGCAAGTGGCTCGGCATCGTCACCCTCGGCGTGTGCCTGGTCGTGGTCGGCGTCAGTGTCACCAAGGAAGTCATGGCCGGCACCTTCGAGCTCGACTCGACCTTGCCGATCATTCTGTTCGCGATCGCCCTCGCCGTAGCGGCGGTGCCCGAAGCCCTGGCCGCCATCGTCACCGGCGCGCTCGCCATCGCAATGCACGAGATGGCCAAAAAGAACGCGCTGGTTCGGAAAATGCCCGCCGTTGAAACGCTCGGCTGCACCAGCGTCATCTGCTCGGACAAGACGGGCACGCTCACCAGGGCGCAAATGACCGTGCGGCGGATGTACGTCGGCGACCGGGCGATCGAGGTCAGCGGCGTCGGTTACGCGCCCGAGGGCCAGATCGACGCGTCTCTCGACGATGCGGCGCTCAGCCTGTTGTTGAAAGGCGGAATCTTGGCCAGCGACGCTCTGCTGGAATCGGACGCCGGACGGTGGTTTGTCAAAGGCGATCCGACGGAAGGGGCCCTCATCGTGGTGGCGGCCAAGGCCGGACTGCGCCCCGACGATCTGCGGGTGGCGTGCCCGCGGACCGAGGAATTTCCATTCAGCGCCGAGCGCAAGCGCATGACGACCATCCATACGATGGACGACCGACGGCGATTCGCCTTCAGCAAAGGAGCGCCGGAAGTGATGGTGGACCGCTGCGCGTCGTACATGGTCGGCGACAAGGCCGTGCCGATGACGGACGGACAGCGCACCAAGCTTCACGAGGTAAACGCCCAGATGGCGAGCGACGCGCTGCGCGTTCTTGGCATCGCCTACAAGGAGCTTCCGGCGTCGGGCGCGGCGGATGAAGCGACGGCCGAGATCGGCCTGACCTTTCTCGGCCTCGTCGGCATGATGGATCCGCCGCGCGAAGAGGCGATCGAAGCCGTCAAGGTCTGCCGGCGGATTCACATCAAACCGGTGATGATCACCGGCGACCACAAGTTGACTGCCGTTGCCGTCGCCAAGGAGATCTGCATCTATCGGGATGGCGACAAAGTCCTGACCGGCGATGAACTCGCCGCCATGGACGAGCACGGCCTGGCCGCGGTCGTCGAGCAGGTCACTGTCTACGCGCGGGTCTCGCCCCTCGACAAGCTCAAGATCGTTCGCGCCTGGAAGGAAAAGGGCCACGTGGTCGCCATGACCGGCGACGGCGTCAACGATGCGCCGGCTCTGAAGCAGGCCGACATTGGCGTCGGCATGGGCATCGCCGGAACCGAGGTCGCGAAAGAAGCGTCCGACATCATCCTGAACGACGACAACTTCGCGACCATCGTCGTCGCCATCGAGCGCGGCCGTTGGATCTACGACAACATCAAGAAATATCTGACCTATCTGCTGCGCGCCAACATCACCGAGGTCGTCGTGCTGGGCGGTGTCGTCATGGTCATGGGAGCGGACTATCTGCCGCTGCTCCCCGCCGCGATCCTCTATATCAACTTGGCGACGGACGGCTTGCCGGCGCTGGCCTTGGGCATCGCTCCGGCCGATCCTGGCATCATGCAACGCCCGCCGCGCGATTCGAAGGAAAGCGTCTTTTCCTTCGACGTGTGCGTCCTGATCGCGCTCGGCGTCGTCATCGAATGCCCGCTCTTCCTCTGGATGTTCTTCAACAACATCGAAGACTTGGAGACGGCGCGGACGCAGGTCTTCCTGATGTTCGTCATCATCGAGTTGATCCTCGCGATGAACTTCCGGTCGCTCCGCTACAGCGTCTTGAAGGTGCCGCCACACAAATGGCTGGTGATCGCCATTGTCTGGGAATTGGCGCTGATCGTCGTGCTGCTGCAGTTCGATGCGGTCCTGGAATCATTTGGCATCGCCATGCCGACGTGGTCCGATATCGGCTTCGTCACGCTGCTCGGCTTCGGCGTCTTCCTGACGATCGAGATCGCCAAGTGGCTGCTGTGGGGCCGGAAGGCGCCAGCACCGGTACCCGCCTAAGCGCCGTCGTCTTCGCTCCTAGCGCGAGGCGCGATCGCGCCAGGCTTTGAGCTGGAGCTGACGGTTCTCGGTGAAGGCCGGGCGATCGGCTTGGGCGACGGCGAGCGCCCGGCCGCTGCCGGCCGACATCGGCCGGTCGTTCAGGCTGCCGGCGGCTTGGCGCATGACTCGCACGTGATCGGTGACGCTAAGGACGGCGCGGGGGCTTGAGCCATCGGCCCGGGCCTGCCGGAGCCGGGAATTCAGTTCGGCGGTCCGGGTCCAATCGATCGGAACGGATAGCTTCGATTGAAGCGTGGGAATTGGCGTGGTCGCGGCGGTCGTGACCGCGGCCGTCGTCATGATGGGCGTCGACGTGGGGCGTGTCGGCGCCGGCGGCGGGGTGAGGTCCAGTTTGAGATCCAGTGCCGCGACTTTGAGGTCCGCCGTGACGGCCGGGTCGCCGGCGGCCTGAGCCCAGAATTGGAGAACCCGCGCCTGATAGACCAGGCCGCGCTCAGGATCCATGGAGTGATAGGCGCCCGCCGCGTCCTGCCAGGACTTGGTCAGGTCGTACATCTCCTTCGGATAACGCGCCGCATAGGCGACGTTGCGGACTGGGTCGAAAGCCTGCTCCAGGTTCGCGAAGGCTTCCTTGTGGTAGTAGAGGTTCACCTGCATGCAGCCCCGACATCCATATTGGTGATGCCGCGGGCCTGAAGGCCTCGGACTTCGGCGACGGCTTCTTCCTTGGTCGCTAGTAAGCGCCCCCGGCCCTCGGCCATGAACGTCCAGGGCCAGGCAAGGTTTGCCCGGCGGCCGGAGTGCCAGCGGCCGGATTCCGCCAAGGAAATGGCCGCCAGCAGGTTCTGGGGGATGCCGCCCTCGCGTTCCTGGCGCGCCGTTTGCTCGGCGCAAACATATTCATATTTATCAAATGGTTGCTTCGATCCTGGCGCGGCGACAGCCGAGCCCCAGGCGAATCCGAGGACGGCTGCTCCCGCAACGCAACATTGGCGTAATAGCCTGAATCGCACGGCCAACCGTCTCCACCTCTAACCCCAGCCTCCTATAAGCAACGCGTGTGCCAAGACCGGAACGGAGGTGTGAATCTCTGTTAATCTTTGATGACGGAGAGGCTTGCGTCGAGCAGGTTGGCTACCTGTTTTGAATGATCGTCATCTGCAATCGAAAGAGAGTGACGCCCATTCCAAAGGGAATATGCCCAAAAATTTCAAATTTTCTCTTGCAAAACCAGGGACAAAACCTTAACTTGTGCGTTGCAGCATACAGATCTGACCTTCGGGGCGGGTTTGGATGCCTGATTCTTTCGACGTCTCCTCCCAAAAACTCGGGCCGTGCTTGCACGGCCCATTTTTTTGCCTGGTTTTTGGGGCCTTTACGTCGCGGGCGGGGTCGTGTCTCCCGGGCCCATCTGGCGCTGCATGATCACCGAGTTAACCCACCGCCCGTGCTTGTAGCCGGACGAACGTATCGTCCCGACCCGTTCGAAGCCGAGCCGGGCGTGCAGCCCGATCGAGGCGGCGTTGCCGGTATCGCCGATGACGGCGATCATTTGCCGATAGCCCAGGGCCTCGACCCGGGCGATGACTGCGCCCAGTAGAGCCGCGCCGATGCCACGGCCCCGGACCGCGTCGGCGACATAGACCGAATCTTCCAGCGTGAACCGATAGGCCGAGCGCGGCCGGTACGGCGCCGCATAGGCAAATCCCCGGACCCGGCCGTCGATCTCGGCGACGAGATAGGGCAGGCCCCGCTCGATGACGGCGGTGCGCCGCCGGGCCATCTCGGCGGTGTCGGGCGGGACTTCTTCGAAGGATCCGAGTCCGGTTTTCACGGCGTCGGAATAGATGCGCTGGATGGCGCGAAAATCCCGATCAACGGCGTCGCGAATTTTCGTTCCGGCGGTGACGGCCGTATCGCTCACGACACCCCGAGGAATTTCGCGTCGAGCCCGACGATGGCGAGGATGGCGCGTTCGATCTTGGCGACCAATCCGGCCATGGCCGGAGCCCGGGTGATGGCGATCTCGTCCATGTAGAGGGCGCGGTTGATCTCGATCTGCAACGTATGGACCCCTTCGTCGGGGCGGCCGTAGTGACGGGTCGTGAAGCCGCCCGCGTAGGGATCGTTGTAGCGAACCTTGAAGTCGAGCTCGATCAGCATTCCGGCGATGGCATCGACGATATGTCCGCCGCAGGCCGAGCCGTGAGCGTCGCCGAGAACGATGTCGACGCGGCTCGTGCCGGTATCAGCATCGGTGGGCCGGCCGACCGACGGCATCGAATGGCAATCGATCAGGAGGCACACCCCGAATCGCTGCCGCGTCGACGCGATCTGGCTTTCGAGGGCGTGGTGATAGGGCCGATAATAGCGCTCGATCCGTTCCAGGGCGTCGGCGAAGCGCAGCTTGCGAGCGTAGATCTCTTCGCCGGTGGCGACGACGCGGGCGATGGTGCCGAGCCCGGCCCCGACCCGGACGCTGCGCCGGTTCACATATCGGGGCAGCGAATCGGAGAACATCGTCGGATCGAGTTCGAAGGATTCGCGGTTCGGATCGATATAGGCCCGCGGGAAATTGGCGACGACCAGCGGCGCGCCAAGCCGGGGCGCGGCGGCGAAGATCTCGTCGATGAAGGCGTCCTCGGAGCGGCGCAGGCGGCCGATGGCGAGCGGCGAGGCGGCCAAAAACGCTTCCGGATAGTCGCGGCCGCTGTGGGGCGAGGCGAAGACCAAGGGCGCCGTTTGGACTCGTGGCTGGAGGACCGTCACCGGTTCGGTTTCGGAGGAAGCAAGCGCGAATGCGCTGGATTGGCGAAGGGGAGGCGTCATGGCAATCCGGGGCCGATGGCGGGCTCGACGATCGCGACCGATCACGGTTCGACTGTTAGCGGGGGACCGCCGCCTTCGCAACCGCAATCTCGGGGCAGTGGTTGCCAATCTCGGGTCGAGTCGGTAAAAGCGGGGCGTCGATTCTATGCCGATTCCCGAATTTATCGAAGGGGCGCGTAGCTCAGCGGGAGAGCACCACGTTGACATCGTGGGGGTCACAGGTTCGATCCCTGTCGCGCCCACCATTTTTTCAGAAATAAGGCTAGGCCGGCGCCAGTCGCCGCCTGGCCTTTTTTCTTAGGTCCCGCATCTCGTCATGGCCCAGTCATCACCGCGTCACGCCGCGGTGACCCTGCTCCCCTAGCCTCCGGCGACCCGAACCCGAGGAGGCGTGCGCGTGGATCCCCATATCGTCAAAGCCTTCGACGAGGAGCTTCGCCGTCTCGACGACAAGATCGCCGAGATGGGCGGCCGCGCCGAAGCTCAGCTCGCCGATGCCGTCGCCGCCCTCGTCAAACGCGATCCGCGCTGCGCCGCCATTCTCGTCGCCCGCGACCGCGAGATCGACGACCTGTAAACCGAGATCAACGCTTGCGCCGTCCGGCTTCTGGCGCTGCGCCAGCCGGTCGGCGACGATTTGCGGACCGCCGTCGCCGCGCTCAAGATTTCGCACGAGCTCGAGCGGATCGGCGATCACGCCAAAAACATCGCCAAGCGGATCGGCGGCGTCATTGATGCGCCGCCGGTCGCGGCGCTCCCGACCTTGGTGCGCATGGCCGGCCTCGTCGAGACCATGATCAAGACGGTCCTCGACGCCTATCTCACCCGCGACGCCAGCAAGGCCGAAGACGTCCGCGACCAAGACGTCGCCGTCGATCAGCTGCACTCGAGCCTGTTTCGCGAGATCCTGACCTACATGATGGAGGATCCGCGCAAGATCGGCGGCTGCACGCATCTTCTCTTTATCGCCAAGAACACATCGAGCGCGCTGGCGCTCAGGCCACCAATATCGCCGAGAGCGTTCTCTGTCTGCGTCTGCGGCTAAACCCCGCCGCCCGATCGGCGGCGCGACGACCAATCGTCGGTGACCGTGCTCCTACCGACGGCCCGCCAAGCCCTGGCCAAGCCGCGTCGCCTCGAGCCGTAGAGCAAGGCTGGGGATAACAAAAACTATCCACAGGCCCTCTCGTCTTTTCCACAGGCATCGTCACCAAACTGTCATGGTTCGGTCGTTGACTTGGATTTTGGGGCCCGGGTTCAATAGGATTGGATCGGCGTAAGCAAGCCGGCGGGGTCCTAAGGCCTCGCCCAATCAAGAGCCCAAGGGAGCGTGATGACCGAGGTCGAGCTGAAGCTCGCCGCCGAACCGGCGGCGTTGAAGCGTCTTGCTTCGGCTCCGGCGTTGACGGCGCGGACGCGCGGCAAGGTCGTCACCCTCGATCTCGACAACCGCTATTTCGATACGGCCGATCTCAAGCTCTATCACAACCGCCTGGCGCTCCGGGTCCGCAAGACCGACGGGCATTACGTGCAGACGCTCAAGGCCGATCCCGATGCGTCGGAGATCATGCGCCGGGGCGAATGGGAAGCGCCGGTCGGCTCGGCTCGGCCCGATCTCGACGTCCTGCCCGATCCGCTGCCGGTCGATCACCGCCTGCGGCTTCGTGCCGATCGGCTGAAGTCGCTGTTTTCGAGTCGGATCCGCCGCCAAGTGCGGATCATCGAAATCCACGAAGCTGGCGGCGCGACGACGACCATCGAGGTCTCCATCGACCGCGGCGTGGTCGCGACCAAGCGCCGCAGCCTGGCGGTCTCGGAGATCGAACTGCAGCTCGTGAACGGCAATCCCGAGGCGCTCTACCGCGTCGCCATGGACTTGCAGCGGATCGTGCCGCTGCGCCTCATGAGCCTCAGCAAGTCGGCCCGGGGCTACGGCCTCGCCGCCGGCCTGCCGCCCCGGTGGCGCAAGGCCGAACGCATCCGTCTCGACGCTGACGCCACCGTCGAAGACGTCTGGTTGGCCGTCGCCAAAGCCTGCCAATCCCATTGGACCGCCAACGGAGCGGCGGCGGTCGACGGCCGCAACCCGGAAGGCGTCCATCAGGTCCGCGTCGCGCTGCGTCGTCTCCGCTCGGCGCTGGCAGTCTTCGCCGATCTCCTGCCCGAAGACCAGCGCGCCTGGCTGAAGACCGAAGCCAAATGGATCGTCAGCGCGCTTGGCCCGGCCCGCGAGTGGGACGTGCTGGCGACCCAGCTCTTGCCGACCGAGGCCGACGACGACATTGCCGCCGGCCCGCTCAAAGCCTTGCGAGCGGCGGTCGAGCGGCAGCGGCACCGCGCCTACGAGCGGGCCCGTCGGGCGCTGGGCTCAGCGCGCTACACGCGGCTTCAACTTCGGCTTGGCATGTGGATCGAGGGACGCGGTTGGCGTGCCGACGACGCGTCCGCTAACGCCGGCTTCGATGCTCCCGCCGTGGCCTTTGCGACTAGCGCGTTGACGGCGCGGCATCGCAAGGTCGTGAAGCTGGGCGACAACTTCGCCGAGCTCTCGGCCCAGGATCTCCACAAAGTCCGTCTGGCGCTCAAGAAGCTTCGCTACGCCGCTGAGTTCTTCCGCTCGTTGCATCGCAAGCGCGAGGTCGCGTCGTATCTGAAACGGCTGACCCGTCTTCAAGACGATCTCGGCCGTTACAACGACGTTGCCGTGACCGAAACTCTTTTGAAGCCGCGTCGTATCGGCGGTCGCGATGGAAGCGACGTCGTCGAAGCGGCGACGGCCGTGATCGCGCTGCATCACCGCCGTCTCAAGGATGGCGAAAAAGCCCTCCGTCGCGCCTGGCGCAACTTCGTCCACGCCCAGCCGTTCTGGAGCGACGAAGCCTAGCGTCGTCGCGGCCTATCGGCCCGTTGGCGGGGCTTGAACGCTCGCATCCGGCCCGTGCTGCGGCCGCTATCTAACGGCCTGATATCCTGATACTTTTCTGTCGGTCAGGCGCCGGTGACCTGGGGCGCCGCGAGGTGGCTATGTTGCGTGTTGCCGGGCACACGTCGGTCATCGCGCCGTCCTTTTTCGACGCGCGCATCCTGATCGTCGACGATCAGGCGTTCCATCTCGGATACCTGGAACGTTTCCTGCGGTCGGCCGGCTACCTCAATATCTGAACCCAGTCGGACCCTCGGAGGGTGGAGGAACTTCATCGTCGTCACGACTTCGACCTCATCCTTCTCGACGTGCACATGCCGCACATGAGTGGGCTCGAAGTCATCGACCGGTTGAAGGAGATCGATCGGCAGTTCTATCCGCCGGTGATCGTCATGACCGGCGCCGACGATCTGGAAACGCGCTTTGCCGCTCTCGACCACGGGGCCCGCGACTTTCTGACCAAGCCGGCCCGCAAAGAGGAAATGCTGAGCCGCGTCCGCAATATGCTCGAAGTCCGGCACCTCAATCGCCAAAACCAGACCGAGCGCGAACGCTACCAACAGCTCCTCCAAAACATCCTGCCGACCTACATCGTCGAGCGGCTGAACGAGGGCGAGACCGATATCGTCGACGACTTTCACGACGTCTCGGTCCTGTTCGCGGATCTGGGTCGGCGCGCCCGAGTAGTCGCGTCGGGTGATCGCTCCGTCTTTCTCCGTCCCGGCGATTATGCGAACGTGCCGGCGCCACGAAGGAGGACGACCATGATCACTCGCCGCAATCCCGCCACCATCGCCAAACCGATCGGCCGCTATCACCACGGCGTGCAAGTGCCGCCCAATGCGCGGCTGCTGTACATCTCGGGCCAGCTCGGCATGAACCCCGACGGCACTGCCGCGACGACACCGGCCGAGCAGATCGAGCGGGTGTTCCAGAACATCCTCGCGATCCTCAAAGACAACGACATGGGGCCGGAGGATCTGGTCAAGACCGTGACCTTCCTGACGCGCCGCGAAGACGTCGCGGTCTTTCGCGAAATCCGGGGCCGGATGTTTCCCAACACCGCCATCGATCCGGCCGCGACGCTGGTCTTCATCTCCGGGCTCGCCGATCCCAAGTGGTTCGTCGAGGTCGAGGCCGTCGCCGCCAAGGTCTAAAGTCCTGACCGTTTAATCGGCCTGCCGGATCCGGTTTGTCTCGCGCCGGGCGCGGGCGTATGGTCCGCGCCGTCACTGGGGAGTAGCTGCCCTCGTCGTTCAGAGGGGAATGCGCCAACATGCTTGGACCTCGGTCCATGGCGCATTCGGCAAAATCTTAGCGAGACCTTTGGCTGCGTCGAATTTCACCGGAGTCGGGTGGGTCGGCGTGCCAATGGTCATCACCACCCGGCTCCACATCGTGACGTTTCATGTGCGCGTTTCTCACGTCGGCCGGCCTCATCGCCGTCGCCGAGATCGGAGACAAAACCCAGCTACGCGCGCTGATGCTGGCGACCCGCTATCTGGCGCCGTTGGCGATCACGCTTGGCATTCTCGTCGCGACGACTCTCAACCATCTGTTCGCGGCGTGGACTGGCGCGTTGGTCGCCGACCCGGTCGGGCCAGAGGCGATGCGCTGGATCCTCGGCCTCGCGTTTCTGGCGATGGCGGCCTGGGTTCTCCGTCCCGACAAGGCCGATAGCGGCGGCGGTGGCGTTCTTCCCGGTCGAGATCGGCGACAAGACGCAACTCGCGACCGTGGCCTTGACGGCGCAATTCAACGCGGTCGTTCTCGTCGCGCTCGGGACCACAGTCGGCATGATGATCGTCGATGCGCCGGTCGTGTGGTTCGGCGCGACGGCGACCAATCGACTGCCGCTGCGGGCGGTCCGCCTGGTCGCCTCGATGCTGTTCGCCCTCACCGGGCTCGCCATCCCCCTGACGCTCGACATCGCGATGTTCGGCTAAGGGCCGTGGAGCGGCTGTTGTCACCGCGGCGTCACATGCTAGGGTCGCGGAGCTTCTCACCCTGCGGTCCAGCCTTGGTTCCATGACCCTTACCCGCGAAAGCATCAAGGACGGCCTGATCCTGAAGATGGTCGCCAAGGGCGACCAGTCGACGATTGTCCTGACCGAAGAACAGCGCGACGCGTCGCGTCACGCCTTGCTCGATCGGGTCCGTCCGGGTAGCGATGTCTGGGTCTTCGGCTACGGATCGCTGATCTGGAATCCGGCGTTTCATTTTCGCGAAAAGCGCGTCGGCCGGATCTGGGGCTATCACCGCCAGTTTTGTCTGTGGGTGAAGTTGGGTCGCGGCACGCCGGAATGTCCGGGGCTGATGCTGGGGCTCGAGCCCGGCGGGTCCTGCCAGGGCGTTGCCTACCGGATCGCCGCGCGTAAAGTCGAAGAGGAAACCGCCATCCTGTGGCGGCGCGAGATGGTGAGCGGCGCCTATGCGCCGCGCTGGATGCCGGTCCACACCGATTCGGGCGTCATCCCGGCCATCGTCTTCGCGATCAACCGCCACCACGAACGCTACACCGGCGTGCTTGCCGAGCATCACCAGGCGAAGACCATCGCCCAAGCCCAGGGGCGTCTCGGAGCCTGCGCCGACTATCTCTTCAACACCGTCGAGCACCTGGCCGAGCTCGGCATTCGCGACCAAAATCTGTGTCGGATGGAAAAACGGGTGCGGCGCCTTCACGCCGCGGCGCCGGCCGCTCCGACGGCTACGATTCGTCTCGCCCCAAAAACCAGGAGGAAACGATGACCATTACCCGCCACCAACAGAACAACCTCATGAGCCGCGTCGTTGAATACAACGGCATGGTCTATCTGCAAGGCGTGACGCCCGACAACAACGATGGCGACATCATCCAGCAGACCAAGGAAGTCCTCGCCAAGATCGACCAAGGCCTGGCCTTGGCCGGGTCGGACAAGTCGAAGCTCCTGACCTGCCTCATCTTCCTGAGCGACATCGGGCTCCGCCCAGCCATGAACAAGGTCTACGAAGCCTGGCTCGATCCCAAGAACAAGCCGACCCGGGCCTGCGTCGGCATTCAGCTCGAGGGTAAGTGCATGGTCGAAATCATCGTCACGGCGGCGAAATAGGGCCGATTTGGGCGGGTCGCGCTGGTTGACAGGCCGGCGCGGCCTCCCCTATGGTGCCGCGCCGCGCAGGCCTGGGGCCCGCGCCGAAACCACGGACGACGACGATGAAAGTTCGCGCTTCTCTCAAGACCGCCAAGCTCCGCGACAAGGGCTGCAAGATCGTCCGCCGTCGCCGTCGGCTTTACGTCATCAATAAGAAGAATCCCCGCTTCAAAGCCCGTCAGGGCTAAGCCCAAAGACTGGGTTGCCGCGGCGCCCCGGCCGTTTGGCCGGTTGGCTCCGTTCGGCTAGACTATGGGCGGCTTTGGGTCGCCCGATCCCCGTTCGCGTCAACAGGCGTCCCGCATCCGACAGGAGGCGAACCATGCGCGCGACCGCGATGATGGCTTTCGGCCTGTTTGGCGTCCTTGCCGCAGGCAGTGCTGCTGCCGCTCCCCAAGCTCTGCTCGTCGCTGTCACCGGCGACATTCCTTTGTTGTGCGAAGGCGGCGAATGCTCCGCCGACGTCACGACCATGTGCCTGCAGCGCGACCGCGAGATGCCGGAGCACGGCACGCGCTACACGGTGGTGCCGGAGCCCGACAACGCGCGGGCCCTGGCGCTGATCGGTCGCCAAGGCCGCGGTCAGGAAATCCGGATCGGCAACGCCCAGCCGTTCACCATCACCGTCGAGCGCGGCCACCTCGCCGTGAAGTTCAGCGTGTCGCGAAACCTGATGGCGCGTTTCGGGGACAATCAGTTGGTGGCGCGGATTACCGGGCCGATTGTGTTGACGCCTGAGCCAATAGTCGGCGACGCCCGTCCGCATACCCCGGTCGATATCGATCAAGCCTTGAATGTCATGCGGCCCGCCGCCGAAAACGTCTTGAAGCGCTTCGAGCGGAATCTGGGCGTGGCGCGACTTCTCAACGATGCCGCCAACGGCATCCGGCGCGAGGGCCGCACGACGCCGGCCGAACATAGCGCCGCCTGGCAGAACGCGATCAGCGAGCGCGAGGCCGAAGGCGGGCCGATCCCCGACGACATTCTGAAACGGGCCCGCGAGGCCTATCAGGCGTGTTTGCCGATGGAGAACGGTCCGGGCCGGATCGTCAACACCGGCCCGACCTGGGCGCACTTTACGTTCCGCGATTGCCTGGGCTCGATGCACAACGGCATGATCGGCGACGCCAACGGCGCCTACTGGGACGAATATTTCTTCGGAATCTGACCGGCCGCGCCGGTCGCGGCGCGGGGAGCGACGATCGTGAAAATGCCCGTGCCCGACGCCGGCGTCCTCGCGCGCCGGGCCGAGATTGCCGCCGAACTGCAGCGCATCCTGCCGCCTGACGCCATGGGCCGGCGCGTCATCGTCGAAACCACGGAACTCGCGCCCTACGAATCCGACGGCCTGACCGCTTATCGCCAGCCGCCGATGATCGTCGTTCTGCCGGAAACGGCTGCCGAGGTCGGGTGCGTCTTGCGCTTCTGCCGCGACGCCGGCGTCAAAGTCGTGCCGCGGGGCGCCGGCACGTCGCTGTCGGGTGGGGCGCTACCGCTCGCCGACGGTGTCCTTGTCGCCATGGGCCGGTTCAACCGCATCCTCGACATCGATCTTCACAACCGCTGCGTCGTCGCCCAGCCCGGCGTCACCAATCTCGCCATTACTGAATCAGTACGCGGCCGCGGCTTCTATTACGCGCCCGATCCGTCCAGCCAGATCGCCTGCACCATCGGCGGCAACGTCGCCGAAAACTCCGGCGGGGTGCATTGCCTGAAGTACGGGCTCACCACCAACAACGTCCTCGGCGTCGAAATGGTTCTGATGTCGGGCGAGATTGTCCGCCTCGGCGGCAAGCATCTCGATGCCGGCGGTCTCGATCTTCTCGGCGTCGTCACCGGCTCGGAAGGTCTGCTGGGCGTCATCACCGAAGTCACGGTACGGATCCTTACCAAGCAGGCGACGGCCCAGGCCTTGCTGATCGGATTTCCGACTCTTGAATCGGCCGGGTCCTGTGTTGCCGCCATCATCGGTGCCGGGATCATTCCCGGCGGCATGGAGATGATGGACAAGCCGGCGACCCAGGCCGCCGAGGATTTCGTTCACGCCGGTTATCCGGCCGATGCCGCGGCGCTCCTGATCGTCGAGCTCGACGGGCCGGCGCCCGAGGTCACGGCTCTGGTCGAGCGAGTAGGGCGCTTGGCAACGGAAGTCGGCGCGACCTCGATCCGCGCCAGCCGCGACGAGGCCGAGCGGCTCCGGTTCTGGGCCGGGCGCAAGGCGGCGTTCCCGGCGGTGGGGCGGATCAGTCCCGACTATTACTGCATGGACGGGACGATCCCGCGCCATCGCCTGCCGTTGGTTCTTGGTCGCATCGCCGAGATGTCGGGGCGCTATGGGCTTCGCGTCGCCAATGTCTTTCACGCCGGCGACGGCAATCTGCATCCGCTCATTCTGTACGACGCCAACGCCGCCGGCGAGCTCGACAAGGCCGAGGCCTTTGGCTCGGAGATTCTCAAGCTCTGTGTCGAGGTCGGTGGCGTCTTGACCGGCGAGCACGGCGTGGGCGTCGAAAAGCGCGACCTGATGGGCGTGATGTTCAACGACGAAGACCTGAACCAGCAGCAGCGCTTGAAATGCGCCTTCGATCCCGACGGGCTGCTCAATCCTGGTAAGGTCTATCCGATCTTGCATCGCTGCGCCGAGCTCGGACGGGTTCACGTCCATCGCGGCCAGACGCGTTTCCCCGACCTGCCCAGATTCTGAACCGCCGACGGATCCCGCACCGATGTCCACGCCTCTCGATCCCGCGACCGTCGACGACTTGCGCGATGTCATCCGCTGGGCGGTGGCCGGCAACGGCGATTTCGAAATCGCCGCCGGCGGCACCAAGCGCGACTTTGGCCGTCCCGTGACGGCTGCCTATCAACTCGATCTCGGCAAGATTTCCGGAATCGGTCTCTACGAACCCACCGAGTTGGTGCTGAGCGCCAAGGCGGCGACGCCGCTCAGCGTCATCGAGGAAGCCTTGATGGACGAAGGCCAGCGCCTGGAATTCGAGCCGCCGGATTGGAGCGCGCTGCTCGGCACCTCGCCCGAGCGCGCCACTTTGGGCGGCGTGATCGCCTGTAATCTCGCCGGACCGCGACGCATCAAGGCCGGCGCTGCGCGCGATCATGTCCTCGGTTTCGAAGCCGTGAGCGGGCGTGGCGAGGTGTTCAAAGCCGGCGGCCGCGTCGTTAAGAACGTCACTGGCTTCGATTTGTCGAAACTGATGGCCGGTTCGTTCGGAACTCTGGCGGTGATGGCCGACATCACCGTCAAAGTCATGCCGATGCCCGAGACGACGGCGACGCTCACCATCGTCGGGCTCGACGGGCCGACGGCGGTGCAAGCCATGACCGCGGCGCTCGGCTCGCCCAACGACGTCTCGGCGGCGGCGCATCTGCCGGCCGACGTGGCGCGGCATTCGGTGGTCGCGGCCGCCGATGGCGATGCGGTAACGGCACTTCGCCTCGAAGGTCTCGCCGTCTCGGTCCAGGCGCGCCAGGCCGAGCTCGAGCGGAGCCTCGCCGGCTTCGGCGAGCTGGGCCGTTTGGGCCCTGAGGAGTCCGACAGCCTGTGGCGCGAGGTCCGTGACGCGACGCCCTTTGCCGTCGTGCCCGACGAACAGATCTGGCGGCTATCGGTCGCGCCGCGCTCCGGTGCCGAAGTCGCCACCGCCATCGGCGCCGAAATCGGCGGACGCTATTTCCTCGATTGGGGTGGCGGCTTGGTCTGGCTCGCCATCGCGCCGCGCCCCGATGCTGCGCATAACGAAATCCGCCGCGCCGTCGATGCGGCTGGCGGTCACGCGACGCTCATCCGCGCCTCGACCGAGATCCGCGCCCAGGTTCCGGTCTTCCATCCCGAGTCCGCGGCGCTCGCCCAGCTTTCAGCCCGCGTCAAAGACGCTTTCGATCCGCGGCGTGTCTTGAATCGCGGCCGCATGCGCCCCGATCTCTAGACCGATCGCGCGTCGTGCAAACTCGATTTTCCGAAGCTCAACTTGCCGATCCCGGAGTCCGCGAGGCCGACGGCATCTTGCGAGCCTGCGTCCATTGCGGGTTCTGCCTCGCGACCTGTCCGACCTATCTGCTGCTTGGCGACGAGCTCGATGGGCCGCGTGGCCGCATCTATCTGATCAAGGAGATGTTGGAGAGCGGTAAGCCGGCGACGGCCGCGACCGCGCTTCACATCGATCGTTGTCTGTCGTGTCTGTCGTGCATGACGACCTGTCCGTCGGGCGTCCACTACCAGCATCTCGTCGACGATGCGCGGGTGCGGATCGAGTCGACGCTGGCCCGGCCGTGGAGCGAGCGTCTCCTGCGCGGCCTGATCGCCCATGTCCTGCCGTATCGGGCGCGGTTTCGCGTCGCCCTCATCGCCGGATTTCTGGCTCGGCCGTTCCAGCGGTTCTTGCCCCGGCGGCTGGCCGCGATGGTAGGCTTGGCGCGCCGAGTCGCGCCGCCCTCGGCGGTCGACCGGCCGCAAGTCTTCGCCGCCCAAGGCCAGCGTCGGATGCGGGTCGGACTTCTGACCGGCTGCGTGCAGCCGTCGCTGCGCCCCGAGATCAACGACGCGACGGTGCGCTTGCTGACCCGGCTCGGTGCCGAGGTGGTCGTCGTCGGAGCCGGCTGTTGCGGCGCCCTCGTCCATCACATGGGACGCGAGGCCGAGGCTCTTCGCCAAGCCAAGGACGTGATCGCCGCCTTCGACCGCGAACCTGGTCTCGACGCCATCGTTGCCAACGCCTCGGGCTGCGGAACGATGCTGAAAGATTACGGCTTCGTGTTCCGCACCGATCCGGTCTGGGCGACCCGCGCTGCCCGCATCGCCGGGCTGGCGAAAGACGTCAGCGAAGTCGTCGCGACCTTGGGTCTCGGTGGGCGTGCCGGGGGCGTCCCGTCGCGCCGCGTCGCCTATCATTCGGCCTGCTCGCTGCAGAATGGCCAGGGAATCGCCGAGGCCCCGAAACGTCTGCTCGCCGAAGCCGGGTTCGAGGTCGTGGAGCCGGTCGAGCCCCACATCTGCTGCGGCTCGGCCGGGGCCTACAACATTCTCCAGCCGCAACTCGCCGACGGCCTTCGCCAGCGCAAGGTGGCGAATCTCGCGGCGCTCCAGCCCGACATTATCGCTGCCGGCAACATCGGCTGCCTGGTCCAGATCGGCGCCGGAATGCGCCTCCCGGTCGTCCATACGGTCGAGCTTTTGGACTGGGCGACAGGCGGCCCGCCGCCCCCGGAATTGGCCCGGACCTGAGCCTTGCCGGCTGGCGCGGCGCCTGGATTTGGGAGTATCGTTTTCGCCATGAGGGGCGTTCTTGCGATCATCCTTGCGGCGCTATTCGCCGCTACCACAGTCCAGGCCGGCCAAGACGATCAACGTCTGACCGGGCTCTTCGAGCTTCTCCGTCAAACCAAAGATCCGGTCGAGGCCAGCGCCACTGAAGGCATCATTTGGCGCATCTGGGCGCAGTCGGGTCGCGATGACGTCGACGGGGAAATGGCCAGTGGGGTCCGCGCCATGTCGGCCGGCGAGCTTCAAGCCGCACTCGGATTTTTCAACCATGTCGTCGAACTGGCCCCGAATCTTGCCGAAGGCTGGAACACGCGGGCGACGATCTATTATCTCCTCGAGGACTACGACTCGTCGGTGCGCGACGTCGAGCGGGCGCTGGCTTTGGAGCCTAGACATTTCGGCGCGCTCTCCGGTCTCGGCCTGATCTGCATCGCGCTCGGCGAAGACGCCCGCGCCATCAAGGCGATCGAAGGCGCGCTGGCGGTGCATCCGCATTTGCTGTCGATGCGTGACGCTCTAGAATTCTTGAAGAACAAGACCAAAGGCCGACCGATCTAACGGCCGCCGTTCCCCCGATCGACGCGTCTGCTAGACCCGAGTGATCGCCGGACCTCGGGTATCGAGGATGACCCGGCGTCGCAAATCCGGCACGGGCGATGCCATTCCTCTATACGGAATCCTACATGGGGCGGGTCTTCGCGAAGACCAGGTGCCCGGCGTCGGTGCGGATCCCGGTCGGCGATCCCGCCGCCTATCCGATGTTTCCAGCGGCGCCGCGCATTTACAACAAGATGTGGCTCTGCGCGACCCAAGTCATTCCGCACGGGCCGCTCGGCACGATGCCGGCGCGGTTCCCGACCTTCGTGAAGCCGATCTACAACCTGCTCGGCATGAGTATCGGCGCGCACACCGTGAAATCGCTCCGCGATTTGGTCTACGCGCCGGGCCACATGTGGATGACGCGGCTGGTCGGCGAACAGCTCTCGACCGACTGCGCCATCGTCGAAGGCCGCATCGCCTGGGCGGCATCGACGCGTGGCTTTCCGATCGACAATGGCCGCTTCTCGCATTGGGAAATGCTGCCGCGTCCGCCGGCGCGACTGCTGGCGCGGCTCGCCACATGGAGCCGCAAGCATCTCCGCGATTACGTCGGCGTCGTCAATTTCGAGACCATCGGCGGTGCCATCATCGAATGCCACTTGCGGATGTCGGTCGAGTTCGCGCCCTTGAACGGCGAGGGCTGGTTGGACGCCGTGGTCGATCTCTATCGCGGCCGGGACTGGCGCTATGACCGACCAGCGCAACGCGCCTTCATGGTACCGTCGTTCACGACCGCCAAGCCGCAGAGTGTGGATTGGAAAGGCCTCGCCGCGCTGGAGCGCGACCCGGCCATCATCATGATCTTGCCGACGATCAACGACGGCTGGCCGGAGAAGGGCAACCCGCCCAACGGCTTTCGTCGCGCCGCGATCCTGTGTCGCGACCTCGCGGCCGGGCGGCGCGTTGCGCGGTTGATCCCGCGTGTCATTCGCCCGCGTTGAACGCAATCGGGCTCAAGAGGGGAAACGGGCATGGCCGAACGTGAAGTCGCTGTCGTCGTGGGCGTAGGACCGGGGTTGGGCGCGGCGGTCGCGCGCACGTTCGCAAAATCCGGCATGGCGGTGGCGACCGCGTCGCGCCGCGTCGACAAACTCAAGAGCGTCGTCGCCCAGGTTCAGGGGCTCGGCGGCAAAGCCATCGCCGTCGCTTGCGACGCGACAAAGGAGTCCGACGTCGAAGCGCTGTTCACCCGCGTCCGGGCCGAGTTCGGCTTGCCCGATGTCGTCGTCTTCAACGCCAGCGGCTTCGCGCGCGGCAGCGTGCTCGATATCAAGATCGACGAATTTGAACGCAGCTGGCGCAACGCTTGTCTCGGCGGTCTGCTCGTCGGGCGGGCCGCGGCGCGGATCATGGTCGGGCGTGGCCGGGGAACGATCGTGTTTACGGGAGCAACCGCGTCGCTGCGCGGCAGCGCCGAGTTCGCCGGCTTTGCCGTCGGCAAGTTCGGGCTCAGGGCTGTCGCCCAAGCCATGGCCCGCGAGTTGGGCCCGAAAGGCGTCCACGTCGCCCACGTCATCGTCGACGGGCAAATCCGCTCCGAGCAATACGCCGAACTGGCGCGGAGCCGTCCGGCCGACGGCTTGCTCGCCCCCGATGCTATCGCCGCGAACTATCTGTTCCTGCACCGCCAGCACCGCAGCGCCTGGAGCCACGAGCTCGATCTCCGGCCTTGGGTCGAGAAGTTCTAGCTGGCAAGCGTGTAGATCGTCACCGGCTGGGCTTTGCCGGGGACGGCGGTTTCGCCGATCCGGCGCAGCGGGATGTCGTGAACCTGGGCGGCGGTCGATTCCGCCAATAGCACCCGACAACATTGGGTTTTGTTGAGCACCTCGAGCCGCGCCGCGAGGTTCACGGCGTCGCCGTCGACGGTGTAGGAAAGGCGGCCTTCGGCGCCGACGCTGCCCGCGACCACCGGGCGTGCTCCCACCAGGAAGACCAGCTTGTCGCGGCTTTCCATGCTGTAGATCACGGGCGGCGTGTATTCGGCCTGGGGCGCGACAAAGGCGACGCGCGCCGCGATCGGTTCGGGGCAGCCGTCACAAACGATGCAGGCTTGAGCGCCGACCTGGATGCGGCCGAGCGCTGACTCCGGCACGAAGAACCGGATCTTCACATTCGCCGCCGGTAGGATCGACACGACCGGTGATCCCGCGTTCACGAACTCCCCGGCGACATACAGCGTGTCGACGACACGGCCGGCGACGGGAGCGACGGCGGACCGTTGCCCGAGCCGCCATTCGGCCTGGTCGAGCGCGGCTTTGGTTTGAGCGGAAGCCGCGGCGGCGGCGCGGATTTCGTCGTCGCGGGCCGAGAGCCGGGCCGTCTGCAATTGATGGGTCAGCTCGGCGACCCGGGCCCGGTCGCGCTAGGCGGTGGCGCGGGCTTCGTCGAGACGATCGCGGGCTGCGGCCGGCGAGCCGATGAGTCCTTCCTGCCGCTTGAGCTGGGTTTCGGCGAGCTTGAGGCTCGCGTCAGCCTGGACCTTTTGGGCGAGGATGGCATTGATCTCTGGGGCGCGCTTCCCCTTCTGCAAGTCGTCGAGGTGGGCTTCGGCCTGGGTGAGCCGGGCCCGGGCTTCATCGCGAGCCGCGAGCTCGGCGTCGTCATCGAGGCCGAACAGCGCATCACCGATGGCGACGCGATCGCCGCGAGCGACACCGAGGCGTTCGAGAGTGCCGGAGTCGCGCGGCGCGACGCGGACGTAGTCGGCCTCGACATAACCTTGAAAGCGCGGCGTCGGATCGGATCCGCCGAAAAACGTGAGCACGGCCAGCAAGGCCGTTCCGATCGACCTGAAGATCTGTGACAGCGTTTCCATGACGGGACCATTTAGCGGGACGTTTTATTGGCGAGGCCGTTGATCAGCACGTCGAGATGCGTCTTCAAGAACGGTTCGGCGTCGAGGCGCGCCCCGACGGCGGGCTCGAAGGACGTCTTCCACAAGGCGGTCAAAAGGACCGGGGCGATGGCGAGGCGCACGGCGTGGTCGACGTTGACGTCGGTGCGAAATTCGCCGCTCGCTTTGCCGCGTTCGATGACGCCGGCCATCAGGCGGAAGCCGCGGGCGATGACTTCCTTCAGGTAGAACTTCGCGATGTCTGGGAAGTTCCAAGATTCGGCGATGACGAGTTTCGGAATGGCCGCGGCCGGCGGCGTGGCGATGGTGCCGACCATGCTGGCGAAGACCTCAGCGAGTTGCTCACGGGCGCTGGCCGGATGCTCGCGGATATGGGTCTCGACCTTGGCGATCGTCGGGACCAGAGCCTGACGGACCACCGCCTTGAAAAGGTCTTCTTTATTCGCGAAGTAGAGATAGACCGTTCCCTTGCTGACCCCGGCGCGTTCGGCCACCTCCTCGAGACGGGTGGCGCTGAAGCCGCGCTCGGCGAAGACGTCGAGGGCGGCGGCGACGATTTCGGTCGGGCGGGCGTCCTTGCGGCGCTTCCAATGGGACGGCTTTCGGGCCATGGCGGAACTCGATTATTAATAACTGACTGGTCAGTAATTAATATGGGTGCAAGCATGTGGTCAATGGCTGCCTTGCCGAGCGCTAGTGTCGCGGCTAGCCTTTCGAGCCGCCGACAACCGGTTATGAGGACGGTCGTGACGCCCGACGATTCTGGCTTGCCCATCCGTCGCTCCGACCCGGCGTTGCTGACCGAACTGCGGTCCATCGTCGGCGAGCGGCTGTCGGTCGCTGCCGCGATCCTCGACCGCCATGGGCGGGACGAGTCCTATCATCCGGTCCACGCGCCCGACGCCGTGGTCTTTCCGCGCACCATCGACGAAGTGTCGCGCCTGGTTCGCGCCTGCGCGGCGCGACGCGTTCCGATCATTCCGTTCGGCACCGGCACGTCGCTCGAAGGTCACGTCGCCGCGGTCGAAGGCGGGGTCTGTCTCGATCTCACGCAGATGGACAAGGTCCTCGCCGTCAACACCGCCGATCTCGACGTCACCGTCGAAGCCGGCGTCACCCGCAAGCGCCTCAACGAGCATTTGCGCGACACCGGACTCTTCTTCGCGGTCGACCCCGGTGCCGACGCGACGCTCGGCGGCATGGCCGCGACCCGGGCTTCGGGCACCAACGCCGTTCGCTACGGCACGATGCGCGAGACCGTCTTGGCGCTCGGTGTCGTGCTGGCCGACGGCCGCTATATCCGGACCAGTCGGCGGGCGCGGAAGTCGGCGGCGGGATACGACCTGACGCGCCTCTTCGTCGGCTCCGAAGGCACGCTCGGCGTCATTACGGATGTCACCGTGCGGCTCTACGGAATTCCCGAAGCGATCTCGGCCGCCGTCGTCGCCTTTCCCGATCTGAAATCCGCCGTCGATACGGTCATCGCGACGATCCAATCCGGCATTCCCGTGGCCCGCATCGAGCTGCTCGACGCGCTCCAGATGGAAGCCAGCAATCGCTACTCGAAGCTCAACTATCGGGTCGCGCCGACCTTGATGTTCGAATTCCACGGTTCCGCCCAGGGGGTCGTCGAACATGCCGAAGCGGTGCAGGCGATTGCCGTCGATTTCGGTGGCGCCGATTTTCAGTGGGCGACGAAACCCGAGGACCGGACCAAGCTCTGGCAGGCCCGTCACGACGCTTACTACGCGGGCTTGGCGCTCCGTCCGGGTGCCAAGGGATGGCCAACCGACGTCTGCGTGCCTATCTCCCGCCTGGCCGAATGCATTCTCGAGACGCAAAAGGACGTTGCCGAGTCAAAGCTGATTGCGCCGATTGTCGGCCACGTCGGCGACGGTAACTTCCACTTGGTCATTCTGGTTGATCCCGATCGGCCCGACGATTTGGCGCGGGCCCAACAATTGAACGAGCGGATGGTGGCGCGCGCCTTGGCCATGGACGGAACCTGCACCGGCGAGCACGGCATCGGTCTCGGCAAGCGCGAGTTCATGGCGGCCGAACATGGCGATGCGCTCGACGTCATGCGCATGGTGAAACGCGCCCTCGATCCCACCAACATCATGAATCCTGGCAAAATCCTTCCGGCCGTCGGCCCGGAGCAATGACGGCCCGACGTCAAGCTGCTAGGCTTTCCCGATGAAAATTGCGCTCTCCGCCATCGGCGGCGTTCTCGTCCTTCTTATTGCCGCCGTCCTGGTCGTTCCCTCGCTGATAGATTGGAACGCCTACCGGGCTGAAATCGCGGCGCGTGGCACCGAGGCGCTCGGCCGCGAGATCTTCATCGGTGGCGACATTTCGCTGGCCCTCTTGCCGGCGCCGAACCTAGTGGTGCGCGACGTCCGCGTCGCCAATCTGCGCGGCGCGACCGACCCCGACATGGTGCGGCTCAAGTCGCTCGAAGCCCGGGTCGCTCTCGTGCCGCTGCTCTCCGGTCAGATCAAGGTCGAGACCTTCAAGCTCGTCGATCCGGTGATCGCGCTCGAAATTCTTCCCGACGGACGGCGCAACTGGGATCTCTCGGTCGATGATCCGAAGCCGGCGAAGCCCGTGGCGGGGCGGCCCGGCGCATCCTCGGGCAGCAGCTCGCCCGTGGAAGTCAGTCTCGACAACGTCATCATCCAGAACGGCCGGCTCTTCTATCGCGACGCATTGTCCATGACCGACGAGCGGATCGACTATATCAACTTGCGGCTGTCGGCAGGATCGCTCGACGGCCCGTTCCAAGTCGACGGACGGCTGACAGCCCACGGCTTCCCCGTCACCGTCGATGTAACGGTAGGCGATATTCGTGGCGCCACGCCGGTGCCGGTCGGAATCACGGCAGGACTCGAATCCACGAACGCCAAGTTTCAATTGATCGGAACCCTCGTCGGGCTCGGCGAACGGCCTAGGCTGCGGGGCCGCTTCGTGTTCGACGCACCCGATCCGGCCGGACTGGCCCGGGCGCTGGGCGGGACTCTTCCGCCGATGCTTGCCCAAGCCATGTCGGCGCAGGCCGAGGTCAACGCGACCGCCACCGACGTCGAACTGACCAACTTCAATGCTGCCTTTGGCGAGACCAAAGCCACCGGCACGGTGACGGCGACATTGGCCCCGAAAGTCGCGATCCAATCGCGGCTCAAGATTGCGCATTTGAATCTCGATCGCGTCGCGGCTAAACCGACCTCCGCGACGGTTGCACAAGCCCCCGCCGCCAAGGACGCGCCCGCCGCCGGTCGCGCTTCGGCAGCGATCGCTCCGCCGCCGGTTCCGGCCCGTCCGAAATCCACCGAGCCGATGGCGATCCCGACGACCTTTACGGCCGGGCTCAAGGCCGAGGTAGATTCCATTACCTATCGGGGCGGCTCGATCCGTCAGGCGACGCTCGATGCCGAAATCTCCAACGGCGAAATCGTCATCAAAAAGCTGCAGGCCCAATTTCCCGGAAGTTCCGACGCGGCAGTGTTTGGCTTCGTCTCTCTCGACAAGGGCGCGCCCAGGTTCGAAGGCAACGTCGAAGCCAACGCCAATGAACTGCGCCGCATTTTCGAATGGCTCGGCGTGGCTGTGCCGCCGGTGGCGGGCGATCGGTTGCGCCGTCTCACCATGAAAGCCGACGTCCGGGCGACGCCGGCCGAAGTTCAGATCTCCGGCCTCGATCTGCAAATCGACAGCTCGTGGCTGAAGGGGGGCGTCACCGTCGCCTTGCGCGAGCGCCTGGCGTTCGGCTCCGATCTCACGCTCGATCGCCTCAATCTCGACGCCTACATGACCTCGGCTCCGGCGCCATCGGCAACGGCCGCAAAGCCCGCCGCTGCGGCGGCCGCGGCGGCGAAACCCGCGCCCGGTCCGGCTGCGGGGCTCGGTGCGCTCAGTAGCTTCGATGCCAACGTGAAGATGAAAATCGACGCCCTCGAATATCAAGGCGTGCCGATCCGCAACATCGCGCTCGACGGAACGCTCTTCGATGGCGCCCTCGATCTGCGCTCGTTCAGCGTCGGCGACGCGGCCGGCGCGAAAGTCCAAGCGAGCGGAAAAATCTCCGGCCTCGCCGGTGCCCCTGAACTTGCCGGTTTCCAGATCGACGCGAGCGCCGCCGATGTCGGGCGCGTCGCCTCGTTGTTCAAAGTCGAATTGCCCCTGTCGCCGGCCAAGATCGGCGCCGTCCAACTCAAGGGCCGCTTCGACGGTCCGATGCTCGGTCCGAAGATCGCTCTCGATCTGACGGCCGCCGGGGGCAGCGCCGAAATCGAAGCGACGCCGTCGGTGCTCGCCTTGCTCGGCCAGCCGATGACGGTCACGGTGCGCAAGCTCAGCCATCCCGATCTGCGGGCCCTGCTGGCTCGCCTCGATATCGACTATCGCCCGGCGGGCGCGCTCGGCGGCATCGATCTCGCCGCCCAGATCGCTGTCCAACCGACCTCCATTGCGGTCACGAACCTGAAAGGCAAGATCGGTGCGACGACCCTTGAAGGCACGGCGACCGTCGGTCTCGGCGGGCCCAAGCCCAAGATCGTCGCCGACCTCAAGGCCGGTCATCTCGTCCTCGATCCGTTTTTGCCGGCGAAGCGGACGGCTGACCTCGACAGCGGACGCTTCGGTGTTCCGGCTCGCCGGTCCATCGTTCCGGTCGCCGATGCCCGCGCCGCTCCGGGGCGCTGGGCGACCGATCCGATCGATGTTTCGGCGCTGTCCACGGTCGATGCCGACATTAAATTACAAGCGACGGGCGTCACCTACGACAAGACGTGGCTGCGCGATGTTCATCTAGCCGCTGTTGTCGCCGATGGCGTGCTGCGCGCGGAAAAGTTTCAAGGGACGCTGTTCGGCGGTGCGGTCGCGGGAAGCGGCAATGTGCGCGCCGGTGCGGCCGACGCCAAAGTCTCGATCAAGAATGTCAGCGTGCGCGAAGCTGTCGCCATGGCCGCCGGCAAGGACGGCGCATCTGGCGTGATCGATCTCGACCTCGACCTCAAGACGACAGGCACCAGCATGGCGCAGATGGTGGCCGGGCTCGGCGGCGACGCCCGTCTCGCGGCGCGCGGCTTGAATGCCGAATCCGGCAGCAGCGGGTCGATGCTCGCCCCGATCGTCGGTGTCGTCGGAAATTTGAATCAGGTTATGGGCGCGCTGGGCGGCCGACCCGAGGGTGGTGGACTCGCCGACGTGACCGCCTCCTTCCGCATCGAGCGCGGCATCGCGCGCACGCAAGATTTCCGCCTGACCTCAGTCGTCGCCAACGGTCAAGCCCAAGGCATGGTCGATCTGCCGAATTGGACGGTCGATGCGACGGGTGAGCTGCGCTACGCCCAGAACGTTCTGACGCAACTTTTGTCGCGGAAGGTAAACACCCAAGAGACTATTCCGCTGACCATCAAAGGCACCCTGGACTCGCCGGAGATCAAGATCGGCACCGGCAACGGCACTTCGGCCATTCCCGGCGCCGAGAGCGTACTCGACAAGCTTATTCCCGATAATGGCGTAGGACGCGTCTTGCGCGGTGTGCTCGGCGGGCCGTCCTCGTCGCAGCCGCAGCAACAACAGCCGCCGTCGTCGTCGACCACGCAACAGGGTCAGCCGCAGACTCAGCCGCAGCAACAGCGGCCGAGCGCTCAGGACCTGATCGACATTTTCCGCCGACGCTAGCGCCGCGGATTACGTCTGGTCGGGCCGGTTCTCCAGCACGAAGACGCGGATCGCGCTCGATAGGTTGCCGCTGCGGGTCCGGTCGATCTCACCGATCAAGCGATTCACCGACACGCGGCGCGCTTGGGCGATCGCTGCCAGCACCGTCCAGAAGGCATCTTCCAACGACACGCTGGTCTCATGACCAGCGATCGATACCGAGCGCTTGCGGACGCGGGTCGGACGATTGTTCGCGGCGCTGGGAGCGTTCGCAGCCACGGCGCCGGTCCTAGAAGAAATGCTCGATCAGCATGGCGACGGCGAAGGCGATCAGCACGATGCCGGTGCTGCGCGCCACCGCCGTGGCAACCAGCGGGGCCAGCAACCAGCGGCGCAAAGTGTCGGAGCCCCAGGCCATGGGGGCCTGCCAGGCGACGTTGATCACGATCAAGATCGCGGCGAGCCAAACGAGTTGTTCGGCGACGCGGCCTCGCGCCGGATCGACGAAGTTGGGGAACAGTGCCACGAACAGGACGATCACTTTTGGATTGAGAATGTTGGTGACCATGGCGTCGCGGAGCGCTTTCCGCACCGCGACATTCGGCGTGGCACCGAGCGCCAATTCGGTGCCGCGCAGCGACTGCACCCCGAGCCAGCCGAGATAGGCGGCGCCCGCCACCGCGACTATCTTGAACAGCGTCGGCGCCGACAGCAGCAGGACCGAGAGACCGGTAACGGCCAACGCCGTGTGGACGAGAAGTCCGAGCTGAACACCGGCGACAGCGGCGAGCCCGACCTTGCGACCCGAACCCAGCGTGTAGCGCAGGATCAGAAGCGTGTCCGGCCCCGGCGACAGCACGACGGCGGCCGCGGTCAGGACGAAGCTTATGGTGAGCGACGGATCGAGCGGGCCCATGCTGGCCCCTCACGCTCCCGCTACTTCGCGCGGAAGCCAGCGAAGAAATCGTTGCCCTTGTCGTCGACGACGATGAAGGCGGGGAAGTTCTCGACCTCGATCTTCCAGATCGCCTCCATGCCGAGTTCTGGATACTCGACGACCTCGACTTTCTTGATGCAATCCTGGGCGAGCTTGGCGCCTTCGCCCCCGACCGAGCACAGATAGAAGCCACCGTGCTTCTTGCAGGAGTCGGTCACGGCCTTGGACCGGTTGCCCTTGGCGAGCATGACCATCGAGCCTCCGGCCGCCTGGAACGTGTCGACGTACGAATCCATGCGTCCCGCCGTGGTCGGACCGAACGCGCCGGTCACGTAACCGGCCGGGGTCTTCGCGGGGCCGGCGTAATAGACGCAATGATCCCGGAAATAGCCTGGCAGGCTTTCGCCCTTGTCGAGGCGGTCCTTGAGTTTGGCGTGGGCGATGTCACGGGCGACGATCATCGGTCCGCTCAACATGACGCGGGTTTTGATCGGGTGACTGCCGAGGCTGGCCAGAATCTCGCTCATCGGACGGCGCAGATCGATCTTCACAGTGTCGCCGAGCAGCTGGTTGTCGTCGACCTCCGGCAGGTACTGCGCCGGATTGGCTTCGAGCTGTTCGAGGAAGACGCCTTTGGGCGTGATCTTGCCAAGGATCTGACGATCGGCGGCGCAGGAGACGCCGATGCCGATCGGCAAGGACGCACCATGGCGGGGCAGGCGGATGACGCGGACGTCGTGGCAGAAATACTTGCCACCGAACTGGGCGCCGATGCCGGCTTTCTGGGTCATGCGATGCACGACGCCTTCAAGCTCGACGTCGCGGAAGGCCTGGCCGTACTTGTTGCCTTGGGTTGGCAACCCGTCGAGATAGCGCGCCGAGGCGAGCTTCACGGTCTTCAGCGTCAATTCGGCCGACGTGCCGCCGATGACGATCGCCAAGTGATAGGGCGGGCAGGCGGCGGTGCCGATCGAGCGGATCTTCTCGTCGAGGAAGGCAAGCAGGCGGTCTGGATTCAAAATGGCGCGGGTTTCCTGATACAGGAAACTCTTGTTGGCCGAGCCACCGCCCTTGGCCATGAACAGCAACTTATAGGCGCCGCCCGGCGTCGAATAGATTTCGATCTGCGCCGGCAGGTTGTCGCCGGTGTTGACCTCGTTGAACATGTCGAGGGCCGCGAGCTGGCTGTAGCGCAGGTTGTATTTCGTGTAGGCGCGGCCGATGCCTTCGGCGAGCGCGGCTTCGTCGCTGCCGCGCGTCCAGACGTTCTGGCCTTTCTTTCCGAAGACGATGGCGGTGCCGGTGTCCTGGCACATCGGCAAGACGCCGCCCGCCGCGATGTTGGCGTTCTTGAGGAATTCGAGCGCCACGAACTTGTCGTTGGCCGAAGCTTCGCCGTCGTCGAGGATGCGCCGGAGCTGCTTCAAATGTCCGGGCCGCAAAAGATGCGAGGTGTCGTGCAACGCCTCGGTGGCGAGCAGGCTGAGCGCCTCGGGCTCCACGGTCAGGATGGACTCGCCTTCGAATTTTTTGGTCGACACCCCGTCCGTAGTGAGGAGTCGATACGGCGTCGTCGTGTCCTCGCTGAGAGGAAACATCTCGTGGTACGGATTGGAGCTCATGGCGCCTCGCGGGTTGGCTTACGGCGCGCCGATCCTAGCGCCGCCGCCGCCCGGACGCTACTTGCGGCGGAACGTCTCCAGGCTCACGACTTTGTCCGCAGCGTCGCCCGTTGCCGGTTCGGCCGCGGGTTCCGGCTTGGCCGGCGCGGCGGCGGGGGCCGGCTCAAGATCGCGGGTCGGCAGTTTCAATTGCAGCCCGAAGTTGACCCCCGGATCGAGGAAGGCCATCACCGCCGTAAAGGGGATGCGCAACGGGCGTTGGATTCCGTTGAAGCGGAGCGCCACCGAAAACGCCTCGGGCTCGACGACCAGATCGTGGAATTGATTCTGGAGAACGATCGTCATCTCGGTCGGGTGCTGAGCCCGGATGCTGTCGTGCAGGATGACGCCCGGCGCCTCGGTGGCGAACGTGATGTAGAAGTGATGACTGCCGGTCAGTCCCTCGCGCTCGACCTGTTCTAGGGCGCGTCGCAAGACGCTGCGGAACGCGTCGACGAGCCATTCGTCGTAGGGGATCGCACTTTGGACGGCGGGGGGCGTAGCCATGGACGGATATTGCGCGAGAGTCGCCAGCAAATAAAGTGGGGGGCTTCTGTTGCCAGGTGCCCCCCGGACCCCGTTAACCGCCTAAGCGGCTACAGCAAGTACCTGATTGTCGTTGGCACTTGTAGGATGGCCCGATAACGGTGGTACCATGCCGAACGAAAACACTGCCTTTACTTCGCGCGTCGAGCCTATTTCGCCCCCATAACGACCGAACCCGCCGGATTCGGAAACTTGGAAACTGGTGGAGGCGCCGGGTACTGCCCCCGGGTCCGCAACGGCTATTTCACAGGGCGTTTATCGTCATAGTCGGTTTCCCGACATCACCAATATAAGGTCGCGGCGGGCCCTTGGAAAGTGCTCCGCGGGGCCGCAAGATCGCCCGATCGACGTCCGTCCATAGATATAGAGACAACCGAGCAGGGGAGCGAAGCGATGGCGCCATCCAAATCGTCCAAAATCCGGGTCGCGGTCGCGGTCGATCTGGCGGCTCCGGCGGCGCGGGTCTGGGACTTGATGGGTGGCTTCAACGCGCTGCCCGATTGGTGCCCGGGCGTGACCACGAGCCGGCTTGAGGCCGGCGGCCGGGTCCGCCGCTTGAGGGCCGGCAAACACGTCTTCGTCGAAACCATGCGCGCTTATGACGATCGGCGGATGAGCTACAGCTACACCATGGAAGAAGCCGGGCCCGAGCCGGTCACGAACTATTACTCGACGCTTCGCGTCAGCCCGCGCGGGCGTGGCTCGCGGGTGCGCTGGTCGGCGGAATTCCGCCCGAAAGGCGCCACCGCCGCCGAGGCCAAGCGGGTGATTCGCGAGACCTTCCAGATGGCTCTGGCCAGCGTGAAGAAGCGATTCGGCTGATCTGGGCGCCGTTAACCAATTGGAATTCAAGGCTTGCTAGGATGTGTGCCGCGACGCCGGTCCGCCTTTAGGAGCCGGCGCGGACCCCAGTGACCAAGAGGACGACCATGCCCAACCCCTTCGAAGCTCTGATCGAGATGCAACGGCAGACATTTGCGAGCATGCAGTCGATGTCGCGGATGTGGCTGACCGGCTGGATGCGCGTCTTCGAGCAACAGAGTCAGATGCTCGACCAAGCCGCGCGCCGGACCGAAGACAAGGGACCGCCCCAGCATCACATCGCCAAGGGCGCCGATCTTCAGGACCATTACGGCAATCGCGCCCGCGACGTGAACGTCGAGCGCATCTAGTTTCTTCGACCGCGGTCGTGTGAAGGAACCGCCCGCGGCGATCGCGGGCGGCGAACGCTCTACTCGACGACGATGCGCGGTGCGTCGTCCTTGCCCAGGGCCAGTTGAGCCCGGACGTTCTCGGCAATCTTCAAATAGGCTTTGGCGTGCGGACCGTCGGGTTCGGCGGCGACGATCGGCCGTCCGCTGTCCGAGGTTTCGCGAATCGCCATGGCGAGCGGAATCTCGCCGAGGAACGGCACGCTCATCCGCTCGGCTTCGCGTCGCGCTCCGCCGGTCGAGAAAATATCCGATCGTTCGCCGCAGTGCGGACAGATGAAGTGACTCATGTTCTCGACGATGCCGAGAACCGGCACGTTGACCTTGCGGAACATGTTGAGGCCCTTGCGGGCATCGATCAGCGCGATGTCTTGCGGCGTCGACACGATGACGGCGCCGGCCAGCGGGACGCGCTGCGCCATAGTGAGCTGCACGTCGCCTGTGCCGGGCGGCATGTCGACGATCAAGATGTCGAGTCCGCCCCAATTGACGTCGCGCATGAGCTGTTCGAGCGCGCCCATGACCATCGGGCCGCGCCAGATGATCGGCGTTTCTTCTTCGACCATGAAACCGATCGACATGCATTTCACGCCGTAGGCTTCCTTGGGATCGATGCGCTTGCCGTCGCTCGACGACGGCTTGCCGCTGAGGCCGAGGAGGCGCGGCAGCGACGGGCCGTAAATGTCGGCATCCAGAATGCCGACGCGCGCGCCGAGTTGGGCCATCGCCAACGCGAGGTTCACCGCCGTCGTCGATTTACCGACGCCGCCTTTTCCCGAGGCGACGGCGACGATCGATTCAACGCCGGGCAAGAGGCGCGCTTGGGATGCGGCTTGCGCCGGCGGATGCGCGTGGCTGTGAGGATGCGCATGCGCATGGGCGTGCGTATGTGGTGCGGCGCCGCGCTGCGGCGGCGGACCGTCGGCGGGTTGTGGTGCCGGTGTCCGGCTCTCGGCCGTCAAGACGACGGTCGTGCTCAACACGCCGGGCAAATCGTAGACGGCTTTCTCGGCAGCCTTGCGCAACGGTTCGAGACGCTCGCCGCGTTCCGGATCGACTTCGATCGCAAACGAGACGTGACCGTTTTTGACGATCACGGCCGATACCATTCCCAAGGTCACGATGTCGCTGCGTCGGTCGGGATCGACGATCCGCTTCAAGGCGTCGAGGACATTGCGTTCCGTCACATCAGCCATTAACCGTCGTCCCACGCCTAGCGTTGCACCGGCGGACAGGCTGCCCTATAACCGTCGTCTCGGCAATTGATCTGGGCCGCCGGCTGTTCGTGTGGCTCGACGGAGGACTAAGCCGGCATGGCGTGGAATCCCCAAGGCGGCGGGCAGGGCCCGTGGGGCCGTGGACCGATCGGTCCGCAACCCCCGGACATCGAAGATCTCATTCGGCGTGGCCAAGAGAATTTTCGGCGCATGTTGCCGAAAGGACTGGGCACCGGCCGCGGCATCTCGCTGGCCGCGGTGGCGATCGTTGCCGTCTGGTTGGCGAGTGGATTTTACCGTGTCGAACCCGCCGAGCGTGGCGTCGAACTGCTGTTCGGAAAGTTTTGGGACGACGCGACCCCGGGCCTGAACTGGTTCTTCCCGGCGCCGATCGGCCAAGTGCTCACCCCGAACGTCGAGCAGATCAATCGCGTCGAGCTGGGCTTTCGTGGCGCTGCCGAGCCGACGCGGTTTGGCGGCCACGGCAAGCGGGACGTCGTCGAAGAAAGCTTGATGCTGACCGCGGACCAGAACATTTCCGACATCGATTTCGTCGTGCAGTGGAAGATCCGTAACGCCCTCGAATATCTCTTCAACATTCGCGACCCGGACGCATCGGTCAAAGTTCTCGCCGAAAGCGCGATGCGCGAAGTGATCGGCCAGACGACGCTGCAACAAGCGTTGACCGAGGGTCGTCTGCAGGTCGAGCAACGGACCAAGGCTCTGCTCCAGCGTATCCTCGACGAGTACGGCGCCGGCGTGGAAATCACCGAAGTGAAGCTGCAGAAGGTCGATCCGCCGAATCCGGTCATCGACGCCTTCAACGAAGTGCAGCGCGCCCGCCAAGATAAAGAGCGCAAGCAGAACGAAGCCGAGGCCTATCGCAACCGGGTCGTGCCCCAGGCGCGCGGTGAAGCCGCCAAGGCGATTCAGGAGGCGACCGCGTACAAAGAGCAGGTCGTCAAGGAAGCCGAAGGTGAAGCCAGCCGTTTCTTGGCCGTTCTCGAAGGCTACAAGACGAATCCTGAGGTCAACGCTCAGCGCTTGTATATCGAGGCGATGGAAGAAGTGCTCAAGAGCACGAACAAAGTCATCATCGATGGCCAGAGCGGGAACGGCGTCCAGCCCTATCTGCCGCTGCCCGAATTGCGCCGCCGCGCGCCGGAGAAGCCCCGCCCATGAAAGCGCCATTGGTCGTCATTCTCGCCGTTCTTGTCGTCGCGGCCATGGCCGCGATCGGCTCGACCTTCCGGGTTACGCAGTGGGAGCAAGCTCTCGTGCTGCAACTCGGCGAGCCGATCCGCGAGCATCGCGAGCCGGGTCTGAAGTTCAAGATTCCGTTCGTGCAGAACGTCGTCTTCTTCGACAAGCGCGTCCTCGATCTGGATCCGCCCAGCGAAGAAGTGATGCTGTCGGATCAGAAGCGGATCATCGTCGATGCCTTCGCCCGCTATCGCATCACCAATCCGCTGCGCTTCTATCAGTCGGTGCGCGACGAAGTCGGCTTGCGCAATATCGTCGGCCAGCAGCTCAACGCCAGCGTCCGCAACATCGTCGGCCTCAATTCCTTGGACGATATTCTGTCGTCGCACCGTGACGCGATCATGGAGCGCGTCCAGTCCGAGGTGAACCAGGTCGCCGGAACCCGCTTCGGGATCGAGATCGTTGACGTTCGCGTCAACCGCGCCGATCTGCCCGAGCAGATTTCCAACAACGTCTATGACCGGATGCGTTCGGAGCGCGAGCGGGAAGCCAACCTGTTGCGCGCCGAAGGCGATCAGATCAAAGCGACGATCACCGCCGAGGCTGATCGCGAGCGGATCGTCATCCTCGCCGAAGCCAATCGCGCCGCCCAGGTCCTGCGCGGCGAAGGCGACGGCGAGCGGAACCGCTTGTTGGCCGCCGCGTTCGGCAAGGATCCGAAGTTCTTCGCGTTCTACCGCTCGATCAACGCCTATCGAACATCGTTGACCGGCAGCGATACGACCTTCGTTCTCTCTCCCAACAGCGACTTCTTCCGCTTCTTTGGAGACCTTTCCGGCGTTCCCGCCAAGAAGTAGACCCGGGGGACGCGGCCACCTCATCGTGAGCAAGCGCATGGCAATGACCAACCTCGAGGCGACAGGCGTGACCGAGACCGGGCGCTGGAACCGACGCATCGGACACGTCCTGATGAGCGGCGCCATTCTCGCCACGGCGCTGAGCGGCGCGCCGAGCTTTGCCCGCACCTCGCCCGACAGACTCGCCGATCTCGCCGAGAAACTTTTGCCGGCGGTCGTCAACGTTTCGACGATGCAGCGCTCCTCCGAAGCGCGCGGCGGTGGCGGTGGGGGAGGCGGCGGCGGTGGACAGCCTTCGCCCGACACGCCGCGGTTCCCGCCGGGCTCGCCATTTGATGAATTTTTCCGCGACTTTTTCGAGCGCGGCCGGCCGCGCGGCGATTCGGCTCCGTCGACGCCGCAGCAGGGACCGCGCAGCGTCACCGGGCTCGGCTCGGGCTTCATCATCGACACCAAAGGTCACGTCGTGACCAACGCCCACGTCATCGAGGGCGCCGAGGAAATCACCGTCATCCTCCACGACAAGAGCCGGCATAAGGCCGAGGTCGTCGGTCGCGACGCTAAGACCGACCTCGCCGTGCTCCGCATCAAGAACGAAGGCCGGGTGGCGTTGCCGACGGTCGATTTCGGCGACTCCGACAAGTCCCGGGTCGGCGACTGGATCGTCGCTATCGGCAATCCCTTCGGCCTCGGCGGCACCGTGACCGCCGGCATCATTTCGGCGCGCGGCCGCGAGATCGGCTCCGGCCCCTATGACGACTACATTCAGACCGACGCCTCGATCAATCGCGGCAACTCGGGCGGACCGATGTTCAGCCTCGATGGCCAGGTCATCGGGGTCAACACCGCCATCTATTCGCCGTCAGGCGGCTCGATCGGCATCGGCTTCGCGATCCCGAGCTCGACGGTGCGCCCGATCGTCCGTCAGCTCATCGACAAGGGCCGCGTCCAACGCGGCTGGCTCGGCGTCCACATCCAGAACGTCAGCGACGAGATCGCCGAAAGCCTCGGCCTCAAAGACGCCAAGGGTGCGATGGTCGCCAGTGTCGTCGATGACGGGCCGGCCAAGAAATCGAAAATCAAGGCCGGCGACGTCATCCTGACGTTCGACGGCAAAGAAGTGACCGACATGCGCCGCTTGCCGCGCATCGTAGCCGAAACCGTCGTCGGCGACGCCGTCGATGTCACGGTGTGGCGCGATCGCAAGCGGGTGCAGCTCAAAGTCACGGTCGGCGAGCTCGAAGACACCGACACCAAAGTCGCGGCCCGGCCCGGCGGCGGTCGCAACGAAGGCGGCGACGCGACGGGTTCGTCGGTCGAGATGCTCGGCCTGACCTTGTCGGCGGTCACGCCCAAGGTTCGCGAGACCTTCGATCTGGCCGCCGATGCCAAGGGCGTCGTCGTCACCAAGGTCGACGACACCGGCGCTGCCGCCGATAAGGGTATTCGTCCGGGCGACATCATCGTCGAGGTCGGTCAGGAAGAAGTGACGAGCCTCGCCGAGTTCCGCACCAAGATCGACAAGGCCAAGAAGAGCGGTCAAAAGTCCGTGCTTCTGTTGCTCGACGGCAAGCGGGGACTCCGCTTCGTCGCGATGCGCCTGGCCGACGGTTAAGTCGTTCGCGGATCGATGGCGCTGGATCGCTCGGAGGCGTTGACTACGCCATTGGTACGGCCGTTTCGGGCGCTTCGCGCCGGCGCCGCCCGGGCCTCTGACGTGATCGCACCGCCCTATGACGTCCTGAGCAGTGAAGAGGCGCGGACCCGCTCCGAGGGTAAGCCGTTCAGCTTCCTGCACGTCTCGAAGGCCGAAATCGATTTCCCGGACGGAACCGATCCTCACGACGACGCGGTCTACGCCAAGGCGCAAGCCAACTTGAAGGCGATGGAAAAGGCCGGAGCGATGGTGCGTGACAGCGCCCCCGGCTATTACGTGTATCGCGTGACCAAGGGCGATCATGTCCAGACCGGCATTGCTGCTGCTGGTTCGATCGACGCCTTTCGCGCCAACGTCATCCGGCGCCATGAAATGACCCGGCCGGACAAAGTCGAGGATCGGGCCCGTCAGATCGAAGCCGTCGCCGCGCACACCGGTCCGGTGTTTTCGGTGCATCGGCCGAACGTTCCGTTGGCTGCGGCCGTTCGCGCCACCATCGAGACCCCGCCCACCGTCGGCGCCGTCGCCGACGACGGCAGCCGTCATGATCTCTGGGCTGTCTCGGAGCCGACAGCGGTGCGCGACATCACCGAAGGATTCCGGACGCTGGGCGTGATCTACGTTGCCGACGGCCATCACCGGTCCGACGCTGCGACGCTGGTCGCCGATCGCCGCCGCGCCGCTAATCCCCAGCATCGTGGCGACGAGGCGTACAACTTTTTCCTGGTCGTCAGCTTTCCAGCCAACGAAGTGCGGATTCTAGATTACAACCGCGTCGTTCGCGATCTCGCCGGCCTCAGCCCGACCCAATTTTGCGAGAAGTTGCGCGGCGCCTTCGAGGTCGAGCCGGCGATGGAACGCTTCAGGCCGGCACGACGCGGCGAGTTCGGTTTATTCGTCGACGGCCGTTGGCACCGCATGACGATTCGTGATCTGCCGGCGGCGGGCGGCGATCCGATCGAACGGCTCGATGTGACGTTGCTGTCGCGACGCGCGCTGGAGCCAGTGCTTGGCATCGGCGATCCCCGCACCGACACCCGGATTGATTTCGTCGGCGGCGGTCGTGGCCTCGAAGAGCTCGAGCGCCTGGTGAATTCCGGCACGATGGCGGCGGCGTTCGCACTCTACCCGACCACCATCGACGATCTGTTCGCGGTCGCCGACGCCGGCCGAAACATGCCGCCGAAGTCGACATGGTTCGAGCCCAAGCTCGTCGATGGGCTCGTCGCGCTCCCCCTCGACTGATCGCGCCGCGCCGGGGCTCTGCCTCGTCGTTGCCGGACCGACGGCCAGCGGCAAGTCGCGTCTTGCCGTCGATGCGGCCGAGGCTTTCGGCGGCGTTGTCATCAACGCTGACAGTCTTCAAGTCTATCGCGAACTCCGCATCCTGACGGCCCGGCCGACGCCCGCCGATGAGGCGCGCGTTCCGCATCGTCTATTCGGAGTCTTGTCCGCGGCCGAACGATGCTCGGCGGGACGGTGGCGCGAACTCGCGCTCGCCGAAATCAACGCGGCGTGGTCCGAGAAACGCCTACCGATCATCGTCGGCGGCACGGGGCTCTATCTTGAAGCGCTTCTGAAAGGTTTGGCGCCGATCCCGGACATTTCGCCCGAGGCGACCCGCGCCGCTGAAGCGCGCCTGACGGAACTCGGCGGCGAAACGTTCAAGGCTGAACTCGTGGCGCGTGATCCTTCCACGTCTCGGATCCGGCCCAGCGATCGGCAGCGACTCGTCCGTGCGGCGGCTGTCTTGGATGCAACCGGCCGACCTTTGAGCGAATGGCAGGCGAAAGGGCGCGGCGAGGCGGCCGGAGCCCGCTTTGCCACGATCCTTCTGGCCCCGCCCCGGGAGCAACTCGCCTCGGCCATTGAAGGTCGTTTCACCGGGATGGTTGCCCAAGGCGCCTTGGATGAGGTCCGGGCTTTCCGCTCTCTGGGCCTCGATGCCGGCCTGCCGGCCGCGAAAGCCTTGGGTCTGCGGGAATTGGGCGGCCATTTGGACGGAACCGCCTCTTTAGATGAGGCGTGCCGCCAGGCTACGGCCGCCAGCCGGCGCTACGCCAAGCGCCAAATGACGTGGTTTCGCCACCGGTTAACCGACCCCGCTGTCTTTTCCGCGCAATATTCGGAAAGCCTCACGGAACAAATCTTTTCATTTATTCGTCGGTTTTTATTGACCGAGCCAAAGTGAGCGACTAGGTTCCGTGCCTTCGGCCGGCTCCGAACGGAGCGAAAACAAGCCTCGTCTCAGCCGGTCTTACGTTTCCCAGGTGGAGTCCGCCCATGCCCAGCGAGCCGATGATCGGGGCCCGGCTTCTTTTGAAGGCGCTTGTCGAGCAGGGAGTCGAAGACATCTTCGGCTATCCCGGCGGCGCCGTGCTGCCGATCTACGATGAAATCTTCAAGCAGAACCGCATTCGCCACATCCTCGTTCGTCAGGAGGGTGGCGCGGTTCATGCCGCCGAGGGCTATGCCCGTTCCACCGGCAAAGTCGGCGTCGTCTTGGTGACGTCGGGTCCGGGCGCGACCAACGCCGTGACCGGCTTGACCGACGCGCTGATGGACAGCGTGCCGATCGTCTGCCTGACCGGCCAAGTCCCGACTCATCTCATCGGCAACGATGCGTTCCAGGAAGCCGACACCGTCGGCATCACGCGGCCCTGCACCAAGCACAACTACTTGGTGAAGAACGTCAACAATCTGGCCCGCACAATCCACGAGGCCTTCCACGTCGCGCGCAGCGGCAGGCCCGGTCCGGTCGTCGTCGACCTGCCGAAGGACGTCGTCTTGGCGATGGGACAGTACGTCTCGGCCGCCGACGCCAAGCCGAAGAGCTATCGCCCGCAAGTGAAGGGCGACGCGACCAGCATCGAGCAAGCCGTCGAGCTGATGCGCACCGCCAAGCGGCCGCTGTTCTATTGCGGCGGCGGGGTCGTCAATTCCGGTCCGCGCGCCTCGAAGCTTTTGACCGAGCTCGTCCGGACCACGGGATTCCCGTGCACCTTGACGCTCATGGGTCTCGGCACGTTCCCGGCCTCCGATCCGCAGTATCTCGGCATGGTCGGCATGCATGGGCTCTACGAGAGCAATAACGCCATGCACGATTGCGATCTGATGATCGCCGTCGGCTCGCGCTTCGACGACCGGGTGACCGGCAAGCTCACCGCGTTCTCGCCGAACTCGCGCAAGATCCACATCGACATCGATCCGTCGTCGATCAATAAGAACGTCCGGGTCGACATCGGCATCGTCGGCGACATCGCCAACGTCCTCGAGGACATGCTGGCGGTCTGGAAGGCGAAAAAGACCAGTACCGACCGCAAAGCCTTGGCGCCGTGGTGGAAGCAGATCGAGACGTGGCGGGCGCGGAAGTGCCTCAGCTATCGGCACGATTCGAAGATCATCATGCCGCAGTACGCGCTGCAGCGGCTCTACGACCTCACCAAGCATCGTGACGACGTCTACATCACGACCGAGGTCGGCCAGCATCAGATGTGGGCGGCGCAGTTCATGCGCTTCGACAAGCCCAACCACTGGCTGACGTCGGGCGGTCTCGGGACCATGGGCTATGGCTTGCCGTCCGCCATGGGCGTGCAGGTCGCGCATCCCGACGCCTTGGTCATCGATGTCGCCGGCGAAGCCTCGATCCTCATGAACATTCAGGAGATGTCGACGATCTCGCAGTACGGCCTGCCGGTGAAAGTGTTCATCCTTAACAACGAATACATGGGCATGGTCCGTCAGTGGCAGGAGCTGATGCACGGCGGTCGCTACTCGCAAAGCTACATGTCGTCGCTGCCGGATTTCGTGAAGTTGGCGGAGTCATTCCACGCCGTCGGCCTTCGCGCCACGAAGCCCGAAGAACTCGACGACGTGATCCGCGAGATGATCGCCTGTCCGAAAGCGGTCATCGCCGACATCCGCGTCGACCAGAAGGAAAACTGCTTCCCGATGATTCCGTCCGGCGCGGCCCACAACGAAATGCTCCTCGGGCCGGCCGATCAGGCCCAGAAGCCGACCTCCGAAGAAGGAATGGTCCTGGTTTAGGACGCGACCCATGGCGACAAAAAAAGCGGGGCGGAAGCCTCAATCTCCGCAGCCCATTCCGCTGCCGGCCAGGCCCGGCGCGGTGGAGGCTCCAATCGTCAAGAATCACACGATCTCGGTGCTCGTCGACAACGAGCCCGGCGTGTTGGCGCGCGTCGTCGGCCTGTTCTCGGGTCGCGGCTACAACATCGAAAGCCTGACCGTGGCAGAAGTCGATCCCAAGGAGGCTCTCTCCCGGATCAACATCGTCACCTCGGGCACGCCGATGGTCATCGAACAGATCAAGGCGCAATTGGGCCGCCTCGTGCCGGTCCATCGCGTCACCGATCTCACGATGCTCGGCGCCTCTGTCGAGCGCGAACTGGCGCTCGTCAAAGTGCGGAGCACCGGCGATAAGCGGATCGAGTCGCTTCGCATTGCCGATGTTTTCCGGGCGCGAGCCTTGGATTCGACGATCGATTCCTTCGTGTTTGAAGTCGTCGGCACGACGGAGAAGGTCAACGCCTTCATTCGTCTCATGGAATCCTTGGGCCTCACCGACGTCTCGCGGACTGGCGTCGCCGCCATTTCCCGCGGCGCCCAATCGATCTGACGCCAACCAGTTTTTTCATTTCCATTCAACCATCCAGCAAGGGCTGAAGCAGATGCGCACCTATTACGATCGCGACGCCGACGTGAACCTGATCAAGTCGAAGAAAGTGGCCATTGTCGGCTACGGCAGCCAGGGCCATGCCCATGCCCTCAACCTTCGGGACTCTGGCCTCAAAGACGTCGTGGTCGCGTTGAAGGCCGGCTCGCCGACCGCTCGCAAGGCTGAAGGCGAAAAGCTCAAAGTCATGACGCCGGCCGAGGCCGCTAAGTGGGCCGATGTCGTCATGATCCTCGCCCCTGACGAGCATCAGGCCGACATCTATCGCGAGCATCTCGCGCCCAACATGAAGAAGGGCGCGGCCTTGGCGTTCGCCCATGGCTTCAACATCCACTTCAAGCTGATCGAAGCCCGGCCCGACCTCGACGTGTTCATGGTCGCGCCGAAGGGCCCCGGCCACTTGGTGCGCTCGGAATACAAGCGTGGCGCCGGCGTTCCGGCGTTGGTCGCCCTCGAACAGAATCCCTCGGGCAGCGCGCTCGAGATCGGTCTTTCCTACGCCGCGGCGATCGGTGCCGGGCGGGGCGGGATCATCGAGACGACCTTCCGTGAAGAATGCGAAACCGATCTGTTCGGCGAACAGACCGTGCTCTGCGGCGGCCTCACGTCCTTGATCTTGGCGGGCTATGAGACGCTGGTCGAAGCCGGCTACGCGCCGGAGATGGCCTATTTCGAGTGCCTCCACGAAGTGAAGTTGATCGTCGATCTCATCTACGAGGGCGGCATCGCCAACATGCGCTACTCGATCTCGAACACCGCCGAGTATGGCGACTACACGCGCGGCCCGAAGATCATCGACGCTTCGGTCAAGGCGCGTATGAAGGAAGTTCTCGCCGACATCCAGGCCGGACGCTTCGCCAGGGAATGGGTGCTCGAGAACAAGGCCGGTCAGCCGTCGTTCAAAGCCCTGCGTCGCGGCGCCGCCGAACACGACATCGAAAAAGTCGGCGAGAAGCTGCGCGCCATGATGCCGTGGCTCGCCGAAAAGCGGCTCGTCGACAAGTCGAAGAACTAATCGCCGTCTCGAACCACGCGGCCTGGGCGGGTCCACACAGCGCCCCGGCCGCGGATTACCCACGGCGTCGCCACGCGTGTCCACAGCAGGGCTGCGAGGGCGACGGACGTGGCTCGAAACCGTTATTCGGCCCCGACGCGTCAGCTCGATGGCTTGGGTGGCGAGGACTGGCGGATTCCTGCCCACAAAAGGCCGCCTGACCGGCCGCAAATGAGCCCGTCAATCCCGCTAAATACCCCTCTGAGCCCCCAAATTCGGGCTTCTCGCGGCCAAAATGGGCTTTTTGCAGCGAGATTTAGCCAAATTAATTGACAAGAGGCGTTAAACATTGGAGTTATTCTATGCTGTGGGTGATTAATTAGGCGGAGAATCCGGCCTAATTCAGCCCACTAAGTCGCGGATCACGATGAAACTCGCCGCTCTGGACAACTTTTTGTTCCAAGACGTCAACACCAGGTCGGTGTGGCGTCTGCGCGCGCGTTTCGCGGCCGAAGCGGTGGTCGGTGTCCGTGAAAGTCTACGACTTAGTCGCCCCTGAGCGCGGCGGCGTTCGCTAAGCGAGCGCGCGGCCAAAGTTCAGGGGAGCGGCATGTCGACTTTCACATTAGGACAACGAGAAGGAACGACCCTATGAGCACCGCGAAAGAATCCCAACGAGTCATCATCTTCGACACCACCTTGCGCGACGGCGAACAATCGCCCGGCGCCTCGATGAACCTCGAGGAAAAAATCCGCATCGCCGAAACCCTCGAAGAGATGGGCGTCGACATCATCGAGGCCGGTTTCCCCATCGCCTCGCCCGGCGACTTTGAATCGGTTCGCGAAATCGCCAAGCTGGTGAAGAATTCCGTCGTTTGCGGATTGGCCCGTGCCACCCGCAACGACATCGACCGTTGCGCCGAAGCCATTCGTCCGGCCAAGCGCGGTCGTATCCACACCTTCATCTCGACCAGCCCGCTCCATATGAAGCACAAGCTCCAGATGGATCCGGAGCGGGTCCACGAGGCGGTCATCGACAGCGTCACCTATGCCCGGCGCTTTACCGACGACGTCGAGTGGAGCGGCGAAGACGGCTCGCGCAGCGATCACGATTTCCTCTGCCGCTGCATCGAAAGCGCCATCAAGGCCGGGGCCCGCACCATCAACATCCCGGACACGGTCGGCTACGCCATACCCGACGAGTTCGCGGCGTTGATCCGGACCATCATCAACCGCGTCCCGAACATCGACAAAGCGATCATCTCGGTCCATTGCCACAACGACCTCGGCTTGGCGGTCGCCAACTCGTTGGCCGCCGTCGACGCCGGAGCCCGCCAGATCGAATGCACGATCAACGGGCTCGGCGAACGCGCCGGCAACGCCGCCATGGAAGAGATCGTCATGGCGCTCCGAACCCGCCAGGACCGGATGCCGTTCGTGTCCAACGTCAAGACCGAGAACATCATGAAGGCGTCACGCCTAGTCTCGGCGGTCACCGGCTTCGTCGTTCAGCCGAACAAGGCGATCGTCGGTGCCAATGCGTTCGCGCATGAGGCCGGCATTCATCAGGATGGCGTCCTCAAGCACGCCGCGACTTACGAGATCATGACGCCCGAGTCCGTCGGGCTCAGCGCCTCGAAGATCGTGTTGGGCAAGCATTCCGGGCGCCACGCCTTTCGCGAGAAGCTGAAAGAGCTGGGCTACGACCTCGGCGATAATGCCGTCGAGGACGCCTTCGTCCGCTTCAAGGAACTCGCCGACAAGAAGAAGGACGTCTTCAACGAAGACCTGATGGCGTTGGTCGACGACGAAGTCGTACGCGTCAACGATCGGGTCCATGTCATCGGGCTCGACATCCATTGCGGCACCAAGACCCCGCCGAAGGCCGAGCTCGAGCTCGAAATCGACGGCGTCATGAAGTCCTGCAAGGCGACCGGCGATGGTCCGGTCGACGCCGCGTTCAATTGCGTCAAGGCGCTGATCCCGCATGAAGCGCGGCTGCAACTCTATCAGGTTATGGCCGTGACCCAAGGCACTGACGCCCAGGCCGAAGTGACGGTCCGGCTCGAGGAAAACGGCAAGACCACAAACGGTCAGGCCGCGGACACCGACACGATCGTCGCCTCGGTCAAAGCCTACGTGAACGCGCTGAACAAGCTTCTCGTTAAACGTGCAAAGACCGAGCCACCCGCAATGACGGCGTGATCGGGGGCGCCTGAGGGGCGCGTGAGGGGCGGGCTTAGGCCCGGTGGAATGAAGTTCGGAAACCACGGTAAAGAGAAGTAGGCGCCGATGCTGTCGCGATTGTTCGGATTCTTGTCGGCCGATATGGCTATCGATCTCGGTACGGCCAACACCCTGGTCTACGTGAAGGGGCGAGGCATCGTCCTGAACGAGCCGTCGGTGGTGGCCATCGGCGAATTCCGCGGTAAGCGGATGGTGTTGGCGGTCGGCGAAGAGGCCAAGCAGATGCTGGGCCGAACGCCGGGCAACATCCAGGCCATCCGACCCTTGCGCGACGGCGTCATCGCCGACTTCGAAGTCGCCGAGGAAATGATCAAGTACTTCATCCGCAAGGTGCACAACCGCCGGAGCTTCGCGAGTCCGATGGTTGTCATCGCCGTGCCCTCAGGCTCGACCGCCGTCGAGCGTCGCGCCATTCAAGAGTCGGCCGAAAGTTCCGGAGCCCGCAAGGTGTTCCTGATCGAAGAACCGATGGCGGCGGCCATCGGCGCCGGCCTTCCCGTCACCGAACCGACCGGTTCTATGGTCGTCGATATCGGCGGCGGCACCACCGAGGTCGCCGTGCTGTCGCTCGGCGGCATCGTCTATTCGAAGTCGGTGCGCATCGGCGGCGACAAGATGGACGAGGCGATCATCGCCTACATTCGCCGCAACCATAACCTGCTGGTCGGCGAAAGCAGCGCCCAGCGGATCAAAGAACAAATCGGCTCGGCCTGTCCGCCCGACGACGGCGATGGCTCGACCATGGAGATCAAGGGCCGCGATTTGATGAACGGCGTGCCGCGCGAGCTCGTGCTCAGCGAACGCCAGATCGCCGAGAGCCTGTCCGAGCCGGTCAGCGCCATCGTCGATGCCGTCAAGGCCGCCCTCGAACACACCGCCCCCGAACTGGCCGCGGACCTCGTCGACAAGGGCATCGTGCTTACCGGGGGAGGGGCGCTTCTCGGCAATATCGATTTCGTGCTGCGCAATGCCACGGGCCTTCCCGTGTCGATTGCTGACGATCCGTTAGCCTGTGTCGTGCTTGGTACAGGTCGGGCGCTCGAGGAAATGAAGCGGCTCAAGAACGTGTTGGTTTCGACGTATTGATTGGCGGGTCGGCGCTGGGGCCGACCATCTAGGCAGGGGATAGACGGCGTTGAAGGAACGAGCCCGCCAGGTTCATCGGATCATCCAACCGATCCGAAGCCTCGCCCAGCGCTTTACGTACCTGGGACTGATCGGCGCGGCTTTTGGCGCCATGCTGCTCGGCAAGGCCGATCTTGTCGTTCTCGACCGGCTCCGCGCCCATATCACCGACGTCGTCGCGCCGATTTTCGAGGCGATCTCGGGTCCGATCGCCTTCACGGCCTCGGCGGTGCGCGAGATCCAATACCTCTCCAATCTCGAATCCGAAAACGACCGGCTCCGCGAAGACAACGCCCGGTTGATCGGCTGGCAAGCCGTCGCCCGCCATTTGGAAGCCGAGAACGAAGCCCTGCGCGGCATGCTCAATTTCAAGACCGGCCCGGAGTCGTCGACGGTGTCGGCCCGGGTCATCGCCGACACGGGCGGCGCCTTCGCCCATAGCTTGGTGCTGAACGCCGGCAGCAACGACGGCGTTCGCAAAGGCTCGCCCGTCGTCACCGGCGACGGACTGGTCGGTCGGGTCCTGTCGGTGGGGGCGCGCTCGGCGCGGGTCCTGCTGCTGACCGACTTGAACTCGCGGACCCCGGTCCTGGTCGAGTCGACCGGAACGCGGGCCATTCTCGCTGGCGACAACTCCGGCCGGTTGAAGCTTATTCATCTGCCCTCCGGCGCCTATGTCGCGGTCGGGGATCGGATCGTCACGTCCGGCCACGGCGGAGTCTTTCCGCCGCGCTTGCCGGCTGGAGTCGTGGTCTCGGTCGATGAGGCCGGCATCCGCGTCCAGCCGTTCGCCGACCGCAGCCGGCTCGAATATGTGCGGGTCATCGATGTCGGCCTCGAAGAGGCCCTTCGGTTGCCGCAATTGCCGATCGAGCGGAAAGCGGTCGCGCGTCAGTGAAATCGACCTTCTGGCAAAAACTTGATCTCCGCGCTCGCCAACTGACGCCGTTCGCCACGACGGCGCTTCTCGTCGTCCTCGGTGGTATCAGCTTGCCCATCCCGGGCTACGTGGTCATCGCCCCGGTCTTGTCCATGATCGCCGTGTATCACTGGGCGATCCATCGGCCCGACCTCTTGCCGGCCTGGGCGGTCTTTCTCGCGGGCCTGCTGCAGGACGCCATCGGCGGGACGCCGTTCGGCGTCTATGCGCTGGTCTTCCTGACGGTCTGGGGGATCGTCGTCAGCCAGCGACCGTTCCTCGCCGGGAAGCCCTTCGCGCTGGTCTGGCTCGGCTTTGTCCTGATCGGCCCTGGCGCCGGCCTCGAGGCCTGGATCCTGGTGTCGGCCTATCATTTGACGCTCGTCGATCCCGAAGCGGTACTGTTCCAGGCCGCCGCGACCGTCGGGCTGTTTCCGCCGCTCGCCGCAGCCTTCCTGTCGTGGCAACGCCGCGCCTTGGCGCCGACCGAGGACGCATGAACCGCGACGGCGACCGCTCCCGCATTTTCAGCCGGCGCGCCGCAATTCTCGGTGGTGGCAAAATCCTGCTGCTCTCGACGCTGGCGGCCCGTCTCTACTATCTCCAGGTCATCGAAGCCGAGCGCTACGCGACGCTGGCCGAGGAAAACCGCATCAACCTTCGTCTGTTGCCGCCGCGCCGCGGCCGCATCGTCGATCGTTTCGGCGAGCCGCTCGCCACCAACCAGCTGATCTATCAGGTCGTGGTGGTGCCCGAGCAGACGCCCGACATTGAGGCGACGTTGGCCTCTCTCGGGACGATCATCGAGATCGGCGAAGGCGAAAAGCGTCGCGTCTTGCGTGAAATCCGCCGCAAGCGAAGCTTCGTGCCGATCATGGTCCGCGACAACCTCAGTTGGGAGGAAGTCGCCGCGATCGAGGTCAACGCGCCGGATCTGCCGGGCGTGTCGATCGATGTCGGTGAAACGCGAATGTACCCGTTCGCCGGCTCCCTCGCCCATGTCATCGGCTACGTCGGCCAAGTCACCGAAAACGAAATGACCGGCTATCCGGTCCTGATGCTGCCCTCGACCCGTATCGGCAAGTCGGGAATCGAAAAGGCCCACGACAAGCAATTGCGCGGCCGCGGCGGAACGTCGCAGGTCGAGGTCAACGCCTTCGGCCGCATCATCCGCGAACTGCGCCGCGAAGAAGGCCAGCTTGGCTCCGAAGTCACGCTGACCCTCGACTATTCCTTGCAACGCTTTGTCGTCCGCCGGCTCGAAGAGCAGATCGCGGCCGCTGCTGTGGTCCTGGATCCCAACACCGGCGACGTGCTGTCACTGGCTTCGGTGCCGAGCTTCGATCCAAACGCCTTCAATCGCGGTATGAGCTCCGAGGAATGGCGCGGCTTGTCGACCAATCCCGGCACGCCGCTCTTGAACAAGGCGATCGCCGGACTCTACTCCCCCGGTTCCACGATCAAGATGATGGTGGCTCTGGCCGCGCTCGAGGCCGGCGTCATCACCACGACGACCCGTGTGCTGTGCAACGGCAAGGTCGAGCTTGGCGACGCGACGTTCCACTGCTGGCGGAAGCACGGCCACGGCTGGCTCGATCCGCGCGGCGCCATCGTCAATTCCTGCGACGTCTTCTTCTACGAAGCGGCGCGACGGTTGGGCATCGATCGCCTCGCCGCCATGGGTAAGCGCTTCGGCTTCGGCAAACCGACCAGTCTCGACATTCCCGGCGAATTGGGCGGCGTCATGCCGACCCGGGCTTGGAAGGCGGCCAACGTCGGCGGACCCTGGCATGTCGGCGAGACGCTGATTGCCGGTATCGGCCAAGGCTACATGCTGACGACGCCTATGCAGCTCGCGGTCATGGCGTCGCGCATCGCCAACGGCGGGTTCGCCGTCGAACCGCGCCTGACGCGCCGGATCGTCGATCACAACGGCGTCGAAGACGCGCCGGAGCGAACCTTCGAGAGCTTGGGGCTCCAGCCGGCAAATCTGAAGTTGGTCTTCGACGCCATGGTCGGCGTCATGAACGAACAGCAGGGCACGGCTTATCGCTCGCGCATCACCGAGCGCGGCTTCGAGATGGCCGGCAAGACCGGAACCAGCCAGGTCCGCCGGATTTCCAAGGCCGAACGCCAGACCAAGGTCCGCACCAACGAAAGCCTGGAATGGGCTGAGCGCGATCACGCCGTCTTCGTCGGCTTCGCGCCGGTCTCGGCGCCGCGCTACGTCTGCGCCGTGCTGGTCGAACACGGCGGCGGCGGCTCGGCCGTCGCAGCGCCCATCGCCCGCGATATTCTGCTGGAAGCGCAGCGGCTGGATCGCCGCCGCGAGGGAGCGGGCGGACAGGTTTCCACCTTGCCGGTCCCGCCCTCCGCGAGCCACGAGGGAGGCTGAGCCGATGTTGGCGGTGAGCCCTCTGGGCCGCTCCGAGATGACGCTCGGCGAGAAGCTCTGGCAGGTCCGCTGGTTTTTCCTGTTTCTTCTGCTTCTCTTGGCGAGCGCCGGGTTCGCGGTTCTGTATTCTGCGGCCGGCGGCCGGATCGAGCCCTGGGCCGGCCGGCAGATGCTGCGCTTCGTGGTCGGCCTTGGCTTGTTGGTCATGGTCGCGATCGTCGATACGCGGCTGTGGCTCCGCTACGCCTACGGCATTTACGGGGTTGTTCTGGCGCTTCTCGTCATCGTCGAGGTCGGCGGGGCCATCGGCATGGGTGCGCAACGCTGGCTCGATCTCGGCGTCATCACGTTGCAGCCGTCCGAGCTCATGAAGTTCGCCCTGGTTCTGGCGCTGGCGCGGTACTTTCACTGGGCCAGCGTCGAAGCCGCCAACCGGCCGCTCTTTCTCATTCCGCCGATCGGCTTGATCCTCGTTCCGGTGGCGCTGGTCTTGCGCCAGCCAGACCTTGGCACGGCCATCATGTTGACCGCGGGCGGCGCTGCGATCATGTTTCTCGTTGGCATCCGGATCTGGGCCTTCGTCGCCGCCGGGCTCTTGGTAATCGGCACCTTGCCGATCGCCTGGCAGTTCCTGCGCGACTATCAGCGGGCGCGGGTCATTACCTTCCTGGACCCCGAGTCCGATCCCTTGGGGCGGGGCTATCACATCATTCAGTCCAAGATTGCGCTGGGCTCCGGCGGTGTGTTCGGGCGCGGCTATCTGCAGGGCACGCAAAGCCACCTGAGCTTCCTGCCCGAGAAGCAGACCGATTTCATCTTCACGATGCTAGCCGAGGAATTCGGGTTGGTCGGCGGCCTGGCGCTGCTCGGCCTCGTCGTCGTCATCCTCGCCTATGGGTTCGCCATCGCGCTCCGGTCCCGCAGCCAGTTCGGGCGGTTGCTGGCGATGGGCGTCATCACGACGTTCTTCCTCTACGTCTTCATCAACGTCGCCATGGTCATGGGGCTGATCCCGGTGGTCGGCGTGCCGCTGCCGCTGATTTCCTATGGCGGCTCGGCGATGCTCGCGATGCTGTTCGGCTTCGGCCTGATGATGGGCGTCTGGGTCCACCGCGACGTCATCATTTCGCGGCACGTGATGGGCCCCGAGGTCTAGCCGGCCCGAGCCCTCGCCGGGACGTATCGACAAGCCCCCGGGGCTTTGCTATAGCCTCGGCCCTCTTCGGGCGCATAGCTCAGATGGTAGAGCAGCTGACTCTTAATCAGCGGGTCCCAGGTTCGAGTCCTGGTGCGCCCACCAATA
>SHVU01000027.1 GCA_009691105.1 Rhodospirillales bacterium
GTGGTCATCGCCGACTCGCAGTTCAACGTCACCTCGGTCAACCCGGCCTTCACGGATATCACCGGCTACAGCGCCGAGGATGTCATCGGCAAACAACCGCCGTTCCTCGAAGTGCTCAAGGCCGATCCGGTCAATCACGCCAAGATGCGTAAGGCCATCCAGCGGCTGGGCCACTGGGAAGGCGAGATCTGGAACAAGCGCAAGAACGGCGACGACTACGCCGAGAGCCTGTCGATCTCCTCGATCAACGATGATGACGGTCGAGTGCGCCAATACGCCGCGCTGATCGGCGACATCACCAAACGCAAGCAGGACGAAGAGCACATTCGCTACCAGGCGAATTTCGACAGCCTGACCGGACTGCCCAACCGTACCTTGTTCGTCGATCGCCTGACCCAAGCCCTCGTCGCCATGGGGCGCAAGGGCAAGAAGCTGGCGCTCATGTTCATCGATCTCGACGGCTTCAAGCTCGTCAACGACACCATGGGCCACGACATCGGTGACTTGCTGCTGAAGGAAGCTGCGGTCCGTCTCAGCGCCTGCGTCAGAAGCGGTGACACCGTCGCCCGTCTCGGCGGCGACGAATTCACCGTGATCATGCCGGACTTGGCCGATCCCCGGAACGCGCCAATGGTGGCCCAGCGAACCCTCGACTCGCTCGCCAAGCCCTTCGTCCTAGAAGGCCAAGAAGCCTTCGTCTCGGGCTCGATCGGCATCACGATCTTTCCCGACGACGCCGGCGACGCCAACGAGCTTCTGCGCAAGGCCGACGCGGCGATGTACCGCGCCAAAGAACGCGGCAAAGCCAACTATCAATTCTTCACGGCCGATCTCAACGAGGAAGTCCGCCAGCGCCTGATCCTGCGCAACAATCTCGTCAAGGCGATCGAGCGCAACGAGATGTCGTTGCACTTCCAACCGAAAATCGAGCTCAAGACGCGCAAGATCTCCGGCCTGGAAGCGCTGATGCGCTGGAACAACGCCGAGCTCGGCTCGGTGCCGCCCAGCCGGTTCATTCCGGTCCTCGAAGAATCCGGCATGGCGCTCGAGTTCGGCCGGTGGGTCGTCCAATCGGCCCTCGATCAATTTAAGGCCATCGTCGCGAGCGGCCTGCCGCCGCTCCGCATTGCCATCAACTTGACGACGCGCCAGCTTCGCGAACCGCGGTTCGTGTCGTTTATCGAGCGCGCTCTCTCCGACAACAACCTGTCGCCCGATTGCCTAGAAATCGAGGTGACGGAAATGATGCTGATGTCGGACTCCAGCCGCAACGTCACAGCGCTCGGCAAATTGCACGATCTCGGCATCCGCATCGCCATGGACGATTTCGGGACCGGCTATTCGTCGCTGGTCTATCTCAAGCGCTATCCGATCGACACCATCAAGATCGATCGGTCGTTCATCGCCAACATCACCAAAGACCCGAGCGACGCCGAAGTTGTTCGCGCCATCATCGGCATGGGCCAAAGCCTGCGCCGCCGCGTCGCCGCGGAAGGCGTCGAAACCGAAGAGCAGCTTGTTTTGCTGTCCGAGTACGCCTGCGACGAAGCCCAGGGGTATGCGATCACCCCGCCGTTGTCCGGCGAAGATCTGATCAAATATCTGAAAAAGCAGGGCTGACGATCGGTCCTCAGGGACCGGCGCTCAGCCTTCGAGAAATCGTCCGAACGCCGCAAACGACCGGCTGCGGTCACAGATCCTGATCGGCTAACGTTTCCGAAGCCGTTCGCGCAGCGCGAACGCGGCGGCGATCACCTCGCTTGTCTTCGTCCACAGCTTGAACTCATCGGTCCGGGCGCGCCGAACCCATCGGCATGCCGCCGCATCAGAACTGGCTTGGGGCTCTCCGAAGAGGGATTCGGCGGCAACGTCGACGAGCGTATAATGGTATACGATGAGTCCTTCGGCATCCCGGCGGATGGAATCGACGACATCGACGAGACCGAGGATCGTGACATCCAACCCCGTTTCTTCGCGGACTTCACGCCGCGCCGCATCAAAAACGGTTTCACCCAGCTCCTGGGCGCCGCCCGGCAAACTCCAGGTCAAACGGCCCGGGTCCTTAGCTCTTTGGACAAGCAGGACCATATCGTCCCGAAGGATGACGACACCGACGCCGACGACCGGGGCTTTGGGGTACTGACGTGTCATGATGGTGTTAGTGTGATTTTGCTCATACCCCCGTCCCTTGAAATCGGCCAGAATTGGGGACCCACGATCGGTGTCTGCCGGTGGTGGCGGGTTCGCCCCAGACAGACGGTGATATTCAATGGCTCAAGCAGTCCTCGACCGCAAGATTATCCCCCGCCGGCGACAGGGTCTTTCGCGAAGGCGATCCGGCGAACCAAGCCTACCTGCTTCAGAAAGGCCGGATCGAGATCGTCAAATCGATCGACGGCGCCGAAGTGGTGCTGGGCTCGGTGGGCGAGGGCGCGATCCTTGGCGACATGGGCTTGATCGACGACGCGCCGCGCATGGCGAGCGCCGTTGCCGTCGAATCGACGACGGTTCTGGTCATCACGCGGGCGATCTTCGAAGAAAAGCTCGCCAAGACCGATCCCTTCATTCGTCGCTTGCTGCGCATCTTCGTCGACAACATCCGCAATCTCAGCGCCAAGCAGCAATCCGCGCCTCTGCCGCTCGCAACCAAAACCGACCCGGACCAGGCGCCGACGACCGTGAAACCTACTCCGGCCAAGACGAAGGCCTAAGCCGGTTCCCATCGCGCGATCGTCTCCGCCGCCTCGAGCGGCGCATTTTCAATGACATCCTCCATGTCTGACGGCGGGCGTTTCAGCACCGCCGGCCGAAAGCTCCGCCGCCGTCTCGGCGCGCGGCTTCGCGCCTATTTCATCGCCGGCGTTCTGATCACCGGCCCGACCCTGCTGACGCTCTATCTCGCCGCGCTCTTCATCAGCTTCGTGGATCGACAGGTCGCGTCGTTCATTCCGGACCGCTACACGCCCGACACCTATCTTCCGTTCGGCATCCCGGGGGTCGGAATTATCGTCGTGGTCGTCGGCTTGACGTTGATCGGGGCGTTGACGGCCGGCGTTCTCGGACGCGTCTTCGTCCGGGTGAGCGAAAACCTGCTCGTGCGGATGCCGGTGATCCGCAGCTTCCACGGGACCTTCAAACAAATCTTCGAGACGATCTTGGCGGCCCGGTCGACGGCATTCCGCGAGGCGGTGTTGCTCGAATATCCGCGTGCCGGAACCTGGACCATCGGTTTCGTCACCAGCGGCATGCAGGGCGAGATCGCCAGGCGCTTGGACGACGACACGATCGGCGTTTTCGTGCCGACGACACCGAACCCGACCTCGGGATTTCTGCTGTTCGTGCCGCGCGACAGCCTGGTCTATCTCGACATGACCGTCGAAGAGGCATTCAAGCTGGTAATTTCGGGCGGGCTCGTCACGCCTCCAGATCGCACGGCGCTGAGCCGTCCTGGGTCCTAGCCGGACGCCAGATAGCGGACCGCGACGTCGCGGTCGAACAGATAGAGCAAGACGCGCAAGGCTTGGCCGCGCGCCCCTTTGAGCTCCGGATCGCGATCGAGCATCAGCTTGGAGTCGGCCCGCGCCGTCTGCAGAAGATCGGCATGATGGGCAAGATCGGCCATCCGGAATTCCGGCAGTCCGCTTTGGCGGGTCCCCAACAATTCACCGGCGCCACGCAAGCGCAGATCTTCTTCGGCAATACGGAATCCGTCGTCGGTCTCGCGCAGGATTTTCAAGCGGGCTCGCGCCGTCTGGGTCAGCGGTTCGCCGTAGATCAGAACGCATGTCGAATTGGCTTCGCCACGACCGACCCGACCGCGCAATTGATGAAGCTGGGCCAGCCCAAAGCGCTCGGCATGCTCGACGACCATCAGCGTGGCGTCGGGCACATCGACGCCAACTTCGATCACTGTGGTCGCGACCAGAATATCGACGTTGCCGTCCTTGAACGCCGCCATGACGCGATCCCGCTCGGCGGCTTTTATGCGACCATGCACCAAGCCGACACGCTCGCCGAAAATGGCCGCGAGGTGTTGATACCGCTCCTCGGCGGCGGCGGCGTCGACCTCTTCGGATTCCTCGATCAACGGGCAGACCCAAAAGACCTTGGCCCGGGTGGAAATGGATCGCCGGACCGCTTCGATCAGCTCGTCCAGGCGCTTCAAGGGCATGACGCGGGTGTCGATGGGTTTTCGCCCGGCCGGTTTCTCGGTCAGCCGCGAAGCATCCATGTCGCCGTAGGCGGTCAGCAGAAGCGAGCGGGGGATCGGCGTCGCCGTCATCACCAGCACGTCCGTGCCTTTGCCTTTGCCGGCAAGCATCAGACGCTCGTGAACACCGAAGCGATGCTGCTCGTCGATGACGGCAAGGCCCAAGTCGTGGAACGCGACGCCTTCCTGGAACAGCGCATGGGTTCCGATGGCAAGCGACGCCGTCCCATCAGCCAGAGCGGCGAGGGCGGCTTCGCGCTTTTGGCCTTTGTCGCGCCCGGTCAGGGCGACGACCTCGATGCCGGCGGCCTTGGCCAACGGCTCGATCGTCGCAAGGTGTTGGCGCACCAGCACATCGGTTGGCGCCATCAAGGCGGCCTGGGCACCGGCTTCGACGGCGTTCAGCATGGCGAACAACGCCACCAGGGTTTTGCCGCTGCCGACGTCGCCTTGGAGCAGGCGAAGCATGCGGTTCTCGGCCCCCATGTCGGCGACGATTTCGCTGATCGCTTGGTCCTGGGAGGCGGTGAGGCGAAAGGGCAGAGCCGAACGGACGCGATCTTTCAATCGCCCGTCGCCGCGAACGGCGCGGCCCTTGCGCTGGCGCATCTGACGGCGGACCAACGACAAGGCAAGCTGATTGGCCAGCAGCTCGTCATAAGCAAGACGACGGCGCGACGGCGTCGCAGGATCGAGAGCCGCTTCATCGCCCGGCCCATGCGCCGCAAGCAAGCTGATCCGCCAGGACGTCCAGACTTGCGCCGCGGCGAACGCGGGATCGGCCCACTCGGGAAGTTCGGGGGCACGGTTCAGGGCGCCGCCGACGGCTTTAGCCAAAACCTTCAAGCTCAAACCTTCGGTCAGCCGGTACACCGGCTCGATGGCGCGAAGCCCGGCGATCTCGTCGGCGGTACCGATGCGGTCGGGATGCACCATCTGCGTTTCCTTGCCGAAACGCTCGAGACGTCCGCTGACCACCCGGACCTGGCCCTCGGGCAGCATCTTGTTCAGATAGTCGGGGCGGGCGTTGAAGAAGACGAGACTCATGCTGCCGGTGGGGTCGGAAGCGACGACCTTGTAGGGCTGGCGTCGTCCGTAGCCGGGCTTATGCCGGCCGATGGTCACGGTGATCGTCGCAATGCGACCCGGCTCGGCATCGGCGATGGTCGTGGCATAGCGCCGATCGATGATTCCGGTCGGCAAGTGCCACAGAAGATCGGCGACTCGGCGAACGCCGATTTGTTCCAGCGCCTCGGCGACGCGAGGCCCGACGCCGCTCAAGGAGGTCGCGGCTGCAAAGAGGGGGTTGAGGATCTCGGGGCGCATGGCGTTGATCGGCTGACAGGAGCGTCGGCTCGACCTATATCCTAGGGAACACTGACCGGTTCGCAAATCGCCGATTCATGCTAAGCCCCCGCGATGGATGATCGCCAAAAGCGCCTGCTATTCCGAAGCCAGCACCGGGGGACCCGGGAAGCCGACATCCTCTTCGGCGGTTTTGCGGCGCGCTACGTCGCCGAATTCACCGGACCGGAGCTCGACCGCTTCGAAATCCTGGTCGGCCAGAACGACGCCGATCTGGTCGATTGGATCAGCGGCCGCCGCCCACCGCCGCCCGAACTCGATAGTGATTTGATGCGCCGCCTGATCCGCTATGGCAACGACCGTCACCGCTGAGCCCGTCCTGATCGGGGCAGGGCTCGCCAAGGCCATGGAGAAACCCGGCCGACGACTGATCGGCGGCGCGCCCGAGGGCGCCGACGCCCTGGTCGTCGCCGAGCTGGCGCAGGGCCGCGACCTGATTTTTGTCGCCAAGGACGATGTCGGGGCGGCGCGGCTCGAAGACGCACTCAAGTTCTTCGCCCCCGCCATCGAGCGTTTGCGCTTTCCCGCCTGGGACGTTCTGCCCTACGACCGGGCGCCGCCGCTCGCCGAAATCGTCAGCCGCCGCATCGATGCGCTCACCGGGCTGTGCCGACCGCGGCCGCGGGCCGGACGGATCGTGCTGACGACGGTCGCAGCGCTCCTTCAGCGCGTTCCACCGCGGGCCAGCTTCGCCGACGCTCAGCTCACCATCACGGCGGTCCAAAAGCTCGATCCCGCCGCCGTCGCCGCGTTTGCCGAACGTCACGGCTACCGGCCGAGCGACGTCGTCATGGAGCCCGGCGAATTCGCGGTGCGAGGCGGCATCGTCGATCTGTTTCCGCCCGGCCGGGACGAACCACTGCGCTTCGATTTCTTCGGCGACACGTTGGAGCAGATCCGCGCCTTCAATCCGGAAAGCCAACGGACCAGCGAACGTCTCGCCACCGTCGAGCTCAAGCCGATGAGCGAGATCGCCTTGTCGGACGACGCGGTGGCCCGCTTCCGGGTCGGCTATCGGGCGCTGTTCGGCGCGGTCGGCGACGACGATCCGCTTTACCAAGCCGTGTCGGCCGGAAAGCGTCACGTCGGCATGGAACATTGGCTGCCGCTGTTCCACGACCGTCTCGAAACCCTGATCGACTACGCGCCCGACGCGGTCATCGCGCTCGATCCTGGCGTCGAGGCCGCCGCTGACGAGCGTCTCGCCCTGATCGCCGAGTACTACACGGCGCGCCGCGACGTCGCCCAGGCCGCGCCCAGCGCCGCCGAAGCGCCATATCGGCCGCTGCCACCGAACCGCCTGTATCTCGACCGCGCCGCCTGGGACGAACTTCTAGCCGGGCGACCGGTCGCCGAGCTGTCGCCGTTCGCACCGCCCGAAGATCTCGGTGGCGCCATCGACGCCGGCGGCCGCACCGGTCCGGACTTCGCCCATTTCCGCACCGAGCCGAACGGCGATCCCTTTGCTGAGCTCGGTCGCCATCTTGTCGCGCAACGGGCTTTGAACCGCATTGTCGTCCTGACGGGACAAACCCCGGGCTCGCGCGACCGCCTGATCTCGGTGTTGCGCGAGCATTCCATCGAGGGACTCGCCGTCGTCGAGGACTGGGCGGGAGCCCGCACGCTCGGTGGAGCTGTCGGTGTGACCGTTCTCGGGCTTGGCCGCGGCTTCGAGACGCCCGGCCTTGCCATCGTCACCGAAGAAGACATTTTCGGCGAACGCCTGATCCGCCCGGCGCGCCGTCGCGGCCGACCCGAGAACTTCATTTCCGAAGTCGCGGCCTTGAACCAAGGCGATCTCATCGTCCACGCCGATCACGGCATCGGCCGGTTCGAGCGCCTCGAAACCATCGAAGTCTCGGGCGCGCCCCACGATTGCTTGCGCCTCATCTATGCCGGAGACGACAAGCTCTTTCTGCCGGTCGAGAACATCGAGCTCGTGTCGCGCTACGGATCGGAGATGGCCTGGGCCCAGCTCGACAAGCTCGGCGCGGCATCGTGGCAGGCCCGCAAATCGAAGACCAAGACGCGCCTGCGCGAGATGGCCGAAGAGCTCATCAAGATCGCGGCGGCACGCAAACTCCGCCGTGGCGTGAGACTGGTCCGGCCCACCGAAAGCTTCGAGGAATTCTGCGCCCGCTTTCCGTTCCAGGAGACCGAGGACCAGGCGAGGGCAATCGACGACACGCTCGCCGATCTCGAGACCGGCCATCCGACGGACCGGCTGATCTGCGGCGACGTCGGCTTCGGCAAGACCGAGGTGGTGCTGCGTGCCGCTTTCGTGACCGTGATGTCCGGCAAGCAGGTCGCAGTCGTCGTGCCGACGACGCTTTTGGCGCGGCAGCACTATCAAGTGTTCCGCGCGCGCTTCGCCGAATTTCCGGTGCGGATTGCTCAACTATCGCGGCTGGTAACGCCGAAACAGGCCGACGCGATCAAAGCCGAACTGAAAGAGGGCAAGATCGAGATCGTCATCGGCACCCACGCTCTGTTGTCGCAGTCCATCGGTTTCAAGGACCTGGGACTTCTTGTCGTCGACGAGGAACAGCACTTCGGTGTCCGCCACAAGGAGCGACTCAAACAACTCAAGGCCGACGTCCACGTTTTGACTCTCAGCGCGACGCCGATCCCGCGCACCTTGCAGATGGCGTTGCTTGGGGTGCGCGATCTCAGCCTGATCTCGACGCCGCCGGTGGACAGACTCGCCGTCCGGACCTTCGTCACGCCCTACGACCGCGTCGTCATCCGCGAGGCCTTGCTGCGCGAACATCATCGCGGCGGCCAGAGCTTCTACGTCTGCCCGCGGATCGAGGACATCGACGAACTTCTGATCCAACTCAAGGAACTGGCGCCCGAACTCAAACTCGCCGTCGCCCATGGCCAGATGGCGACGAAGCAGATCGAAGACACCATGGCGTCGTTCTACGACGGCGCCGTCGACGTGCTGCTGTCGACCCAGATCATCGAAAGCGGTCTCGACTTGCCGCGCGTCAACACCATCGTCATTCACCGCGCCGACATGTTCGGCTTGGCGCAGCTTTATCAACTGCGTGGCCGCGTCGGCCGATCGAAGATCCGGGCCTATGCCTACCTGACCATTCCGGCGCGCCAAGCCCTGACCGAAACCGCGGCAAAGCGGCTCGAGGTCATGCAGACCCTGGATTCGCTGGGGGCAGGGTTCTCGCTGGCCAGTTACGATCTCGACATTCGCGGCGCCGGCAATCTTCTGGGCGAGGAACAGTCTGGTCACATCCGCGAAGTCGGCATCGATCTGTATCAGCAGCTTCTCGAAGACGCCGTCGCAGCGGCGCGCAGCGAAGGCATCCCAGCGGCCAGCAGCGACACGGATTGGAGCCCGCAGATCTCGACCGGCATCCCGGTCTTGATTCCGGAAACCTATGTCGCCGATCTCGGCGTGCGCATGGGCCTGTATCGGCGGATCGCGACCATCGCCGACCCGACCGAAAGCGAGTCCTTCGCCGCCGAACTGATCGACCGTTTCGGTCCGTTGCCAAGTGAGGTCGAGAATCTGCTGCAGACCGTCGCCGTCAAACATCTCTGCCTGAAAGCCGGCGTCGAGCGCATCGAAGCCGGCCCGCGAGGCGCGGTTCTATCGTTCCGCGAAGGCCGCTTCGCGAACCCGCAAGGTCTGGTCGATTTCGTCATTCGCCAACCGGGCGCGGCCCGGGTCCGACCAGATCAGAAACTCGTGCTGACGCGGGCCTGGGACGACGGCACGGCGCGTCTCGCCGGCGTCAAAGCGACGCTCGAAAAGCTCGTCCATATCGCCAGTCAGCCGAACTAAGCGGCTATTTCTGATCCAGCGCGAAGACGCGGCGGAAGAAATCCACCGACACCTGGCGCGACTCTTCGGTCACGCGGCTATTCGATCGCACGGTGACGCGGCCGCCGCGACCCAAATAGGCATTCGGATCTTCCATCGTCTCGTCGACGCCGGCGTCCCATTTGTGGGTAGCGCTGGGGAAGACATGAACGGTGATCTTGCTGCGATAGTCTTCGTGAACCGACGCGTGGAATTTCAGACAGCTGTCCGGCTGATCGTAGTCGTCCTTCTCCCCGGCGAGGACCAAGATCGGAGCGCCGGTCAAAAGACCCATGGGAATACCGCGGCCTCGGTTCTGCGCCTCCGGCGTGAACGGCCAGCACACCGGATAGAACGCGACATGGGCCGCAAAGGCGCGGTTGGGATGATCGGCTTGCCGGACAGCGCGGGCCGTCAGCATGACCAGGCTCAACCCGCCGCCCCACGAAAACCCCATCGCGCCGATCTTCGCCGGATCGATATCGGGACGATCGGCCAGAAAATTGAGCGCGCCGATGGCATGCGGCACGGTCGCCGACAAGCCGGTGGGTCGGCCACCGCGCGCGAACATCTCGATTTCCAGTGTGGCGATCCCGGCGGCGTTGAGAGCGTTGCCGTGATAGACGCCGCGGCCGTCGATGCCGGACGAGCCATGGAGGAGGACAACCGCGGGCAAAGGGCGAGGGCCGGCCTGGAGTCGGAGCGTTCCATTGATCTCGCGTGTGCCGGCGTTGTTCAGCCCGGGGATCGCATAGGCGACGTCAAAGCGTTCGATGGCAGGCGCTGGTGCCTGTGCCGCCGCGATCGAGACGAAGCCGAACGAAAAGACGAGAAAAAGGAAAGTAATCCGGGACATTGCAGCGTCCCGGCAGAGATCAGCCGGCGCGGGACCGAGCGGCCGGAGCGGCCATGGGCGCTTCGTTGATCTGGGTACGCAGGCTGCGGGTCTGTTCTTCCAGCTGCTGCAGGACTTTGGCGTCCTGGGAGCGGGTCGTCTGGAAGGCTTTGATCGTCTTTTCAACGACTTGCATGCGCCGTTCGAGCGACGCAATGGCATTGTCGTGCGCAGTGACGGCGGCGCGTGTGCTGCTCAGCATCTGCTGACGCTGGCTTTCGATGCCCTTTTGCGCCGTGCCCGAGATCCACAGGGACACGAACGCGACACCAAGAACAAGAACACCTAACAAGATCTCCACGAGACACGCCTCAGGATCGACTCGCGCAATTGCAATGCCATGCAGATTAACAACTCGTTAATACGAAATCTGGGGGTTTGTCCTGGGGCGCCGCAACAGCCGGTTCCGGCAGGACCGCGGCCGCATCGATCAAGCGCGTCAACACGGTCGGATCTTGCGCACCGGCAATGGCGTATTCCCCCGCGAAGATAAACGTCGGGACACCGGCGACGCCCATGGTGTGAACGCGCCGGTTTTCGTCGATGATTTCCATCCTATCGTCGCCGCTTTCGAGATAACCGCGGAGGGCCCCGCGGTCGAGACCGACCTCCGTTCCGATGGCGATCAACGTCTCGATCTGGCCGATATCGTGGCCGTTGACGAAGTAGCTCACGAACAAGGCCTCGACGCAGGCGTCGGACTTACCGGTGCGGTCGGCGAACCTGACCAGGCGATGAGATTCCATCGAATTCGCGGTCCGCTCGATGCGATCGAAGGCAAACTCGATCTCGACCGACTCGCCGACCTGGGCGATGGCGTCCTGCATCCGCTGAACGCGGGTTTCGCTGCCGAATTTCTGGGCGAGATAGGAGCGGCGATCGAGTCCGTCGCTCAGCATATCCGGGTTGAGTAGGAATGGCCGCCAGCGCTTCTCGACGGTGACGTGCGGACGCTCGAGCAGGGCCTGCTCAAGCCGGCGTTTCCCGATGTAACACCACGGGCAGATCGTGTCGAAAATGATTTCGATCCGCATCGTCCCGAGCCCCGACGCCTGTGATCGCGGTTCGATGCAAGAGTGCCCTCGAACGCGACGCGCGCCGGCCGAATATTCCAGCCGCGGTCCTCAGGCGCAACACCTACGCGCCACTTCGCACAAGTTGCCCCCAGGATTCCCTTTATTCAGACAGGTGGACAAACCAAAGCGTCATCGTGCGTTGCCGTCTCGTTCCTATTTGCAGATTTGAGCGCTTGCAGACAGGCATCCGGTCCTGACTTCGGTCTCGACAGCCGACCCGGCCCGCGCCAAAATATTGAGGGGAGGCTTGGTCTGAAACGAATCAGGCCCCTCGGTTCAATTGGGAAGCGACGAGAGAGAGAGAGACAATGGCAGTCGGTACGGTAAAGTGGTTCAATCCCACCAAGGGCTATGGCTTTATTCAGCCTGAGGGTGGTGGAAAAGACGCGTTCGTGCACATCTCGGCCGTGCAGCGCGCTGGCCTGACGACCCTGGGGGAAGGTCAACGGGTTCAATTCGACCTGGTTCCGGGGGAGCGCGGAAGAAGCTCCGCCGAAAACCTCGTCGTCGAAAACTAGCCACTTCCCACTTCAGCCTTCGTAAGGCAGAAGCGACCGGCCCGAGGCGCGCGCTTGGCGCCTCGGAAAGCAGTGTTTCGTGCGTCTTTTTTCAAAAAGTTAACGCACGATATCAGGGCTTTAGGCAATTTTTCAGATCCAATACCTGAACAATTCTAGTTTTTCTTGGTCTTCTTGGTCGCGTAGAGGTTGAGCAGTTCGACCGCGACCGAGAAAGCCACCGCAAAGTACAGGTAGCCGCGCGGGACGTGGGCCCCGAAGCCTTCGGCGATCAAGGCTACGCCGATCAGCAACAGGAAGCTGAGGGCCAGCATTTTCACCGTCGGGTGGCGATCCACGAAGTCCGTCACCGGCTTCGCAGCGAACACCATGACGATCATGGCGAGGGCGACGGCGGCGATCATGACCCAGATGTCTTGGGCCATACCGACCGCGGTGATGATCGAGTCCAACGAGAAGACCAAGTCGAGCACGGCGATCTGACCGATCGCGGCCGGGAATGTGCTGGCGATGCGCTGCGGTCCCGTCGAGGCTGCGCCTTCCAGGGTGTGGTGAATCTCGGTCGTCGACTTGGCGAGCAGGAACAAGCCGCCGCCGATCAAGATCACGTCGCGCCAGGAGAGGGTGAGCTCGGTGTACGAAAAGATCGGTTGGGTCAAACCGACGACCCACGAGATGCCGGCCAACAGGCCGATCCGCATGAACAGCGCCAGACCGAGTCCGATCTGCCGGGCCCGTTGGCGCATCGACGGATCGAGCTTCGCCGCGACAATGGAGATGAAGATCAGGTTGTCGACCCCGAGGACGATCTCGAGAGCGGCGAGGGTGGCCAAGCTCGCCCACATGTTGGGATCGGTTAAAAACTCCATCGCGACGACCCTCCTGGCAGGTCCAAAATCAGGGGGATGCCTAGCAGGCCAGGATCGTTACGCCAAGCCAGTCTTGGCCCTAATTAACCATTCGTTAAGGATCGCAACGGACAGTCCAGACAATCGAATCGCTTTCGTTGTGAAGGAGTCGTCCGTGCTGGTCTTCCGCTACATCGCCGCCGTCATCACCGACATCATCGCGCGCCTTAGCCATGGCCTCGGTATCCGTCGTTCGCGCTTTAAGCAGCGGGCCTCGATGATCAAACTTCGGCCGCTTCTGCTCTCGAAATAACGACCTAGGCGCTCGTGTCCGGGCGATACAGTTCGGGATACCGAGCGTAGATCACGGCGAGGGCCACCAGGCCTTCGAAGGCGACGATCGCAATCGCCCCGGCGATTCCAAAATAGTCGGCCAGGAATCCGACGTGCAGGATTCCGAACGGGCTGGCTCCCATGAACATGGTCATAATTCCAAACGCCGGGCCGCGCATTGTCGGCGGCGCGGCGCTCAGCACCAACGCGCCTTGGGCCGCTGAAAATCCCGCCAAGCCAAAGCCCGCCGCGAACAGACACGCGAAGGCCGCGGCAAATCCAGGGGCGCCCGACAATCCGAAGAGAGCGAGAAACAGCAGGACCGTTCCCCAGAAATAGACTGCGCCCAGATATCGCAACGATACGAACGACACCGCGACGGCGCCGAAGAATGACGCGATACCGTATCCCGCCGAGAGAAGACCGATCGGAAAGGCCGTGAGGCCCAAGCTTTCTTTGCCCAAGACCGGGATCATCGACGAGAACGACGTCGCGAAGAAATTGACGATCACGGTCACAGCGAGAACCGCAACCATCAGGCGGCTCGAGACCGCAAACCGGAGACCATCGCGGACAATGTCGCGGAAGCGCACGCCGCCATAGTCGACTCGCGCCGGACGATAGGTCACGCCGACGGCAAGAAGAATGGCGAGACCGTAGAAGACGGCGCCCAGCACATAGACGCCGTAAAACCCGACGGTTTCGATCAACAGCCCGCCGACCACCGGACCCAGCGCCATCGTTCCGGTGTGCGTGGCTTGATCGAGGGCCATGGCCGGCCCGGTGCGACCCGGTCCCGCCACCTCGGCCGCCATGGTTCGGCGAACGGGAAATTCGCTGGTGACGAAGGTGCCGCTGATGAACATCCCGAGCGCGATCTGCCACAGGGCAATCACTTCGAAGAACGCGAGGACAGCAAGAGTTGTTTGCACCGTCGCGACAATGCTGAGGCCAGTCAGCATCAGGGTCTTTCGGTCGTAGCGCGCCGCGAGCGAGCCGAGGGCGACGCCGAATAGGAGAAGCGGGGCCAGAAAACAAAATCCGATGATGGCGACGGCCGATGGTGAGCCAGTCAGTTCGAAGACGTAGAAGCTGACACCAAACGGTTCTAGCCACCGCATCGACGAGACCAAGCCGCCGGCCGTCCAGAGGCGGAGGTAGTCAGGCTGTGCCAGGAGTCGGAGGGGGCTGGCGGCTCGGGGGACGGTAGGTCCCGTCATGGAAACGATCGCCTCGATCTGGCTTGAGCCGGTAGGGCCGCCTAGAATAGCGTCGATCGTGGTCGCACCGTATCTTTTAGGCTGCAGCATCCAGCATGAATGAGTCCCTCGTCGGCCGGCCGCTCCGGCGTGTCGAAGACGAACGCCTGCTGACCGGGCGGGGTCGTTATCTCGACGACCTCACTATCCCCGGCGTCGCCCATGTCTTCCTGCTGCGATCGCCCCACGCCCACGCGGGAATTCGTGGGATCGACACGACCGCGGCTGTGGCCCACCCTGGCGTGATCGCCGTCTTCACCGGCCAAGACATCATCGCGGACGGGCTCGGCACGATCCTGCCGGCCCACATGCCGGACCAGCCCGATGGCACCAAGGCTTTCATCCCGCCGTACCGTATTCTCGCCGATGGTCGAGTCCGCTTCGCGGGCCAAGCCGTCGTCGCGGTCGTCGCCGAAACCTTGAGCCAGGCCCGCGACGCCGCCGAGACGATCGCGATCGACTACGACACGATGCCGGCGGTCACGGCTGCGCCGGCGGCACGCGAATCCAATGCGCCGCTCCTCTGGGACGAAGCGCCAGGCAACCGCTGCTTTCTGTTCGCGACCGGCGACGCCGCGCAAACCGATGCCGCCTTCGGTCGCGCCGCGCATGTCACGAAACTGCGGATCGTCAACAATCGCCTCGTCCCCAATCCCATGGAGCCGCGCAGCGCCATCGGCCAGTACGACTCGGGCGAGGATACCTACACACTCCACACCGGCACCCAGAACCCGCACAGCCTGCACCGATTGATCACGCAGGACATCTTCCGCATCCCTGGCCATCGCCTGCGCGTCATCGTGCCCATGACCGGTGGCGGTTTCGGCACCAAAGGCGCGGCGTACCCAGAGCAACCCTTGGTGCTGTGGCTCGCCAAGCGAGTCGGCCGTCCGGTGAAATGGGTGTCCGATCGCGGCGAAGCCTTCCTGACCGACACGCACGCCCGCGACTATGTGACCGACGGCGAGCTGGCCCTCGATGCCGACGGCCGTTTCTTGGCGCTTCGCGTCCAGACGATGGCAAACATCGGGGCGTTCGTCTCAAACCACGGCGCGGTCATTCCGACCAGCAGCGTGTCGCTGTTCACCGGGGTCTACCGGATCCCAGCCATGCAGGTCACGGTCGAAGGGGTTTACACCAACACCACGCCGGTCGATGCCTATCGTGGCGCCGGCCGGCCCGAAATCATGTACATCGTCGAGCGTCTGGTCGACGCCGCCGCCCACGAACTCGGGATCGACCGCTACGAGATCCGGCACCGCAATGTCGTAAAGCCCAACGAGTTTCCCTACGCGACGCCGTTGGGCTGGACCTACGACGGCGGCGCCTTCGAAAAGAACCTCGTCGACGCCGCCCGGATATCCGATTGGACCGGGTTCGCGACACGCCGCTCCGCCGCCAAAGCGCGCGGCACGTTACTTGGCATCGGCATCGCCAATCACATCGACCGCGCCGCCGGGCCGCCGAACGACGAGTTCGCGGAAATCCGTTTCGATCCCGCTGGTGGCGTTACGGTTCTGTCGGGCTCGATGAGCACCGGGCAGGGGCATGAAACCGCCTTCGCCCAAATCGCCGCCGACCATCTGGGCGTGCCGTTCGCGTCCATCCGCTTGGTGCAGGGCGACACGGCGCTGGTGGCGCGCGGCAGCGGCACCGTGGGCTCGCGATCGACGGTGATCGGGGGCTCGGCCATCGTCGTGGCCGCCAATCGGATCGTCGCCAAAGGCAAGATTCTCGTGGCGCATCATTTCGAGGCCGCCGTCGAAGACGTCACCTTCGAGCGCGGCATTTTTCGCATCGGCGGCACCAACCGGACGGTCTCGATGCTCGATGTCGCGAAGATCGCCTATACGCCGACCTTATTGCCGCCGGGCATGGACGTCGGCTTGGTCGAGGTCGGCTCCTATCGGCCGTCGAACCTGAGCTTCCCGAATGGCTGTCACGTCTGCGAAGTTGAGATCGATCCGGAAACCGGCCGGCTCGCCATCGGCCGCTACGTCGCCGTCGACGACTACGGCATCATCGTCAATCCGCTGCTCGCCGAAGGCCAGGTTCACGGCGCCGTCGCCCAAGGCCTGGGGCAGGCGTTTCTCGAACACACCGTCTACGATTCATCCGGCCAGCTCGTGACCGGCTCGTTCATGGACTACGCCATGCCGCGGGCCGATGACGTTCCGTCCTACGAAGTCGCATTCAACGTCGAGGTCTGCCAGAGCAACTTGCTGGGGGTTCGCGGCATCGGCGAATCGGGAACCTTGGCGGCGCCCTGCGCGGTCATCAGCGCCGTGCTCGATGCCCTGGCGCCGCTCGGTATCCACGATTTCGATATGCCGGCGACGCCGGAACGGGTGTGGAAAGCGATCCAGGCCGCGCCCGGTCACCGGCGCTAACGCCGGATCGAACGATTCGTCCGGTAGACCGAGCTTATTTCTGAAGGCGCGGGTTCAAGACGTCGCGCAGCCGGTCGCCCATCAAGTTCACGCTGAAGATCGTGACGAGCAGGGCGATGCCCGGATAGGTGCTGATCCAATAGTGTCCGCTCAGCAGGTAATTGAAGCCGTTGGAAATCAGCAGGCCGAGCGACGGTTCGGTCGGCGGTAAGCCGAGGCCGAGGAACGACAGCGTCGCTTCGAGCGCGATCGAATGCGCGATCTGCAGCGTGCCGATGACGATCAGCGGCGGCATGCAATTCGGCAACAGATGGCGGAACAGAATGCTCCAGTGACTGAGAGCCAGGCACTGGGCCGCCTCGATGTATTCGCGGCGCCGTTCGACCAGGGCGCTGCCGCGGACGGCACGCGCATAGTAGGCCCACTGCACCATGACCAGCGCCAGGATCACCTTGTCGACGCCTTGGCCGAGGATGGCGAGGAGCATCAGCGCGATCAGGATCGACGGGAAGGACAGCTGGAGATCGACGAGGCGCATCACCAGCGAGTCGAAGCGACCACCGAAGTAGGCGGAGGCCAGGCCGATCGCCATGCCGAGGCAGAGCGCGGCGATGCCGCTGAGCACGCCGACGAACAGACTGGTACGCAGCCCATAAAGAATGGCGCTCACCATGTCCCGGCCGAGGCCGTCGCTGCCGAGCCAGAAGGTAATGCCGCGCATGCTCTGCGCGCCCGGCGGCTGGCGGTTGTCGAGAATGCTGAGAGAGCGAAGGTCATACGGATTGGTCGGCGAAATCAGCGGCGCCAGCATGGCCAGCGCCAGGATGATCGTGAATACGACGAAGGCCGCGACCGCGACGCGATCCTCGGCATAGTCCGACAGAAAACGCCGAAACGGCGACATCGGGGGACGTGCCCGCTCGACGGCGAGGGCAACCGGCGCGGGTTCCACGGACTGGCTCATCGGCTGGATCCTTGGACGCGGACCCGAGGGTCCAGCGCCGAGTAGAGAATATCAACCGCCAGGTTGATGGCGACGAACATGAAGACGATGAGCATGAGATAACCGACGATCACCGGCCGGTCGAGCAGGGTGATCGATTCGATCAAGAGCTTACCCATGCCGGGCCAGGCGAAGATCGACTCGGTCACCACCGCGAAGGCGAGAAGACCGCCGAGCTCGAGCCCGAGCACCGTGACGATCGGGATCAGGATGTTCTTGAGGACGTGCACGAAGATCACCCGCGTCGAGCTGACACCCTTGGCGCGGGCAAACTTGACGAAATCCATCAGCATCGTCTCGCGGACGCCCGACCTGGTCAGGCGGGTGACGAGGGCGATGTGGAACAGCGCCAGGTTGGTCGCCGGCAAAATCATGTGCGAGAGCCCGTCCAGCGTCAGGAAGCTGAACGGAAGGCCGAGGACCGTGACGGTGTCGCCGCGGCCCGTGGGCGGCAACCAGCCAAGCTCGACCGAGAATACCATGATCATCATCAAGCCGACCCAGAACGTCGGCAGGCTGAAGCCGAGGATCGAGAAGCCCATGATCATCCGGCCGCTCGTCGAATTCGGCCTCAACCCCGCCCAAAGCCCGAGCGGAATGCCGAAGACCAGCGTCATCGTCATCGCCATGCCGGCCAACTCGATGGTCGCGGGCAGGCGAGACACGATCAACTTGATCGCCGGAATGCCGAGGATGAACGACCGGCCAAGGTCGCCCTGCAGCACGTTCTTGACGAAAATAAAGTACTGCTCGTGGATCGGAAGATCGAGCCCGAGCGCCTTCATGGCGGCCGCATAGCAGATCTTGTCGCAATCCGGATTGATCAGAATGTCGACCGGGTTACCGATGACATTGACACCGAAAAACACGATGAGCGTCATCGCGACGACGACGAGGACGCTCTGCAACAACCGCCGAATGATGAATACAGTCATTAATGAGGAACCCGACTCGGTCTCGAACTAGCTCTCGCCGCGGCCTGTCGCCGCGCCAAGCCCCGGGTCATACGGGACCCGGGGCCGGCTGGCAACAACAGCGATCCAGGACGTCAGTTCGGACGGGCGAACTGGACCAACGTCATCTCGTCAGTCCGGGCTTCGTAGGTCATACCTTTGCGCATGGCCCAGGTATTCATCTGCTGATGGAGCGGAATGGGAATTCCGTCAGCGATCGCCGCGGCCAAGGCTTCCTGGAACAGCTTTTCACGCTTCGGATCGTCGATCGTCGACACCGCTTCCTTGATGATCGCGTCGATCCGCGGGTTCGAGTAGCGGTGGGCGTTGTAGATGCCATATCCGTCCGAGGCGTTGAAGGTCGCCACGAACTCTTTCAGCGACGACGACGCTTCGGCCGTACCCGGGCAATTGCCGGCCATCGCCAGCGAGAACTCAACCTTGCCGTAGAGGCGTCCGAAGAAGACGGTCAGGGACAGCGGCTCGACCTTGGTCTGGATGCCGACTTGGCTCAGCATTTGACCGAGCGCTTCGAGGATTTGGCCGTCGTTGTCGTAGCGGTCGTTGGTGCCGTGGATGGTCAGCTTGAAGCCTTGGCCGTAACCGGCGGCCTGCAGAAGCTTCTTCGCGCCTTCGGGGTCGTAGGCTTCGACCTTGATGTTCGGATTGTGGCCGAACAGTCCCGGAGCCAGATGCTGGCTAGCGGCAACACCGTTGCCGTCTAGAACGCGCGACACGATCGCATCGCGGTTGATGGCCTTGGAGACCGCCATGCGGACCCGCGAGTCGCGGAACGGATTGCGGATCGGCTTGTCGTCCAGGCCGGTGACGTAGGGCGAGCTTTCCCGCGACGCGTCTGGATGCAGCATCATGACGCGGCACGACGGCGTCTGGACGACCGTCAGGTTGGCGTTCTGCTTGAGCTTGGCGATGTCGGGAGCCGGGACTTTCTCGATCATGTCGACTTCGCCGGCGAGCATGGACGCAACCCGCGAGGCGCTAGAGCCGATCGGCTTCAACGTCACTTTGTCGAAACCCGGCTTGCCCGCCCAATAATCGGGGTTGGCGGTGAGCACGAGACGGTCGCCCTTGACCCATTCCACGAACTTGAAGGGGCCGGCGCCGATCGCGGCCTTGCCGGAGTTGAAGTCCTCGGTCGCGAGACCTTCGGAATGCTTTTTTGAGACCAGCGCGAAGGCCGCCATGTTGTTCGGCATGAGCGGGTTCGGGACCTGGGTCTTCAGATGGAACGTCTTGTCGTCGATCTTCACGATCTGCTTGTCGACGACATAGACGGCAAATTGCTTCAGGCCGGTTTCCGGAATCCGCTTGAAGGTGTGGATGACGTCATCGACGGTGACCGGGCTGCCGTCATGCCATTTGGCATTGGAGCGGATCTTGAACTCCCAGGTCTTATCGTCGATCGACTTCCACGATTCGGCCAGCCCCGGCATGATCCGGAACTTGGAATCGTAGTTCACCAAGTGTCCGAAGATAGCGAGGTCGATCTGGATGTTACCGAAGCCCGCGAAGTAATGCGGATCGATCGACGTCGTCTCGGCGCCCATGCCGACACGCAGATCCGCCGCATAGGCGGAACCGACAAGAAGCGCCGCCGTAGCGACACCGGCCGCAATCGCACGCTTTGTCATGATAGCTACACTCCCCTTGGATGACTGGAAACCACGACGCCACACGCCCCAACAAGGACAACCGCCCAGACCGTCGCCGGACGGGGCTGCCGCGTTACTTTACGGGGTCTTGATATCGGGCTGCGGATTGGCCTATGTCGGCTCGGCGCCGGCAGCGCCGACGAAGAGCCGAAGGTGCCTCTCCATACGTTCCTCCCGAATAGGATTGTCCCAAACGCGGGCGGTCTTAAGAGCCGTCCTTGCCGAATAGTCTAAGAGAGCATCCCCGCACCCGCAACGCTCGATTCAGTCCCGGCCATCGCCAAGACCCTTGAATTTCCGCGGTTGTTACGGCTCGGACCAGCGCGGGGCGCGTTGACCGCAAGCCGTAACGCGGGATAGGCTCGACGCCGAGTTCCTACCACCAACGAAATCAAGGGGAGGCCACTGTAACCTCATGACCGTGACCATTAAGTCTCTGCGGCCCGTCGGGCGCCGCGATGCCATCAAGACGGTCGGGGCGCTTGTCGCCGGCGCGGCCGTCACCGCCAACTGGAAGCGCTCCTTCGCTCAAGCCCAGAAGACGATCCGCCACTGGACGACGCAGGTCGCCCCGACGCAGATCACGGCTTGGGAAGAAATCAACCGCCGCTTCGAAAAAGAATATCCCAACATCAAGGTCGAGCTCTCGAAGGCCAACACCTCCGACATTCAGCCGCGTCTCGTCGCGGCGTTCGCGAGCGGCGAGCAGCCCGAAGTTTGCTCCGGCGGCAACGCCGTGTTCGTGGCGACGTTCCATCGCCTGGGCCGGACCGAAAACATGGCCGACGTCGTGAAGAGCGTCGGCGACCTGCATCCGCGCATGGTCGACTGCTATAACGACGGCGGCTACCAATTCGGCTTGGGGCTCGGCCTGACCGTCATCTCGACGATGTGGTACCGGACCGATCTTCTGAAGGAAGCCGGCCGCGACGTTCCGAAGAACTGGGACGAGCTGGTTGCGACCGCCAAAGCGATCACCAAGGGCTCGCAGTTCGGCGTGTCGTTGCCGTACGGCAAGGGCCTGTTCACGACCCAGATCGTCGACATGTTCACGCGCCAAGCCGGTGGCGACATCATCGCTCCCGACGGCAGCGTCGTGTACAATTCGCCGGCCGCGGTCCGCGCCCTTGAGTTCCTGCGCGAGATCCGTCCCTACGCGCCGGTCGCCGCCAACAACTACAGCTATCCCGAAGCCCTCAACGCCTTCTGCGTCGGGCAGGCGGGCATCGGCATGTACACCGGCCGCGTCCTGGTCACGGTCCGCGATCTGAATCCGAAGATCGACGACCACATCCAGGCCGACTTCTATCCCTATCCGACGGGCGGTACTCCGCATTGGACCTGCGGCTTTGACCCGCTCTACATCACCAAAGGCGGCAAGGTTCAGACCGAAGAAGCCAAGATCTACATCAACTTCTTCTATCGCCCCGACAACTATCTGACGTGGGTCGAAAGCGCGCCCGGTCACATGCTGCCGGTCGTCAAGCGCACCAGCGAAATGAAAGCGTTCAAGGAAAACCCGATCCTGAGCAAGCACGCCAAGAGCATCACCAAGATGCTCGAGATCTCGGAGAAGGCCGGCACCGACTTGAAGCCAACGCCGAAGCACCCGGTCGAAGTGAAGCTCGGCCCCGTGCACAACAGCTACGTGCTGGCGTCCGCGCTCCAGAAGGTCGTCGTCGACAAGGAAGACCCAAAGGCCGTCGTGGCTTGGGCCCATGACGAAATCGCCAAGATCGTCAAAGGCTAAGCGACCGCTTCGTCAAAACGACATCGCCGCTCTCCCCGGTCCGGGGAGAGCGGCGATTTTCATTTCATGACCCCGCCCGAGAGCGGGATTTTTCGTGACTAGTTCTTGCCGACGTAGACGGCGAGGGTGCGCTCGTCGCTACGGGCCTTATAGGTGATGCCCTTCTTCATGGCCCAGGTGTTCACCTGGTAATGCAACGGCATATACGCCACGTCGCGCATGCCGATCGCCATGATGTCCTGGAACATCTTTAAGCGCTTGGCGTCGTCGATGACCGACACCGCTTCTTCGACGATCGGATCGAGACGCATATTCTGGTAACGCGACAGGCCAGTCAGACCGAACTGCGTTCCCGGGCTGTAAGTGTGGAGATACTGACGCAACGGGAACGACGATTCGCCGGTGGCCGAGCTGTTGGCCATCATGCCGAAGCTGAGTTCGTACTTCGCCGACTGCGTGAAGTAGGTCGTCGACGGCATGGCCTGAACATCAACCTTGATGTTGATGCGCGCGAGCATCTGGGCAATGGCTTCCATGATCTGCGTGTCGTTGTCGTACCGATCGTTCGGGCCGTGCAGGGTGATCTTGAAGCCGTCCGGATAACCGGCCTGGACCATCATCTTCTTGGCGGCTTCGACGTCAGCCACTTCGACCGGAATGTTCGGATTGTAGCCGAAGTATTCCTTGGCGATCAGCTGCGAGGCCGGGACCGAGAGGCCGTCCATGACGCGTTCCTGGATCGCCTTGCGATCGATGGCCTTGCTCATCGCCTGACGAACGCGGACGTCACGAAGCGGATTCGGATACTTCGAGCCGTCGTTCAAGGTGACGTAGGGCGACTCGTCGCGGCCCTGATCGAGGAAGAAGAAGATGATCCGGGTCGACGGCGCCTGCGAGATCGTCAGGCTCGCGTTCTGCTTCAACTTCTGGATGTCGGTCGTCGGCACATAGTCGATGATGTCGACTTGACCGGCGAGCAACGCGCCGACGCGGGACGGACCCGCCGGGATCGGTTGCAGAATGACTTTGGCCCACTTTGGCTTTTCACCCCAATAGGCGGGGTTGGCGTCGAGAAGGACTCGTTCGCCCTTCTTCCATTCGATGAACTTGTAGGGACCCGTTCCGATCGTCGCCTTGCCGGCATTGAATTCGTCCGGTTTGCCGTCGTCGGGCGTGTGCTTCTTCGAGACGATGGCGTAGGGCGCGAAATCGTTGGGAACCAGCGGGTTCGATTTCGCCGACGTAATATGGATCGTGAGATCGTCGATCTTCTTGATCTCTTTGCCGTCGGAGAAGGGCGCGAACTGCTTCAGACCGGCGGTACGGACGCGCAAGAAGCTGAACACCACGTCATCGGCCGTGAACGGCGAACCGTCGTGAAACTTCACGCCCGGACGGAGTTTGATCTCCCAGGTCTTGTCGTCGAGGGTTTTCCACGACGTCGCCAGGGCCGGCGTCAGCTTGCCGCCTTCGAGCACGATCAAGTGATCGAAGATGTTCTGACCCATCTGGACGTTCGGGATGCCAGACCAGAAGTGCGGATCGATCGACGTCGGCTCCAGGCCGAGTCCGATCCGAACCGTGTCGGTATCGGCGGCGAGAGCCGCCGAGGCCCCCATCGCGGCGCCGACCAACGGCGCCAAATAGCCAAGACTACGAATGTTCAAGACGCGTCCTCCCGTTTTTTTATGACTTCACGGCCCGAGATATTCGGGCCGCACCACCTATAGCTGTAGTGATTTTAGCGTATCGACCCCCAGCGCGGAAGCACATCAGAGCGCCTGGGCGGCGGCCAAAACCTCCTCGACGTGGCCCGGAACCTTGACCTTGTGCCAAACATTCCGGACGACGCCCTTGGCGTCGATCAGAAAGGTGGCCCGCTCGATTCCCATGTACTCCCGGCCGTACATGCTTTTCTTCACCCACACACCGAAGGCTTCGCAGATCTTGCCGGCGTCGTCGGAGAGGAGGGGGAAGTTCAGATCGTACTTCGCCTTGAACTTGTCATGGCTCGCGACCGAGTCCTTGGACACGCCGATGACGCGGGTTTTGGCCTTGGCGAAAGCCTTGGCGGCATCGCGGAAATTCTGGGCTTCCAGCGTGCATCCCGAAGTGTCGTCCTTCGGATAGAAATAGAGGACCGTCTTCTGGCCTTTCAGGTCCGTGCTCGCCACCGTCTCGCCGCCATCGGCGGAGACTTTGAACTTCTGGACCGTATCGCCGACGTCGATGCTCATGGTGATGGCTCCTGATTGTTACGTACCGTTAGAAATTGTCACGGACTGTTAGAAATAAACAATCGTCTGCATCGCGTGATCGCCGACGGATATCCTACCTCAGGATGCCATCTAAAAGCGGCATGCTAACGAGCGCGGCGGCGGCGATCATGCCGTAACAGATGCGACGGAAGGTCCGTTCGTTTGCCCATCCGAACATCCGGCCGCCGAGCCATACGGCCACGCCATAGACCGGCGCGATGATGGCCGACAGAATCAACACGTCGGGCGTGATCAAGCCGCTCCAGATATAGGCGATTGCGGACAAGACCGTGGCGAGAGCGAAGTACAGGATCAGGTTCGCTCTCACGACGGCCACCGAGCTGGTTCCGCCCAGCCAATAGGCGACGACCGGCGGACCGCCGAGTTGGGCGAGGCCGGACAGCAATCCGGCGACCGTTCCGACGCCAACGGTCAGCGGCGTCCACGGTTTCCCGTGATAGCGCCATCCCGACCCGAGCACGGTCAGCAACACTGCGATCACGGCGACGATGGACCATCGGATGGTCAAGGGGTCAAGATGGATAAGCAGGTAGGCGCCCAGTGGAACCCCGATCATGGCGCCCACCGTGACGCGCGCCACGTCCGGACGGTTTGCCAGGCGGCCGACCTTCGGAAGCAACGCCAAGCTCGCGACGCCATCGACGACGAGAATCAGGGGGATGGCGACCTGCGGCCCGACGATAGTGCTGGCCAGCGGCCCCATGATCATTGCCGCGCCGAAGCCCGAAAAGCCGCGCGCCAAACCGGCGGCCGCGGCGACAAGCATGAGAAACCCCAACAGCCAGACGTCCCCCGCGAGGGGCAAAAAATCGGCCAT
>SHVU01000028.1 GCA_009691105.1 Rhodospirillales bacterium
TGGTCGAAATCGAGCCGGAGAGCATCGGATTGGGCTTCACCCGCTGGCTGCGCCATCATCGCCTCAATCCAATGAGATAAGATGCCGAATCTTATAGCTCAAATGGAATCAGCGCGGGCCAGTTCAATCGTTCATCTGGGTAATGCGGGTCCATATCGATTTGATGGACTTTGCTGACGTGAGGCGGATGGCTTAGTCGACGACATTTCCGGCGGCGGCCGAGCGCCGGAAGATATCGACCATGTCGATCGGGCCGGGAACGTCGGCCAGGCTCGCGTAGACGATCTCACCGTTGATGGTCTCGCCGACGGCGTTCGGGTTCACCGGGATGGCGCGGTAGCCGTTGCGCTGCAGGAATCGCATGACGTTGTTGCTGGGCCGAAAGGGGCGCGGGCTCGCGCCGACCACGGTGACGATCTTGGCATCCGCCAAAACGGTGCGCAGAAGCTCGTCGGAGTATGTGGGGCGCGAGGTGCCGTTCACCGGCCTTCCCATTTCGGAGCCCGCTTGGCGAGGAACGCATCGATGCCTTCCTCGGCGTCGCGGGCCATCATGTTGCGGGTCATGGCTTCGCCGGCATAGGCGTAGGCGGCATCGAGGCCGAGTTCGGCCTGGGCGTAGAACGCCGACTTGCCGATGGCGAGGGGCAGCGGCGACTTGGCCAGGATCGTCGCGAGCAATGCGTCGACGGCGCTATCCAACCCTTCGGGCGCAACGATCCGGTTGATGAGACCGATGCGCAACGCCGTCTCGGCGTCGATCGCTTCGCCGGTCAGCAGCATTTCCATGGCCGGCTTGCGGCCGACGGCGCGGGTCAGCGCCACCATCGGCGTCGAGCAGAACAGGCCGATGTTGACGCCGGGGGTCGCGAACTTGGCAGTGGTCGCGGCGACGGCGAGATCGCAGGTGGCGACCAACTGGCAGCCGGCGGCGGTGGCGACGCCGTGGACTTTGGCGATCACCGGCTGCGGCAAGCGGGTCAACGCCAGCATCAATTGGCTCATCCGCCCAAACAAGGCTTCGTAGGCTTGGCGGCCGGGATTGGCGCGAAGCTCTTTCAAGTCGTGTCCCGACGAAAACACCGGCCCGTTGGCGGCGATAACCACGGCGCGGATGCTGCGGTCCTTGGCGATCGCCTCGACCGCCTCCAGCAACTCTGTGATCAACGCCAGCGACAGGGCGTTGCGCTGGGCCGGACGGTTCAGGGTCAGGGTCGCGACGCCATCGCGATCGGCGCGAAGCAGGAGCGGCTGGACCGACGGGTTGGCGTGAGCAGGACTGTTCATGGGAGCTCTTTGTTCAAAGACGCGGGATCTTCTGGCAATCTGCAGCTGAGGCCGGGCCGGCGCAAGGGGGCTTTGCCGGGGTTTGACGCCAAGTACGGTATTTTAATACCGCGCCTCTAGGCCTCGATGAAATAACGTTTTTTCTTTGACATAGTGCGTCCGCATGAACATAGTGCGCGACCTTTTTTCGGATAGACCGGTTCATGAAGACGTATTCAGCCAGACCTCGGGAAATCGAACACAAGTGGTTTGTGGTGGACGCCGAGGGCGTGATCCTCGGACGCCTCGCCAGCGTGTTGGCCATGCGGCTGCGCGGCAAGCACAAGCCCATGTACACGCCCCATCTCGATTGCGGTGACAACATCGTCGTCATCAATGCCGAGAAGGTGAAGCTCACGGGCCGCAAGCTCGAGGACAAGCGCTTCTACTGGCACACCAACTATCCCGGCGGCATCAAGTCGAAGACGATGGGCGAAATCCTCTCCGGCAAGAATCCGGAGCGGGTCATCATCAAGGCCGTCGAGCGCATGATCACGCGCAACGCGTTGGGTCGGCGGGTGATGGGCAAGCTCCACGTCTATGCCGGAGCCGAGCATCCCCATGCCGCCCAGGGTCCAGAGGCGCTCGACGTCGCGGCGATGAACCCGAAGAACAAGCGGAGCGTATAAGACGCCCATGGCCGACGAGAAGCTCACCTTCGAAGATCTGAAGACCATCGCGCCCGCCGCCGTCGTTGCGGCAGCGGTGGCGCCGGTCGAGCCGAAGCGCGACGCCCAGGGTCGTTCCTACGCGACCGGCAAGCGCAAGAACGCCATCGCCCGCGTCTGGGTGAAGCCCGGCGCCGGCAAGATCATGGTCAACGGTCGCGAGTCGAACATCTATTTCGCGCGTCCCGTGCTGCGCATGCTGATCCAGCAGCCGTTCGCCGCGTCGAACCGCGAAAACCAATTCGATGTCGTTTGCACGGTCACCGGCGGCGGGCTTTCGGGCCAGGCCGGCGCGGTCCGTCACGGCATCAGCAAGGCTCTCGTCTATTACGAGCCGGGTTTGCGGCCGGTCCTCAAGAAGGGCGGCTTCCTGACCCGCGACTCGCGCGTCGTCGAGCGTAAGAAGTACGGCCACATGAAGGCCCGACGTCGCTTCCAGTTCTCGAAACGATAGGGACACGATCGATCGTTTGCGATCACGGGCGTCCCACACGGGACGCCAGTTTTGTTTCAGGGGTACGAAGGAGAACGACGATGACGGCTTCGCCCAACAAAGCACGGGTCGGGATCATGGGCGCCAGCGGCTACACCGGCGCCGAGCTGGTGCGCTTGCTGGCCCGCCATCCGTCCGTCGAGATCAGCGCCCTGACCGCCGACCGCAAGGCCGGCAAGACTATGGCCGATGTCTTCCCGCATCTCGGTGGGCTGCGCTTGCCGGCCCTCGACACCATCGAGGCCGTCGATTGGGCCAAGCTCGATGTCGCGTTCTGCTGTCTGCCCCATGGCGTCACGCAGGAAGCCGTCGCCAAGTTGCCGCGCTCGTTGAAGATCGTCGATCTCTCGGCTGACTTCCGGCTGCGCGATCCGGCGGCCTATGCCGAGTGGTACGGCCACGCCCACCGCGCCCTCGATCTTCAGAAGGACGCCGTCTACGGGCTCACCGAAATCCACCGCGCCCAGATCGCCAAGGCGCGGCTGATCGCCAATCCGGGCTGCTATCCGACGTCGGTCCAACTGCCACTGATCCCGCTGCTTGAAGCCGGCAGCATCGAGACTGGCGACATCATCATCGACTCGAAGTCGGGTGTCTCAGGTGCGGGCCGGGTATCGCGCGAGGACATGGCCTATGGCGAAGTCGCCGAGGGCATTCATGCCTACGGCGTCGCTCGCCATCGCCATGCGCCGGAGATCGAGCAGGGGTTGTCGGACGCGGCTGGCAAGGCGATCACCGTCGCCTTCACGCCGCATCTGATGCCGATGAATCGGGGAATCCTGTCGACGATCTATGTCCGGCTCGCCAAAGGGGCGACCGCGGCCGGCGTGCGCGAGACGTTGACGACGCGCTATCGCGATGAGCCGTTCGTTCGGGTCTTGCCGGAAGGCCAAGCGCCGGCGACGCGCCATGTTCGGGGCTCGAACCATTGCCTGATCGGCGTCTTCGCCGATCGCATCCCGGGCCGGGTCATCGTTGTTTCGGTGATCGACAATCTGGTGAAGGGCGCGTCCGGTCAGGCGGTGCAGAATATGAACCTGGTCTTAGACTTGCCCGAAACCCAGGGCCTGGAACAGGAAGCGCTGTTTCCGTAAGCCGCAATCCCGTCAACGCCTGTCGTTGGTAACGACAGGCTAGGCGGCTCAGCAGATCGCCAAGCGGCACCGATCGCGGGAATCGTATGGATCGTTGAGCGGGATCAAAGCGAAGGTGGCGCGCCCGACCATGGCGCGAAACGCCTGGTCGTGGGGCGTCGTCACGTTCGGCACGCTCGATGTCACGTCGGACATCAGATTGTCGCTGACGCAAAACGCCGTCAGCATTCGCAACCGTCCGTCGCCGCGCGGTGTCGACACCAGCCGGCTAGTATCGCCGCAGAGCGCTGAGCTGGTTTGTGAGAGCGGCGGGTTGAACAGCATCACGACGCGATAGTTGGTCCGCGCGCTGACCGCGGGCGTGGTCGTGAAATGTGTGGGCGGCGGCGCGTTCTGGCCCTGCATTGCCTAGACGACAGCCTTGTCGACGTCGACTTTGGGAAGCGTGAAGGGATTGCCGATCACGTGCACGGTCATGTCGCGCCCGCCGCCCCAGTAGGCGAACGAGCTTTGAATGCCGGTTCGGTAATACTGTGGAATGAGACTGCCGACGGTGGCGCTACAGGCCGAGAGCGCCAGCGTCACGAGGACCAGGGGAATGGCCAGACGGAGGATCATCCCGACTACATAGGAACGCCGCCGGGCCCCCGCCAGGGGCGGTTCAGATGTCGAGATTCTTGGCGCTTTTGGCGTGTTCCTGGATGAAGGCGAGGCGCAGCTCGGGCTTCCGTCCCATCAGACTTTCGACAAGTTTTTCTGTTTCTCGGGCCGCGCCCGTCGGCTTGCCCGGACCGGTGTGGACCGGAACGATGACCCGCAACAACGTCCGGCTCGCCCGGCTCATGGTCGTTTCCTTGAGCTGAATCGCCGGCATTTCGCCGAGGCCTTTGAAGCGGCTGATCTCGACCTTGGCGCGGCCGTTGAACTCCGATTTCAAAAGCCTGTCCTTATGCGCGTCGTCCCGCGCGTAGACGGTGGTTCCGCCGTGGGTCAATCGATACAGCGGCGGCATGGCGAGGAAGAGATGTCCGTTGGTGATGAGCCCGTGCATCTCGCGGTAGAAAAACGTGATCAGGAGCGAGGCGATGTGCGCGCCGTCGACGTCGGCGTCGGTCATGATGATGACCCGCTCGTAGCGCAACGCCTTGTCGTCGTAGCGCTCGCCCGTGCCGCAGCCGAGGGCCTCGACGAGATTGCGAAGCTCTTGGTTGCCGGCAAGCTTGTCGGCCGAGGCGCTGGCGACGTTCAGGATCTTGCCCTTGAGCGCTAGAACGGCTTGCGTGGCGCGCTCGCGGCATTGCTTGGCGGAGCCGCCGGCGGAATCGCCCTCGACCAGGAAGATTTCGGTGCCGCGGGCTTCGTTCGAGGTGCAGTCGGCGAGCTTGCCGGGCAGGCGGAGACGACGCCCGACCTGGGCGCGCTTGTCGTCCTTGCTCGCCTTTTCCTTGAGCCGTTCGTCGGCGCGTTGGATGACGTGATCCAACAAAGCACGCGCCGCTTTCGGATCGCCCGACAACCAATGATCGAAGTGATCGCGGACCACGGTCTCGACCAGCCGCGTGGCTTCGACCGAAGCCAGTCGCTCTTTCGTTTGTCCTTGGAACTGCGGGTTCTTGATGAACAGCGACAGCATGGCCGAGGACCCGCCCAGAACGTCTTCGGGCGCGATCTTGCATGCGGCGCGGACGCTGACCAACTCGCCATAGGCGCGCAGACCCTTGGTCAGGGCGCCGCGCAAGCCGGCCTCGTGGGTTCCGCCTTCCGGCGTCGGCACGGTGTTGCAATAGGAACTCGAGAGGCCTTCTTCGTCGGTCGTCCAGGTCACGGCCCACTCGACCTTGCCGGTTTCGCCGACCAGCGGCGCCTCGCCGGCGAAGGGCGTCGGCGTAAGAGTTTCGCGATTGGCCAGCGTCGCCGCCAAAAAGTCGGCGAGCCCGCCCGGAAAGCGCATGGTTTCTTCGTCCGGCGTCGAGTCGCTGCGCGACAGCAACGCCTTGTCGCAGGACCAGTGGATTTCCACGCCGCGGAACAGATAGGCCTTGGAGCGCGCCAGGCGATAGACCGTCGCCGGCTTGAACATCGCCGCCAATCCGAAGATCTGTGGGTCGGGATGGAACACGACAGTCGTACCGCGCCGGTTGACCGCGCCGAGCTGACTTTTGAGCGGGCCCTTCGGCTCGCCGCGACTGTAGCTCTGGGTCCACAGTTTGCGATCGCGGGCGACTTCGATGGTCAGCTTGTCCGACAGCGCGTTGACGACCGAGATGCCGACGCCGTGCAAACCGCCCGAGGTCTCGTAGACCTTGCCGCCGAATTTGCCGCCCGAGTGCAGCGTCGTCAGGATGACTTCGAGGGCGGACTTCTTTTTGAACTTGGGATGAGGATCGACCGGGATGCCGCGCCCGTTATCGACGATCGTCACGGTCTGATCGGCGGAGAGGTGGACGTCGATGCGATCGGCGTGACCGGCGACGGCTTCGTCCATGGCGTTGTCGAGGACCTCGGCCACCAGGTGGTGCATGGCGCGTTCGTCGGTGCCGCCGATGTACATGGCCGGCCGACGCCGGACCGGCTCAAGGCCTTCGAGGACCTCGATGTCGCGGGCCGTATACTCCTGGCTCTTGCCGGAGGACTTGGCTGAAGGGCTTGGTTTTGCGCGTTTTGCCATAGGGAGCCGACCATATCGGGATGCGTGCGCCGATTGTCCATGGCGCGCTCCGGCATGATACAGTAGGTGTGCTTGCGGCGACTACAACATGTTGTGGACGTAAATCTCATGACCGAAAACGCGGATCGACCCCGGGGCGGGTTGGCGTTGCGTATCGTGGCGCAACCGGCCGACGCCAATATCGGCGGCACCATCTTTGGCGGGTGGCTTCTCGGCCACATGGATATGGCCGGTGGTGTGACCGCGTGGTGGCGCGCCAAGGGCCGTGTCGGCACAGTGGCCATTCAATCCATGGAGTTCCACAAACCGGTGCTCATCGGCGACGTGGTCAGCGTTCACACCGATATTTTAAAAGTCGGCCAGACCTCGATCACCGTGCAGGTCGAAGCCTGGGCCCAACGCGATATGGCTCCGCCGCCCGGCATCAATCAAAGTGACGGTGGGCGTCTTTACCTACGTGGCCCTCGACAAGAAGGGCGACAAGCGACCGGTCCAGACCGAGTAACGGCGGAGAATCTCAAGGATGAGGGGCGGGGCTAACGACCGGCGCGTTCTCGTGTTCGCCGCGACCTATAACGAGCACGACAACGTCGAGACGTTTACGCGTGCCGTGCTGAGCCAGAGTCCAGACTACGATCTCTTGATCGTCGACGACGCGTCGCCGGACGGGACGGGGACGCTCCTTGATCAGATGTGCCGCACCGAGCCACGCCTTCGCGTCATTCACCGCGCCGGAAAGCTTGGGCTGGGCACGGCCCATAAATTGGCCATGGTTCAGGCCATCGCCGAGGCCGTGCCGATTCTGGTGACTCTCGACGCCGATATGTCGCATGACCCAACCGACATTCCGCGTCTGGTTGCGGCGCTGGATGGCGCCGATTTCGCGATCGGCTCACGCCACATGCCGGGCGGCGCCATCTTGCTCAAGTTCCATCGCCGCCTGCTCAGCATCGGCGCCAATCGCCTGGCGCGGCTTCTGCTCGGCGTACCACTGACCGAGTTCACGACGTCGCTGCGGGCCTTCCGCGTCCCAATGTTGGCGCGGCTCGATCTTAGGCGATTGGAAGCCGAGGGCTACGCGTTCTTCGTCGAGACGGTCTTTCTGGTGGCGCGCTCGGGCGCCAGCCTCGCCGAAATTCCGATCCGCTTTCAGGATCGGCGCGAGGGCCAGTCGAAGATCTCGCGTCTCGAAATCCTCCGCGGCATCGCGACGCTGTTCCGCTTGTTCGGGCGTCGCCTTGTCGACCGGGTCCGATCCCAGACGTGACAAGGGGGCCGCGTTGCCGCGGCCCCCTGTCGTGACGCCCGGGCGAGGGGATCGTCAGGCGCTGTAATACATCTGATATTCGATCGGGTGCGGCGAGTGTTCGAAGGCGTGGACCTCTTCCCACTTGAGGTTCATGTATCCGTCGATCAGATCGTCGGAGAAGACGTCGCCCTTCTTCAGGAAGGCCCGATCCTTGTCGAGTTCGGTCAAGGCTTCGCGCAGGCTGCCGCAGACCGTCGGGATGTCTTTGAGTTCCGCCGGCGGCAAGTCGTAGAGGTTCTTGTCCATCGGGTCGCCCGGATGGATGCGGTTCTGGATGCCGTCGAGACCGGCCATCAGCATCGCCGCGAAGCCGAGATACGGATTGCAGGTCGGGTCGGGGTAACGCACCTCGACGCGCTTGCCTTTCGGGCTCGCGACGAAGGGGATGCGGCAGGACGCCGAACGGTTGCGCGCCGAATAGGCGAGCAACACCGGCGCCTCGAAACCCGGGATCAGGCGCTTGTAGCTGTTGGTGCTCGGGTTGGTGAAGGCGTTGAGCGCCTTGGCGTGCTTGATGATGCCGCCGATGTAATAGAGCGCGAGTTCCGAAAGATCGGCGTAGCTCGATCCGGCGAACAGCGGCTTGCCGCCTTTCCACAACGACTGATGGGTGTGCATGCCCGAGCCGTTGTCGCCGGCGATCGGCTTCGGCATGAAGGTCGCGGTCTTGCCGTAGGTCTTCGCCACCATGTGCGTGCAGTACTTGTAGATCTGCATGTTGTCGGCCGACCGCACCAGCGTCGAATAGACGAGGCCGAGTTCGTGCTGGCTGGGCGCCACTTCGTGATGGTGCTTGTCCATGGTCAGGCCCATGTCCTGCATGGTCGTGACCATCTCGGCGCGCAGATCGGAGGCGGCGTCGACCGGCGGTACCGGGAAGTAACCGCCTTTGATCGGCGGTCGGTGGCCGAGGTTGCCTTCGGGAAACTTCTTGCCGGTGACGTAGGGGCCTTCTTCGGAATCGATTTCGAAGAACGTCTTGTTCATCGACACCTGGAAGCGGACGTCGTCGAACACGAAGAATTCGGCTTCCGGCCCGAAGTACGCCGTGTCGGCGATCTTGGTGGTGCCGAGATAGGCCTCGGCGCGCTTGGCGAGCGAGCGCGGATCGCGCGAATAGGGCTGACCCGTCGACGGCTCGTAGCAGTCGGTAAACAGGATCAGGCAGGGCTGGGCGGCGAAGGGGTCCATGACTGCCGTCGTCGCGTCGGGCAACAGCGCCATGTCCGATTCATTGATCGCCTTCCAGCCGGCGATCGACGAGCCGTCGAACATGATCCCGTCGACGAACGACGCATCGTCGATGAAGGCGGAGGTCATCGTCAGGTGCTGCCACTTGCCACGCGGATCGGTGAAGCGCAGGTCGACGAATTTGATGTCGTTGTCCTTAATGACTTTCAGGACGTCGGTGGGAGTCTTGCAGTTCAAAGCCATTGGTGGCGTGCCCCTGTGTGGCGGTTAACGGAAAACGAAATCGATGGCGGCGTCAGATCGCGTCGGAACCGCGCTCGTTGGTGCGGATGCGGATCGCTTCTTCGACCGGAAAGACGAAAATCTTGCCGTCGCCGATGCGGCCGGTTTGCGCCGCTTGTTGGATCGCTTCGACGGCGCGATCGACCAGGTTGTCTTCCAGGACGAGTTCTATCTTCACCTTGGGAAGAAAGTCGACGACGTATTCGGCGCCACGATAGAGCTCGGTATGGCCCTTTTGCCGGCCGAAGCCTTTGACCTCGACGACGGTCATACCTTGGAGCCCGATTTCATGGAGGGCGTCCTTCACTTCGTCGAGCTTGAACGGTTTGATGATCGCTTCGATTTTTTTCATTGGTCCTTCTCCTCCCGGATGGTCCTTGGTGTGCCGGTACCCGGTCCCGATCTACGAATTATAGGCGAGCTCGCCGTGAGTCGAGAGGTCAAGACCTTTGGTCTCGTCCTCATTGTCGACCCTGAGCCCGACCGTCGCGGCTACGACTTTGACAATGACAAACGATACCAGTCCCGACCAGAGCGTGGTTGCCAGGATACCGGTGACTTGCGCGCCGACCTGACCAAGCATGGTTAGATCGGCGGCAAGCCCCAGCCCTCCCAAAGACGGTACGGCGAAGATCGCGGTCAAGAGGGTGCCGAGCATGCCGCCCACCCCGTGGACCGCGAAGACATCGAGAGAATCGTCGATTTTGAGACGCCGTTTGACGAACGGCACGGCGATGTAGCATCCGGCTACGGCGACGACGCCGATCACCGTCGCGCCGAAGGGGCCGACGAAGCCAGACCCCGGCGTGATCGCGACCAGGCCGGCGACCATGCCGGTGACGATGCCGACCAGGCTCGGGCGGCGATGCTCCGACCATTCGATGGCCATCCAGGTCAAAGCCCCGGCGGAGGCCGCAATGTGCGTGGCGATCATGGCCATGCCGGCGTTGGCGGCGATGGCGCTGCCGGAGTTGAAGCCGAACCAACTGATCCACAGCATGGCGGCGCCGATCAACGTCAGGCCGGGGCTGTGGGGCGGTTTGACGTCTTTGGGAAAGCCGCGCCGGGCGCCAAGGCTCTGCGCCACGACCAAGGCCGCGACTCCGGCCGTCGTGTGAACGACCAGGCCGCCCGCGAAGTCGAGAATGCCGAGCTTGGACAGCCAGCCGCCGCCGAACACCCAATGCGCGACCGGGACATAGACGAAGAATAGCCAGGCCGCCGTAAACAGCAGCACCGCCGAGAACCGGATGCGCTCGACGTAGCCGCCGACGATCAAGGCCGGGGGGATGATCGCGAAGGTCATCTGGAACATGAAGAAGACGGATTCTGGAATGTCGCTGGTCAGCGCGTCGAGACCGATGCCGGCGAATAACACTTTGTCGAGCCAGCCGATCCAGGCCTGGGCCGCGCCGCCGTCGGCGAACACGAGGCTGTAGCCGACCGCGAGCCACAGGATCGACACCAGGCAGGTGATCGCGAAGCACTGCATGAGGACGGAGAGCACGTTCCGCGCCTGCACGAGCCCTCCATAGAACAGTGCTAAGCTCGGGATCGTCATCAGCAGCACCAACGCCGTCGATGTCAGCATCCAGGCGGTGTTGCCGGAATTGAGCGTCGTGTCGGCCGCCGACGCGTCTATGGATAAGTTAAATATCCACAGGCTTGCGAGCGCGGCGGTGACGACGCCGCGGCTTGGCGTCGGGAAGCGAAATCGAAACGGCGGCTCGATAGCGGTTGCGACCATCCTCAAAGACCCCCGCCAGCGATGCTTGTTCCGGCACATGCCGTCGACGTCTTGTGGCGCTCTCACTACAGCAAGCGCTGTGCCATCTTCGCGTGGGCTAGATCGCCGCAGAACTCTGCGGATTTCTAAGCATTCGCGCTCGTCGCGAGTGGCGTCGAATCGGGCATCTGCTTAAAATTTAATCGCGGGTTCGGCGGGTGCATCGCGACCGCTGGCTGTGCTACACGAAAGCCGTCATGAAACCTGCGAACTCGATTCTCAGCGGCTACGGCACGACGATCTTCGAAGTCATGTCGAAGCTCGCCGCCGACGCCGGCGCCATCAACCTCGGACAAGGATTCCCTGACGTCGACGGTCCGGAAGACATTCGCCGCAAGGCGGCCGAAGCTTCGATCGATGGACCGAACCAGTATCCGCGCATGCTCGGCGTGCCGGAGCTTCGCAGCGCGATCGCGACCCACAACCGCGTTCACTACGGCCTCGATATCGACGCCGAGCGGGAAGTGATGGTGACGTCGGGCGCGACCGAAGCGCTGGCCGATTGCTTCTTGGGTTTGATCGAGCCCGGCGACGAAGTCGTACTGATCGAGCCGCTGTTCGATACCTACATTCCGATCATCCGCATGGCCGGCGGCATTCCGAAGCTGGTGCGTCTCGAACCGCCGGAATGGTCGCTGCCCAAGGCGGCGCTGGAAGCGGCGTTCTCGCCCAAGACCAAGCTTCTCGTCCTCAACAGTCCGCAGAACCCGAACGGCAAGGTCTTCGACGATGCCGAGCTGGATCTGATCGCGCGGCTTCTCATCAAGCACGACGCCTACGCGGTCTGCGACGAGGTCTACGAACATCTCGTGTTCGACGGTCGGCGTCATCGGCCGCTGATGGCGCGGCCGGGGATGCGCGAGCGGTGCATCCGTATCGGATCGGCCGGGAAGACATTCTCGCTGACCGGGTGGAAGGTCGGCTTCGTCACCGCGGCGCCGGGCCTGCTAGGGCCCATCGCCAAAGCGCATCAGTATCTGACGTTCAGCACGGCGCCGAACCTGCAGAGCGCCGCCGCCTATGGGCTTGGCAAGGACCGCAGTTATTTCGATGGTCTCGCTGCCGAGATGTCGGCGAAGCGCGATCGTCTCGCTGCCGGGCTTGCCGCGGCCGGATTTGGGGTCCTGCCGGCGGCCGGAACGTACTTCCTGACCTGCGACGTCTCGCCGCTCGGATTCAACGGTGACGACACGGATTTTTGCCGTCACATCACGACCGAAGCCAAAGTCGCGGCCGTCCCGATGAGTGCCTTCTACGAAGGGAAGGGGCCGGATCACTACGTCCGCTTCTGTTTCTGCAAGAAGGACGAGGTCCTGGACGAGGCCGCAGCCCGGCTGAAGCGCCATTTCGCGGGCATTCTGCGGCCAAGTCCGATAACTTGACGGTCTGGGGACCGAAGTCTACAGAAGGCCCCGATGGCGGGAGTAGCTCAGGTGGTTAGAGCGCCAGATTGTGGATCTGGATGCCGCGGGTTCGAGTCCCGTCTCTCGCCCCATTTTTCCAAAGTCTGATAGCGAACGCGGCAGTCGTGGCCGCCGCCAGCGGTTACGCCGGTCTTAAGTCGTCCAGGCCAACTCTAATTCTTCCAAGAATGACCTTCGGTCTGAAGAACGCCTTCAAGTCTTTGAGGTCGGCGATCACCCGCCGGATCGTCAAGCGGTCCAGCGCCGCGTTCTCGGGCGAGGCCATGCTGACCGGCATCGCCGCGCCGCCGAACAAGACGACGTTCTCGGCGGTCAGCCTCGCTGGTCCGCACGATGTAGTCGAGTTCGTCGCTGATGGTTTTGCGGCGTTGAAGGCTTCGCGCTGAGCCTGTTCGATAGCCTAGCTATGCTGGTTCACCGCGAGATAAGCGAAACTGCAATGGCCGGAGCACTGGTCGCCATGACCAAAATGGCCAGCCGTCCCCTTAACGATCGAAAGATCGCCAGCATCGTCCCCCCAATCTCGCGCCAGTTCCATGGCGCTCACTTCGTCGCGGAGCGCGGCTGCCCTTCGCCCCGAATTCAACAGCAGTGAATTCCTACGATGAGATTCTATGCCCTTCTGTGACCTCGCTCACATTCCCCCGTCTTTAATGCCCGTTGGAGACACGGAATCAACCATTTCTGGAACACCGCCCCACAGATTATATTCCAAAGATAGAATATATCAATTGTTATACAACTAGTAGTTGTGCATTTTCGAGGGGCGATCCTAGCCAGAACCCGTGAATCCCTAGCGAGTTTGAGGGTCTGGAGGTCGAGATTGTCGCCTCTAAACTGAGCTATAAACGGGCGAGCAACCCGGACGTATTTCGATGAAGAAGTCCTTCGATGACATCCTGTGGCGGCAGCCCGACGGCAAGCCGGTGGCCTGCAAAGAAAAGCTGTTGGTCCTGAACGAGAACCTGACCGAGATCACGCAGGCCTGTCAGGACGCCTTGGAAGACGCCGTGCTTATGGGCTGCGACGAAGCTCAGGTTCGGGGTGTCCTCGAAACCCTGATCCGCGAATTGGACACGCCCTTTCCGAAGCGCAAGCGCGGTGGCGCGGCCGGCGCCTGAAACCCGCCGGCGCGATGAATCTCGGCGCTTGATCGGGGCCGCGACTCCGCTAAAACCTATTCCTGAGCCGGCCGACACTCTCTGTGAGGATCGGCGGTCCGTCGCCCAAGACGGCCGGGCTTCTATCGGTTGGAGTCAGCCCTCATGAACGTTACCCCTGAGACCCTGTCGAAGCCGTCCACGGCGCCAGATCTTCGCGCCATGGCGAACGCCATTCGCTTCCTTTCCGCCGACGCGGTCGAGAAAGCGAACTCCGGCCACCCCGGTATGCCGATGGGTATGGCCGACGTGGCGACGGTGTTGTTCACGCGGTTTCTCAAATTCGACCCCAGCGCCCCCACCTGGGCGGACCGGGATCGGTTCGTGCTCTCAGCCGGTCATGGCTCGATGCTGTTGTATTCGGTGCTCCATTTGACCGGATACGCCGACATGACCCGCGACGAGCTCGCCAATTTCCGCCAGCTCGGATCGCGCACCGCCGGTCATCCGGAATACGGCCACGCCACCGGCATAGAGACGACGACAGGCCCCCTCGGCCAAGGGCTGGCCAATGCCGTCGGCATGGCGATGGCCGAGCGGCTCTTGAGCGCCACCTTCGGCAAAGAGCTGGTCGATCATCGGACGTATGTGATCGCCGGCGACGGCTGTCTAATGGAAGGCATCAGTCAGGAAGCCATCTCGCTCGCCGGACATTTGCGATTGTCGAAGCTGATCGTGCTCTGGGACGACAACCGCATCAGCATCGACGGCCCGACGACGCTGTCCACGTCCGAAGATCAGATCCGCCGCTTCGAAGCGGCGGGCTGGGCGACGCAAGCCATCGATGGCCACGACACCGACGCTATCGCCAAGGCTTTGACCCAAGCGCAAAGCTTCGACAAGCCGTCGCTGATCGCCTGCCGCACGGTCATCGGCTTCGGCGCGCCGAAGAAGGCGGGCACGGCCGCGACCCATGGTGCTCCGCTCGGCGCCGAAGAAATCGCCGGGGCGCGGACCAAGTTGGGCTGGCCGCATGCGCCGTTCGACGTGCCGGCCGACATTCTGAAATCCTGGCGGACGGCGGGCTGCCGTGGCGCCGAAACGCGCCGCACCTGGGAAGGCCGCTTGGCGCGCGCGCCGCAACGCGCCGACTTCGAGCAACGCATGGCCGGCGATCTTCCGGACGGTTGGCGCACGACCGTCGATGGCTTCATCACCAAAGTCATCGCCGACAAACCGAAGTGGGCGACGCGTCAGTGCTCGGGCGAGGCGCTCGAAGTTTTGACCGCGGCCATTCCGTCGATGATCGGCGGATCGGCCGATCTCACCGGCTCGAACAACACCAAGACGAATCCTTTGAAGCCGGTGACGCCGACCGATTTCACCGGCCGCTATCTGCACTATGGCGTTCGCGAGCACGGTATGGCCGCGGCGATGAACGGCATGGCGTTGCACGGCGGAGTCATTCCGTTCAGCGGCACGTTCCTGGTGTTCAGCGACTACATGCGGCCGGCGATCCGGCTTGCGGCGCTGATGGGGATTCGTGTCATTCACGTCCTCACCCACGACTCCATCGGTCTTGGCGAAGATGGACCGACCCATCAGCCGGTCGAGACGTTGGCGGCGCTTCGCGCCATCCCGAACTTGCTGGTCTTCCGTCCGGCCGATGCCGTCGAGACCGCGGAATGTTGGGCAGTTGCGTTAGAGAAGCGCGACGGACCTTCGGCGCTATCGTTGACCCGCCAAGGCGTGCCGACGGTTCGTCTCGAAGCGGCTGGCGAAAATCTCTCAGCCCGCGGCGCGTATGTGTTGCGCGAAGCCGAAGGCGGGGCGCGCCAGGTGACGTTGCTCGCCACCGGCAGTGAAGTCGGCTTGGCGCTCGCCGCCCGCGATCTGTTGAAGACCAGCGGTGTTCGTGCCGCCGTCGTCTCGATGCCGTGCTGGAGCTTGTTCGACGCGCAGGATCAAGCCTATCGCGATCGCGTTCTCGGACCCGGCACGGTGCGGGTCGGCGTCGAAGCGGCGGTACGCTCGGGCTGGGATCGTTACCTCGGCGAACGCGGCGCCTTCGTCGGCATGACCGGTTTTGGCGCTTCTGCACCGGCGCCGAAGCTCTATAGCCATTTCGGTATCACTGCTGAGGCCATTGCGGCCGCGGCCCAGTCCATGCTCAAGCGTTGAGCCCGACCCTAACGACAAGATCGAGCAAAGGATCGAACTCATGAAAGACACCGATATTGCTGCCACGGCGAAGGCATTGGTCGCGGACGGTCGCGGCATTTTGGCGGCCGACGAAAGCACCGGCACCATTGGCAAGCGCTTCGAGACCATCAACGTCACGTCGACGGCCGACAGCCGCCGCGCCTATCGCGAGCTTCTGTTCACGACCGCCGGCGTCGGCGAGTTCGTGTCGGGCGTCATTCTCTATGACGAGACCTTGCGTCAGTCGGCCGCCGACGGCCGGACGTTCGTCGATGTCATGAAGGCCCAGAACATCATGCCGGGCATCAAGGTCGACACCGGCGCCAAGCCCTTGGCCGGTTCGCCCGACGAGACGGTCACCGAAGGCCTCGACGGTCTTGCCGAGCGTTTCAAAGAATACGCCAAACTGGGCGCGCGCTTCGCCAAGTGGCGGGCGGTGATCCGGATCGGTTCCGGTTTGCCGACGCCGTATTGCATCGACGTCAACGCCCACGCGTTGGCGCGTTATGCGCTCTTGTGTCAGGAAGCCGGCCTCGTCCCGATCGTCGAGCCCGAAGTTCTCATGGACGGCGATCACACCATTGAAGCCTGCGACCGCGCCTCGACCGACACGTTCCACGCGGTCTTTCAGGCGCTTCATCAGCAGGGCGTCGCCTTGGAAGGCATGCTGCTGAAACCCAACATGATCACGTCCGGCAAGAGCGCCGCCAAGCAGGCGTCGGTCGACGACGTCGCGGCATGGACCGTGCGCTGTTTGAAGCGGACCGTGCCGCCGGCGGTGCCTGGCATCGTGTTCCTGTCGGGCGGCCAGCCCGGAAAACTCGCCACCCAGCACTTGAACGCGATGAACGCCAATCATGGGCCGCTGCCGTGGAAGCTTTCGTTCTCCTACGGCCGTGCTCTCCAGGATCAGGCTCTCAAGCGGTGGAAAGGCGCCAAGGAAAACGTCGCCGCCGCGCAAGCCGCGTTGAAGCTGCGCGCCAAGCTGAACAGCGCCGCGAGTCTCGGCCGTTATCGTTCCGACGCCGAGGCCGCCTGAGCCGGTGATGATGGCTGGCCCGAAGATCGCGCCCTCGATCCTCTCCGCCGATTTCGCAAAACTCGGCGAGGAGGTCCGTGCGATCGACGCGGCAGGTTGCGACTGGATCCATATCGACGTGATGGATGGGCACTTCGTGCCCAACCTCACGATTGGGCCGGGGGTCATTAAGGCGATCCGGCCCCACAGCCGCAAGGTCTTCGACGTGCATTTGATGATCGCGCCGGTCGATCCATACTTGCAGGCCTTCGCCGAGGCCGGCTCCGACATCATCACCGTGCATGCCGAGGCCGGACCGCACCTCGATCGCAGCCTTCAGGTCATCCGTGGTCTTGGAAAGAAGGCCGGCGTCTCGATCAATCCGGGAACGCCCGAGACCGCGATCGCGCACGTCCTCGACAAGATCGATCTGGTCTTGGTGATGACGGTGAACCCGGGCTTCGGCGGCCAGACGTTCATCGCCTCGCAGCTTGAAAAAATCCGCCGGGTCCGTGCCATGATCGGCGATCGTCCCATCGACCTCGAAGTCGATGGCGGGATCAACCGCGACACCGCGAAGCAGGCGATCGGCGCTGGGGCCAACGTGTTGGTCGCTGGCAACGCCGTCTTTTCGAGCAAGGACTACGCGGCGAACATCGCCGCACTCCGCAGCGCCGTCTGAACTAAACGCCCTTAGGGGCGCAGCTTCACCGCCGCCTGAAACACTGCCTCGAACATCGCCGGCGTCAGCACGCCAGTCTGGGTGTTGTAGCGCGAGCAGTGATAGCTATCGAACAAGACGCGATCATGGGGCAGGGCGTGACGCGCCCCATGGGCGAATTTGTGATCGACTTGGCGCAGCTTCATCATCCGCAGCACCGCGGTGTGGGCGACAGCGCCCAACGCAACCATGACGCGAAGCTTGGTCATGGCCGCGATCTCGGCGTCTAGAAACGGCAGACAGGTTTTGATCTCGTTGGGCAGGGGCTTGTTGGCCGGCGGCACGCAACGCACGCTGTTGGTGATGCGCGTGCCGATCAGGCGCAGGCCATCGTCGGGGCGCTCGTCATACGTTCCCGCAGCGAGGCCGAACTTGAGCAAGGTCGGATACAGAAGGCGTCCCGCGTAGTCGCCGGTGAACGGTCGGCCGGTGCGGTTGGCGCCTTTTTGACCCGGCGCCAATCCGACGATCAGCAGCCAGGCGTCGAGACCGCCGAAGGCCGGCACCGGACCGTTGTGCCAGTCGGGCTGAATGGCGCGGTTCCGCTCCCGCAACGTAACCAGTCGCGGACAGCGCGGGCAGTCGTGGCCCGGTTCCGAGGCCGGAGTCATTCGCGTCTAATAGGTGGCGTCGTCGGCGACGGCCGGCTGAGCGCTCACGGTCCGCGGCGGCCGAGCGATGGCGTCCTGGATATCCACCAGCTCGATGAACGTATCGGCTTGGCGGCGCAGTTCGTCTGCGACCATGGGCGGCTGAGAGCGCAGCGTGCTGACCACCGTGCAGCGCACGCCCCGCCGCTGGATGGCCTCAAGCAAACGCCGGAAGTCGCCGTCGCCGGAAAACAGCACGACGTGATCGAGCTTGTCGGCCATCTCCAGCATGTCGATGGCGAGCTCGATATCCATGTTGCCTTTGATCTTGCGCCGCCCGGTGTCGTCGGTGAATTCCTTGGTGCGCTTGGTCACCATGGTGAAGCCGTTGTAGTCCAGCCAGTCGACGAGGGGGCGGATGGGCGAATATTCCTGCTCGTCGAGAAGCGCCGTGTAATAAAAGACTCGGATCAGCCGGCCCTTGGATGCGAAATGATCGCGCAGCCGCTTGAAGTCGATATCGAAGTGCAGGGATCGCGCCGCGGCATGCAGGTTGGCGCCGTCAATGAACAAACCGAGCCGTTCTTGGCTATAAAAGGTCATGGAATATTCCTTTGTTCCAATAGGGTGGCGTCGTTTTCTATGCCGCCATTGGTAGACGACACATGAGCCCTGGGCAAGAGCCCGACGGTCCGGTTTTGATCGGTCTTGGCGCCAACTTGGCGACCGAGACCTATGGCTCGCCGCAACATGGTTGCGAGGCCGCCATCACGTGGCTCGAAAGCTCCGGCATCATCGTGGTTCGCCGTTCGGCGTGGTATCGCAGCGCCCCGGTTCCGGTGTCCGACGATCCATGGTACGTCAACGGCGTCATTGCCGTGACGACGGCGCTTGAGCCCGTGTCGCTTCTTCGTGTGATGTATGGGATCGAAGGACGCTTCGGGCGCCGGCCGGCGGGTCCACGCAATGCACCGCGGCCGCTGGACCTCGACTTGCTGGCGTATGGCGATGTGATCCGCGAGGGCGAGGTCCAGTTGCCGCACCCGCGACTGCACGAACGGGCCTTTGTTCTCGTTCCGTTGGCGGAAATCCTTCCCGATTGGCGTCATCCACGCCTCGGCCGCACCGCCCGAGAGCTATTGGAGGCGCTGCCCTCCGGCCAAGCCGTCGAACGGCTCGCCTGACACCGATTCTTGCGTCTCCCCAGGACGAACCTATATAGTCGGTTCAAATATTTGACGGCTTTTTTGGAGGTTCTCTGTAATGGCCCGCGTAACGGTCGAGGACTGCGTCCTCAAGGTTCCGAATCGATTCGAACTAGTCATGCTGGCCTCCCGCCGCGCCCGTGCCGTTTCGGCCGGCGCCGCCCTGACGGTCGAGCGTGACAACGACAAGAACCCGGTCATCGCGCTTCGCGAAATCGCCAAGGGTTCGGTCGAGCTCAAGGACCTTAAAGAATCCTTGATCAAGGACCAGCAAAAGCACGTCGAGTTCGATCAGCCTGAGGAAGAGGAGATCGATCTCTCGGCCATCCAACAGGAAATGTCCGGCGAACTGGCGAAAGCCGTCGCCGAGGCCAAACCCGAGCCGATGCTCGAGGATGAAGAGGGTGACGGCGCCGAATTGGGCGCCGGAGCCGCGACCGATGCCGACGCAGATCTGGCGGGTATCGAGCCCGCTTCGGCGGAGGACAACAAGGAGGAATAAGGTCGCGCTTCGGGCGCCGAGCTCTGCTCCGCGTGCGAAGGACGACGAGGCGAGTTTGAAAATCCCACCTCGGCGGCGCGGCCGAAGCTATGGTCCGGCAGTTCGAACTCGTCGAGAAGGTCAAACGCTACGATCCGAATGCGGACGAAGATGCGCTGAACCGCGCCTACGTATTCGCGATGAAAGCCCACGGCTCGCAAACGCGAGCCTCCGGCGATCCCTACTTTTCCCATCCCGTCGACGTTGCCGGCATCCTCGCCACCTATCGGCTCGACTCCGCCTCGATCATCACGGCACTGCTGCACGACACCGTCGAAGACACCGGCGCCACTCTCGAAGAGATTGAAAAGTACTTCGGCAAGGAAGTGGCGCGTCTCGTCGACGGCGTGACCAAGCTGTCGCGGATCGAGCTGCAGTCCGACCACTCCCGCCAGGCCGAAAACTTCCGCAAGCTCGTGCTGGCGATGTCGGAAGACATCCGCGTGCTGTTGGTCAAGCTCGCCGACCGTCTGCACAACATGCGGACGCTGTGCCATATCGATAACGCCGACCGCCGCCGCAAGATCGCCCTCGAGACGTTGGAAATCTTTGCGCCTCTGGCCGAACGCATCGGCATGGATGCGATGAAGACCGAACTCGAGGACTTGGCGTTCGCCGAGATCAATCCAGAGGCGCGGGATTCGATTCAAGCTCGTCTCGAATACTTGCGCCAACAGGGCGGCGACGTGAGCGCCCGGATCATCACCAAGCTGAACGAGACCTTCACCGAAGCGGGCGTCACGGCCGAAGTCTCGGGCCGCGAGAAGATGCCGTATTCGATCTGGCGCAAGATGCAGCGCAAGAACGTCGGCTTCGAACAATTGGCCGACATTATGGCGTTCCGGGTCGTCGTCGACACGATCGAGAACTGTTATCGGGCGCTTGGTGTCATTCACGCCGCCTATCCGATGATTCACGATCGGTTCAAAGATTATATCTCGACGCCCAAGCCCAATGGCTATCGCTCCATCCACACCGCGGTCATCGGACCGGAGCGCCAACGCATCGAGATTCAAGTCCGGACCCGCGATATGCATGCCATCGCCGAATTAGGCGTCGCGTCGCATTGGCAATACAAGCATGGCGTCGGCCTCAACGAAGGCCGGCAATACAAATGGTTGCGCGAGCTCCTCGAAATCCTCGAGCACGCCGCGGAACCTGAAGAATTCCTCGAGCACACAAAGCTTGAGATGTTTCACGATCAAGTCTTCTGCTTCACGCCGAAAGGCGATCTGATCAATCTTCCGGTTGGCGCCACGCCCGTCGACTTCGCCTATGCCGTCCATTCCGAAATCGGCGACACCTGCGTCGGCTGTCGGATCAACGGCCGGATGATGCCGTTGCGATCCAAGCTTCTGAACGGCGACCAAGTCGACATCATCATCTCCAAGGCCCAGACCCCATCGCCGACATGGGAGCGCTTCGCCGTTACCGGCAAGGCCCGGGCCCGCATCCGCCGCTTCATTCGCGGTCGCGAGCGCGATCAGTATCTGGAACTCGGCAAGGCGATCATCGAGCGCGCCTTCAAGGAAGCGGAAAGCGAATACTCGACCAAGGCGGTGAAGGAAGTGGTCAAGACCTTCGCCGTCGAGACCGTCGACGATCTCTTCGTCAAAGTCGGGTCCGGTCACGTCACCGGCCGCGAGGTCATCGAGGCGATCTTCCCCGGCATGAAACCGAAGCCGGCGCAGGACAAAGTCGTGCCGATCACCAAGGCCCGAAAGCCCGCCGCGAGAGGCGTCGCCGGCATCCCGATCAAAGGACTCATCCCCGGCATGGCCGTGCACTTTGCTGGCTGTTGTCATCCGCTGCCGGGCGATCGGATCGTCGGCATCGTCACGACCGGCAAGGGTGTGACCATCCATACGATCGATTGCGACTCGCTGCAGGCCTTCGCCGAAGCGCCGGAACGGTGGCTGGATGTCGCGTGGGATGTCGACGGGCGGGCCGGCGGCGACGGCAATCACACCGGCCGCATCCATCTCACCTGCATCAATGCGCCGGGCAGCCTCGGCAACCTGTCGATGGTTATCGGCCGCAACAACGGCAACATCTCGAACCTCAAGATCACCAATCGTTCGCAGGACTTCTTCGATCTGATGCTCGACATCGAAGTCCGCGACGTGAAGCATTTATCCGAAATCATCGCCGCCTTGCGGGCTATTCCGGTCATCAACTCGGTGGACAGGGCGCGCGGCTGACGACAGCGGATTCGCCGATGATTCAGCAGGTTTTCATGGGGAAGGGGACTTTTCGGCCGAAAGGCCGTGCCCTATAGTGCCGCCGGCCGGCCAAGGAACCGAAGTTATGACGACGCGTCATCTGAGACTGGGTGTGAATATCGATCACGTCGCGACGATCCGGAATGCCCGCGGTGGCGAGCATCCCGATCCGGTCCGCGCCGCGCAACTCGCCGCCAAGGCCGGCGCCAACGGCATCACGGCGCATTTGCGCGAAGACCGTCGTCACATCTCGGACCACGACATCACCCGCCTGAGCCGCGAGATCGAGCTGCCGCTCAATCTCGAAATGGCGGCGACCGAAGAAATGCTGGCGATCGCGCTGCGCCATTCGCCGCACGCCGCCTGCATCGTTCCGGAAAAGCGCGAAGAGCGGACGACCGAAGGCGGTCTCAACCTGTTCGATCCGTCCGACCATCTCGCTCGAATGATCGCCAAGCTGAAAGACGGCGGGATCCGCGTCTCGCTGTTCATCGAGCCCGATCCGCGCCACGTCGAGCGTTCTGCCGAACTCGGCGCACCGGTCGTCGAGCTTCACACCGGCGCTTATTGCGACGCCAAGGGCGCGACGCGTGACAGCCAGCTGAAGCGTATTCAAGACGCCGCGGCGCGTGCCGCCGCCGTCGGGATCGAATGCCACGCCGGCCATGGCCTTAGCTTCGATACGGTTAGTCCCGTCGCCACCATCGCCACGATCGTCGAACTCAACATCGGCCACTTCCTGGTCGGCGAGGCGATCTTCGGCGGGCTGGAAAGCAGCATCAAGCGGATGCGATCGCTGATGGACACGGCGCGAGCCGCGGCCACCGGCGCGCGTTCGGCGTGAGCGTTGGCTGCATCGATCGCATCGGAGATGATTATCGGAATCGGGACGGATCTTCTCGACGTTCGACGCATCGAACGGACGTTAGCGCGGTTCGGCGATCGTTTTGTCGAACGCATTTTCACCGAAACCGAACGACGGCGTGCCGCCCGGCGGTTCAAGCCAGCGGCGAGCTTTGCGCAATGCTACGCGGCCAAGGAAGCCTGTTCGAAGGCGCTGGGCACCGGCTTTCGCGAAGGAGTGTTTTGGCGCGACATGAGAGTCGAGAATTTGCCCTCCGGAAAACCGTATCTGACATTGACCGGCGGGGCGCGACGGCGTCTCGAGTCGTTGACTCCGTCCGGGATGGTCGCGCATGTCGACTTGAGTCTCACCGACGAAGCCTGGCTGGCCCAAGCCGTGGTCGTGATTTCCGCGACTCCGGCAGGGCCTCCGCTGGGGCGACGTTAGAGCGGAACGGCGGCCGGATCAGATCGTGAAAGGATTTTTCGAGCTTGCCCGCACGATCGTCGTCGCGATGGCGATCGCCCTTGCCATTCGCACGATTGGCTATGAGCCGTTCAACATTCCGTCGGGCTCGATGATCCCGACCTTGCTGATCGGTGATTATCTGTTCGTGTCGAAATTTTCGTATGGCTACAGCCGTCATTCGCTGCCGTTGAGCAGCTACATTCCGGCGATTCAGGGGCGTCTGTTCGGCAAGTTGACGGAACGCGGCGATGTCGCCGTCTTCAAGCTTCCGACCGACGATCGCACCGACTACATCAAGCGCATCGTCGGCTTGCCCGGCGACACCATCCAAGTGCGCCAGGGCACGCTCTATATCAATGGCGACGCGGTGCCGCGCGAACGCATCGAGGACTATGTCGAATACGGTGCGGGCGGCAGCGTGCGGCGGGTCATCCCGCGGTTTGTCGAGACGCTGCCCAATGGCCGCCGTTACGCCATCCTCGAGGAAAGCGATACCAGCGATTGGGACAACACCCCGATCTATGTCGTTCCGCCAGGCCACGTCTTCGCCATGGGCGACAATCGCGACTCGTCGCAAGACAGCCGCGTCTTCGGCGTCCCGATGAATCTCGGCCGTCCGTTCAGTTGGAACGTTTCGACCCGGCTGGGTGCCGACGCTCCGGTGCGCTGGGCCGTTGGCTTCGTTCCCATCGAGAACATCGTCGGCCGCGCCGAGTTCCTGTGGTTCTCGACCGACGGTACGGCGGGCGCGTGGTGTCCGCTGTCGAATGGTCGCGATAGCGGCTTGTGGGCCGAATATGTCTGCATCCCGCGGGTCTGGCTCTGGCCCTCGGCCATCCGGTTCGGGCGCATTTTCAGCGCCATCGAATGACGGTCATGACCGGCCGGGTTCAAGGCTTGCAAGACCGCCTGGGGCACCGCTTCGCGAAGCCGGAGCTGCTGCGTCAGGCTTTGGTGCATTCGAGCGTCGCGAACACGCCCGATCGACGGTCGGGCACCAATGAGCGTCTTGAATTTCTCGGCGATCGCGTTCTCGGCGTCGTCATTGCCGATCTGTTGCTGCGGCTCTTTCCCAATGAGGACGAAGGGGCGATCGCCCGTCGTTACGCCGCGCTGGTGCGACGCGAGGCTTTGGCGCGGGTCGCCGCGACGATCTCTCTCGCTCCCGATATTCTTCTGTCGCCGGCCGAGGCTGATACCGGCGGTCGCGACAATCCCGGCATCCTGGCCGATTGTTGCGAGGCGATAGTCGCCGCTCTCTATCTCGACGGTGGTTTGGAAGCGGCGCGGGTGTTTATCGAACGCGAGTGGGAGCCGCTTCTGGTCGAAGCGATAATCCCGCCCCAGGACGCGAAGTCGGCGCTTCAGGAATGGTCGCAGGCCCGCGGTCTTGGCCTGCCGTTTTATCGCGAGGTCGAGCGCTCCGGCCCGTCGCATGCGCCAAGTTTCGCGATCGAAGTCAGGCTCGGCGATCTCGGCGCCGTGATCGGCGTGGGCAACTCCAAGCGCACGGCCGAACAAGCCGCCGCCCAGGTGCTTCTCGATAGGGCGCAAGGCAAGACATGACCGACACGATGCGATTCGGATTCGTGGCGCTGCTCGGC
>SHVU01000029.1 GCA_009691105.1 Rhodospirillales bacterium
GGGGGGGGGGGGAAGGGGAAGAAAAGCCTCAGCTCCGAATGACCTCTCCTCAGGGATCTTGGCGCAGGCCGCGGCAGTATTCGATCGAGGTTCAGCCTGAATTTCGGCTTCCAGATGTATTCTGGTCATACTTGGGGCAAGTTCTAAGCATAGTTGTCGTTACTCATGCGGCTGAATTTGCCGCGGCACGAGGTCGATACGTCGTTGATCGACTTGGTTCTTTCATTGCCGCGACGCAGACGCTTTTAGCCAAGGCTCCGACGGTCGCCGGTTGGCCACTCGACGCTATTGCCTCGGTGCGGTGCATGTTGGGTAACGCGTTGAGTGTTTGCGGCGATCAAACGGGCGACAATCGCTCATTTGCCAGAGCAATCGAACAGTACCGCCTGATATCGAAGGAGCAAGTTCAGGAGCCGCTAAATTGGGCGGCAATTCAGAACAATTTGGCTGGTGTTCTTTATCGTCTCGGTGAGCGAGAAGGTAGCGTTGCCTACCTAGAAGAAGCAGTAGTGGCGTGTACAGAGGCGTTGGAGATTTGGGCGCAAAAGGGGAAGTCGCTCGAGTGGGCCAGGGCTAAGACCAACATGGGGACCACCTTTCACGCCATCGGTGTTCGGCAGAAAGATACGGCGGGGCTGAAGGAGGCTCTGGCGGCCTTTAGGGAAGCGCTAATTGAACTGAAGCGCGAGAAGGTGCCACTAGATTGGGCCGCCGTGCAAAATAACTTAGGCAATACACTTCAGACACTCAGCATGCGCGAAGACAATATAGCGCACGCCGAGGGGGCGGTCGTCGCTTATCGCGAGGCTCTGAAAGAGCAGGCTCGGGAGCTGGTACCACTTAATTGGGCGGCGACGCAGAATAATCTAGGCAATGCCCTTCAGACGCTTGGCGAACGAGAACGTAATAACGATCGGGTCAAGGACGCGATCGTCGCTTATCGCGAGGCGCTGAAAGAACGGACTCGAGAACGGGTACCCCTAGAGTGGGCCGAAACCAAAAATAATCTAGGAACCGCTCTTAAGAAGCTTGGTGAAGAGGCGGGCGACATCGGAAAAGTTGAAGAGGCTATCTTCGTTTATCATGAGGGGCTGAAAGAACGGGCTCGGGAGCGGGCGCCACTTATTTGGGTGGAGACGCAGATTAATCTAGGCAATGCCCTTCAGGCGTTTGGCGAACAGGAGAGTTATGCTGTCCGCCTCGAAGAGGCGGTCGCTGTATATCGGAGGCTCTTGGTGAACAGTCTCGCGAGGGGGCACCCCTCGCTTGGGCGACGACCCAGAACAATTTAGGTAGTGCTCTTCGGACGCTTGAAGAAGTGGCGACCGATCCGGCTCTGCTTTCCGAGGCGATCGCTGCCTTCACATCCGCCCTGGAGGTTTTCGAAGCGGTAGGACCGCCCCGTTACGCTGCGCTTGCGAAAGACAATCTACGAACGTGCGCAGGCGCTTCTTCGTGACCAATCGGGACAGCGCGCTAGCGACTAGCTCGTTGCTGCGGGGCCCCTCTCGGCGATCAATCCTATCGCGCGTAATCGGGAGGGTGAGGGGATTAGCGCGAGCGCAAGAAGACGCCGCGTCTACGGCTCGCGGCTGATCGCCGAGTGCAGCGGTTTCGTCGCCTCGTAGGTTTTCTTCTGCTCGGGCGAGGCGTCTTTCTGGTGCTTGGCCTTCCACTCGCTGTAGGGCATGCCGTAGACGGCTTGCCGCGCCGCGTCGTCCGACAGATCGATGCCTTTCGCCGTGGCGCCGGCCCGGTACCATTTCGCCAGACAGTTCCGGCAAAAGCCGGCGAGGTTCATCAGATCGATGTTCTGAACGTCGGTGCGTTTCTGCAGATGCTCGATCAGGCCGCGGAACGCCGCCGCCTCGAGTTCGGTTCGGGTCGCTTGATCCATAGTGTCCTCGCTATTCGCCGCCGCGGACTTTGCGCTTGGCCTTCGACTCGATGGCGCGGAAGCCGATGTCGCGGCGGCAGAACCCTTCGGGCCAATCGATGGCGTCGATAGCGGCGTAGGCTTTCTTCTGGGCCTCGCCGATGGTGGGCGCGACTGCGCCGACGCCGAGCACGCGCCCGCCGTTGGCGACGACGCGGTTGCCGTCCCGCTTGGTCCCGGCGTGGAAGACGACGACATCTTTCTGCGCCGCGGCCTTATCGAGATTGCGGATTTCCGAACCTTTGTCGTACCAGCCCGGATAGCCCCGCGCCGCCATGACCACGACCAACGAGGCTTCGTCGCGCCAGACGAGTTTGGTGCCGTTGAGATTGCCCCGCGCCGCGGCGGCCAAACAATCGAGCGGATCGGACTTCAAGCGCAGCATCAGCGCCTGACATTCCGGATCGCCGAAGCGGGCGTTGAATTCGAGAAGCTTGGGCTCGCCGCCTTCGATCATCAATCCGGCGAAAAGAACGCCGCGATAGGGCCGACCCTCGGCGGCCATCGCCCGGATGGTGGGCTCGATGATCCGGTCCATGACCTTGCCGGCGATCGCGTCGCTGACGACGGGTGCGGGCGACGACGCGCCCATGCCGCCGGTGTTGGGGCCGACATCGCCCTCCAGCGCGGTCTTGTAGTCCTGGGCCGAGGCGAGAGGCACGGCGCGCTGCCCGTCGACCAGGGCGAAGAAGCTCGCTTCCTCACCGCCCAAAAATTCCTCGATGACGACTTCGTCGCCGGCATCGCCGAACGACCGCTCGGTCATGATGTGATCGACCGCGGCGAAGGCTTCGTTTTTGTTGCGGCAGATGATGACGCCTTTGCCGGCAGCGAGACCATCCGCCTTGACGACGATGGGCGTGCCGGACCGCAGAATGTATTCCTTGGCGGTGGCTGGTTCGTCGAAGCGGCCATAGGCGGCCGAGGGAATCTCATGCTTGGCGCAGAGGTCCTTCATGAACCCCTTCGAGCCTTCGATCTCGGCGGCCTGGGCGCTGGGCCCGAAGGCCAGGATGCCGGCCGCCTGCAGGCGATCGGCCAGGCCGGCGATCAGCGGCGCCTCGGGTCCGATGACCACGATGTCGATGGCGTGTTCGGTCGCGAAGCGGACGAGGGCATCGACGTTGTCGGCGGCGATCGGCTGGCAGTCGGCCAGCTCGGCGATACCGGCGTTGCCGGGCGCGGCGTAAAGCTTTTTCAGCGCGGGAGAACGGGCGATAGCCCAGGCCAGGGCGTGTTCCCGACCACCCGAGCCCACAATCAAGACCTTCATGAGCCCTCCCTGGAGGTCTTTGTCCTCAGCGCTTCTGTCGTATCATACTGAAAGCAAGGCGCAAGCATGTCCGATAGTCCTGAACCCGGCAGCAACCTGAAGACCTTTACCGTCGGCGAACTCGCCAACGCGATCAAGGGCACGCTCGAAGGGTCCTTCGGGCTCGTCCGTCTGAAGGGGGAGATCTCCGGCTTCAAGCGTCACAGCTCGGGACATCTGTATTTCTCGCTGAAGGATGATGCGGCGCTGATCGATGCCGTCATCTGGCGCGGCCCCGCGATGCGTCTTGCGACGCAGCCCGAGGACGGCCTCGAGGTCATCGCGACGGGGCGCCTCACGACCTACGCGCCGCGCTCGCGCTATCAGATCGTCGTCGATTCGATCGAGCTCGCTGGCCAAGGCGCGCTTCTGAAGCTGCTCGAAGAGCGGAAGAAGAAGCTTACCGCCGAAGGCCTGTTCGCGCCGGAGCGGAAGAAGCGGCTGCCGTTCCTGCCCGAAGTCATCGGCGTTGTCACCTCGCCGACCGGCGCGGTGATCCGCGACATCCTGCATCGCTTGCGCGATCGTTTCCCCCGGCCGGTGCTGGTCTGGCCGGTCGCGGTTCAAGGCGACGGTGCGGCCAATCAGATCGCGGCGGCGATTCGCGGCTTCAACGCCTTGGCGCCCGATGGTCCGGTCCGTCGTCCCGATGTGCTGATCATCGCCCGGGGTGGCGGTAGTCTCGAAGACCTCTGGGCCTTCAACGAAGAGATCGTCGTCCGCGCCGCTGCGGCCAGCATCATTCCGCTGATCGCCGCGGTCGGCCACGAGACCGATTGGACGCTGATCGACTTTGCCGCCGACGTCCGCGCCCCGACACCAACGGCGGCGGCCGAGATGGCCGTGCCGGTGCGAATGGACTTGTTGGGCCAGGTCTTGGATCGCGGCGGCCGCATGGCAGGCGCAATCAACCGCCAGCTCGCCGAGAACCGGACCCGCCTCGAAGGCTTGGCCAGGGGCTTGCCGAACTTGCGGCGTCTGGTCGAAGAAGCGGCGCAACGCCTCGACGACTGGGCCGAGCGCCTGGCTATGGGCTTGCGGGTCGGGCTCGATCGGCGCCGCGCCCGGCTCGCCGAGTTGGTGGCGACGCTCCCGAAGCCGAAGCGCGAAATCGCCGAAGCCGAGCGTCGTCTGCAGCGGGCGGCGCGATCGATGGTGGTCTCCATCGAAAGCGTCCGGAAGCACGCCCAGTCCGAGCTGAAGCGCTGGGCCGAGCTTCTCGCCAGCTACTCCTATGAGCGCGTCCTCGAACGCGGCTTCGCCCTGGTCCGCGACAACGCCGGCCAGCCGATCGCCTCGGTCGCGGCGACCCGGCCCGGCCTCGACGTCACCATTCGTTTCGCCGATGGCGACACCCAAGCCACGGTGCGCGGTGCGCCCAAGTCGGACGCCAAAGCCAAAGCGCCGCGCGGCAAGGTTCCTGAACAGGGGGACCTTTTGTGATAGGCGGTTTCGGCGTCGTCTTTGCCGTCTGGCTTCTCGCCGGCGCGGCCTTCGCCGACACTCTCACCCTCGACGGACATGTGACCCAAGGCGGGCTGGTCGTCGGGCGGACAGGACCTGGGACGACGGTTCGACTCGACGGTCGCGCCGTTCGCGTTTCGCCGGACGGACTCTTTCTTCTGGCCTTCGCCCGCGACGCCGGGCCGACCGCGCAGTTGATTGCGGAATTTCCCGACGGTCGGCGCGAGGCTCGGGCTTTGACCGTCGCGCGGCGGACCTTCGCCGTGCAGCGGATCGACGGCTTGCCAGAACGCCAAGTCAGTCCGCCGGCCGCCGACATGGCGCGTATCCAAGCCGACACCGCTCTCATTGCCCAGGCCCGCGCCGCTGACACCGATGCCGCCGACTTTCGCTCGGGGTTCGTCTGGCCGGTGCAAGGTCCGATCTCCGGCGTCTTCGGAAGCCAACGCATCTTGAACGGCGAGCCGCGCGCCACACATTACGGTACCGACATCGCGGTGCCGGCCGGAACGCCGATCGCCGCCGTCGCCGACGGTCGCGTCGTCCTATCCGAACGCGACATGTTTTTTACCGGCAAAACCGTGATGATCGATCACGGTCACGGACTCACTTCGGTCTACGCGCATATGAGCGAATTGACGGTTACGGTTGGAGCGCGCGTTGCTAAAGGCCAGATCATCGGCCGGGTCGGGGCCACGGGCCGCGTCACCGCGCCGCATTTGCATTGGGGCATGGCGGTCTTCACGACCCAGATCGATCCGCAGCTCCTTGTCGCTCCCGTCGTCGCCGCGAAATAGGAATTAATGACTCATATTCTTCGACGTCTTGTCGTCGCAGGTTTTACGCTGTGTGCCTTTACGGCGATGGCGCAAGCCCCGCTCACTGCCACCGACGCCCGCGATCTGACCCGCGTCATCGAGCGCCGCATCCAAGAACTGGCACCGAGCGTTTCGTTGAACGGAACCGTCACCAGCCGCGTCGCCAACGGCGCCGTCGTCGTCACCGCGCCGGGCGTCACGGTCAAATTGGATGGCGCGTCGCTCGCGGTCGGTGACGTCGTCGTCACCGCGTCGCCGGCTCGCGGCTCGCGACTCGCGCTCGCGGTCGCCTTACCGCCGACCATGCGGCTGCTGGCGCCAAATGCGGCGGCGCTCGCCACCATCACCCTCGGTGCGCAGAAAATTCTCGCCGAGTGGGATCGCGAATACGCGACGCTCACGAAAATCGATCTCGATCAAAGCAATATCGCCGTCGAGGCCACGGACGGCGGACGGATTACGATCCGAACCGTGGCGGTGCACGGCGCGCTGGCCGAGACCGCCACCGGCCGCTGGACCTACGACGCGACGTGGCGCGTCGGCGGCCTGGCCGGACGCTTCGGGCCGTCGTCGTATCGGCTGGGTGATCTCACGGTGCGCCAGAACGCGCGGGACTTTTCCTTTGTCGATTACGTGATGGCGGTGCGCGCCTTGGGGCTCGAGTCCCACCCCAGCTATTGGATGTTCGCGGGGCTTGGCTCTTATTTCGGAGTGGGCGTGCAAGGTGCCGACCCGGCGATGCAGAAGCGGTTCGCGACCGCGGCGGCCACGGCGCTGCGCCGCTCGCCCGATCTTTTGGACATGGGCTTCGGATTTCCCTCGACGTCGCGCTACGACGTGGCCGACCTCGCGGTCGGCGACAGCGGGCGAGGGATGTTCAGCCTCGGCCACGCCAACGTCACCGCGGCGACGAGTGGCATCAAGGGCGGACTCCTGTCGACCACATTCGATGTCGCGATGAAAGGTCTCGATGGTTTGGGCTCCAGCGCGCTGATCCCGAAAGACGGCCGCGGCCGCATCGAGCTCAATCGCCTTCCGGCGCGCTGGATCGTCGAGAACTTGCCCGCCATCATGGCTCTTGCCGCGACCGAGTCGTCGCGGCGCAATGCTCTGAGCTCGCCGGTCGTCGACAACGCCCGCCGGGCGATGGGGGCGTCGCGAACCGAAGTGGTGATCCCGAACATCGTTCTCGACAACGCACCGCTGCAGGCGACCGTCGACGGTGCGTTGCGGGCCAGCACCACGGCGGCGTTCTGGGTCGCCGGCGCGCTCGGCGTCGACATCGCCGGATTGGACGCGGCCTTGGCGCGGGGCCAGCCCCAGCCGATGCTCCAAGCGCTCCGCGAGATCGGCAAGTCCGAAGGGCGCGATCGCTACCGCTACCAGATCACCATCGGCGAGGACGGGCGCATGCTCGTCAACCAACTCGACCCGCTGGTCTTTTTCCTGATGCTCAACAGCCGGCGCTAAGCGCGTCGGCGATCGCGGCGTTTCGGCTCTGGACGCCGCCGCGGCCGCTTCCTAGGCTTGGGCGTGTCATCGCAGGGGGCCGCATGCGCGCAGGTCTGACCGGACTGATCGTCGCCGTCGGGCTCGTGCTGGGCGCATCTACCGCCGTCGCCAAAGTGCCGCTTACCGAGGCCGACGCCCGCGAGATCACGGCCGGCTTCGAAGCCTTCTTCAAATCCGTCGGACCCGACGTCACGGCCCAAGGACCCATCGCGACCACGATCGAGAACGGGACGGCTCGCGTCGCGATCCGTGGCCTTCGCCTGCAACGCCAAGGCGTTCGCGTCAGCTTTCGCGATCTTCGCATCACGTTGATACCTGACACGGGTCCCCGGCTTCGCTTCCGCTGGGAACACGCACCGGAGGTCCGGATGGCGACCGAGGACGGTGTCGATCTCGGCCGGGTCACACTCACGGCGCAAAAAGCCGAAGGGGTGTGGGACCGCACGCTCGGGACCGTCGTCACCCTCGATGCCGCCTATCGCGATCTGAAAGCGACGTCGCCGAACGGCAGCGGTGGCGCATCGGCTTTGGTCGTGACCGGCGGTCTCGTCGAGGCGCGGCCCGGTCAGTGGACGTTCGGCTTAGATTGGAGGATCGCCGACATCGTGTCCCAGACGCCAGAGGTCACGTTGCGCATCGCCGCGATGAGCGGTCGCGAGACCAGCGGCTAATTTTCAATGCCTGACTATCTGATGGCGACGAAGACGATCGGCTACGGCGATCTTCCAGGCTTCCGGTTTTTCGCCGGGCTCTCGACCGGAGCGTTCCTCTCGCTCGCGCCGCGTTCACGCGAAGACGGCGAGCGTCTCGGCAAAAAACTTGCCGAGAGCGTCGCCCTCGCCCCCGAGCTGGTCGACCTGGCGTTCGGCGTTCCGCTGGCGATGCAGTTCGAGGTCGCCGATCTGTCACTGATCGACCGGGTCGGAAGCCGCGGCGGTTTCACGTGCCTCGCCGCCACCGGCACATCGAGCGGTCTTGTCGACGGCATGGGCGCTCTCGCTCTGACCGTAAACTTAGAGGGAATCGCTCTGCCGTCGTCGGTCGCCGATCCGGCCTTCGTGCAGCGCCAGGCCCGTCTCGCGATCGAACTCTATCGCGTTCCGGTCCGCCAAGCTTTGGTCAAAGCTGCCGGGAGTTTTGGCGCGGTGCGATCCTTGGCCTTGTCCGACGACGGCGCCTTCCGGGTCCACACGCCGGAGATTGCGGCGTGGCTTCTCGGCGAGACCCGCACCATCGTCGCCGCGGCCGGAACCGAAATCGCGTTATCGGACCTGACGCTAGCCAATCCGACCTACCGGATCGGGATCAAGGGCGCCGCCCGCGCCGCTCCCCAAGCCCGCATGCTGTTTTCCGGCGAAGTGACGGTGGAGGCCGAAGGCCTCGACGCCGTGCAAGGCGCCATCGAGCGCAGTCCGCAGACCGCGGCTTTTGTTGATGTGTTCGCGGCATTGCGCGCCGTCGGCACCCGCGATGGCGCGACCGTTGGCCGAAGCCGTCATGTCTATCGCCTGTCGCTCGCCGACGACGGCCGCTTCACGGTCAACGACAAGGATGTGATGGCGCTCGGCGCGACCCTCGGCGATCCGTCGCCAAGCCCATGCTCGGATCGTCCCCGCACCGGCGGTGCGGTTCGGAGCGAAGCGATCGAGCAGCCGTTGGCGGCCCCGGGCCGGCCCAGCGTTCAGCGGGAAACTCTTGGAATTTAGCCGCGTTAGGCTGTGCCGGCCGCGCCGGTTCCGCCCCCGGCCCGCGACGGGGGTCGGACCGGCGGGGCGCTCCGGATCCGGCCCTAGCTCCAAAGAGAGCGGCGAGGGCGATTGCTCGAGCTTCCGAACCGGCCTAGCATTCTGGGACTTGCGTCGGATCCTTCGCGAATGAGACACACCATGACCAAGTTGATCGCGCTCGTTGCCGTTACCCTTCTCGGACTCGGACTGGCGGTCCCCGCCATGGCCGACGGCGAGATGTGCGGCACCGGCTACAGCCAACAGATCGTCAGCACGCCGCAATTGCCGTTGCCGGTCGCGACGACCGCACCGGTGACGCGTACCGGCGGCTAACACCGCGCGCCCCGCTTCGGGGCGTCGGCAAGAAATTCCGTATGCGTCTGGCGGCCGGCAACCCCGGCCGCTTTTTATTTGGCTAATCGGGCCAGCGGTTGTGGAGCCACAACCATTGTTCGGGCCGAGCCCGGATCCAGCCTTCGATGATGGCGTTAACGTGCGCTGTGGCCTGGGCGACGTCGGCTTTGCGATCGCCGGTCGGGGTGAAGACGATGGGCGGCTCGATGCGGATTCGGAACCGCGCCCCGTTCAAGCGCTCGACATGAGCGGCGACGACGGGAATCGAAAACCGCAGCGCCAGTTCGGCGACCGCCGACGAGGTCATGGCCGGCCGCCCGAAGAACGGCGCGGCGATGCCGTCGTTCATTTTCTGATCGACCAGCATGCCGAGGTGCCGATCGCCCCGGATCGCCCCCAGCAACAGCCGCGCTCCGGCGGCGCCTTTTGGGATCAGCGCCCCTTCGACGGCGGCGCGGCCGCGGCGATACAGCCATTCGACAAGACGGTTGTTGGCGGCGCGGTAGACCCGATCGAGCGGTAAGCCGCGCTGGGTCGCGGCCAAGGACACGATCTCCCAATTGCCGAGATGGCCGGAGAAAAAGATTCCCGGCCGGCCGTCGTCGCGCAGCCGGTCGACGTTCTCGGCGCCGATGACTTCGACTCGGCCGTCACCGCCATAGACGGCGATCTCGTCGAGGTGCGGAAACTCGGCGGCGACGCGACCCAGGTTGTCCCACATGGCGCGAACGACGCCGCGCCGCTGCTCGGCGCTCATCTCGGGAAAGGCTTTGGCGAGATTGGCGAAGGCGCGGCGGCTGACCGAAAGCCGCGGCCCGACGCTGCGCCCCAAAAATCCTCCGACCGCCGAGGCGACGTCGATCTGCAGAAGCCGGAACAACGCATAGACCAGCGCCGCCACCGCCGCTTCGAGCGGATTGGCGATATAGAGACGGGTCAGTCGTCCGAGTTGGGAATTGCGAAACGCCATCAGCGCGCGACAGGGTCCAAGATGCGGTCTAGGGCGCCTTGGTCTTCCCATTCGAGGCGGACTGTCAAGACCTCGATCCCGACGCGCCCCGCCGCCGGCACCCGGACCATGTCCTTGGCGGTGGTGACGAGGCTGGCGTTCGCGGCCTGGGCGCTGCGTTTCAGGGCTTCGATCTCGGCCGGCGCATAGGGGTGATGATCCGCGAAAGCGCGGCTCTCGACGATCCGCGCTCCGGCCTCGGTGAGCGTCGCGAAGAATTTTTCCGGCCGTCCGATCCCGGCGAAGGCGACGACGGAACGGCCCGCCCAGCGCGTGTCCTCAGGCACAAGCCGGGCTCGCAAGATCGGCTTTCCGGCGGCGCTCAGTGTCGGCGTGATGCCGATAGCATCCGTTCCCACCAACACGATGGCGGTGGCGCGGGCGAGTCCGGCGGCGATCGGCTCGCGCAAAGGGCCGGCCGGCATGGTCCGACCGTTGCCGAAACCGAAGCCGCCATCGACGACGACCAGCGCCACATCTTTATGGAGGCTTGGATCTTGATGACCGTCGTCGAGGATCAGCGCGTCGGCGCGGACGGCGGCCACGGCTTTGGCGCCGGCGACGCGGTTGCGGGAAATCCAGGTCGGCGCGGCTTTCACGAGCAACAGAGCTTCGTCACCGACATCGGCGGCGCTGTGATGGGCCGGATCGACCGCGAGCGGTCCGGCGAAGCGGCCGCCATAACCGCGACCCAGGATATGAACGATGCGACCGCGGGCGATCAGTCGTTGGGCGACGGCAAGCGCCACCGGCGTCTTGCCGGCTCCGCCTGCGACCAGATTGCCGATCCCGATGACGGCGAGGGGGGCTCGCCACGGCCGGCCAAATGTCTGGCGAAGTCCGGCCCCAACGCCGTAAGCCCAGCCGAGCGGCGCGAGCAGGCGGGCGACACCGCCGTCGCGCGCCCAAAACTCAGGGGCGCGCAATCGTTCGCTCCGCCAAGCGATCGAGATACGGTCCGACCGCGCGCACGACGTCGTCCAGCACATGGGACTCGGCGTCGGCAAAATGCTTCGCTGCGGCGGCCAAGCGACCGCGTTCGGCTTCGTCGTCGAGTAATCGCTCGACGGCCACGGCGAGAGCCGCGGCATCGGCGACTTCGACGGCGGCACCGGCGGTCTTCATGCGTCCGGCAATAGCCGCGAAATTTCCCATGTGCGGTCCGTGGACGATGGCGGCGCCGAGCTTGGCGGGCTCCACCGGATTCTGTCCGCCAAGCGGAACTAGGGATTTGCCGACGAAGGCGACGGGCGCGAGGCGATAGAACAATCCGAGCTCGCCCAACGTGTCGGCGACATAAACGCCGGTCTCGGCGGTGATGGCTTCGCCGTCGGCGCGGCGCGCGACGCGGAGCCCGCGATCCGCGAGGCTCGCGGCGATGCGCGGACCGCGATCGGGATGGCGCGGCACGATGATGGTCAGAAGATCGGGAAACCGTTTGGAAACGCGGCGATGCACTTCACCGGCAATGTCTTCTTCGCCGGCATGGGTGCTGGCAGCGAGCCAGACGCGCCGCGTTCCGATCATGCCCTGGAGATGTTTCAAGGCGTCGGCGTCGGCAGGCAAAGGCTCGGCGGCGAATTTGAGATTGCCGACGAACCGCGAGTCGCGGGCCCCGAGATCGCGAAGGCGCTGCCGGTCTTCTTCACTTTGCGCGAGCGCCACTGTGAACCCGGCGAGTAGGCGGCGGATCAGGCTGGTGGCGCGTCGCCACGACGCGAAGGATCGCTCCGAGACCCGGCCGTTGACGAGAATCATCGGCACGCCACGCGCCGCCGTCTCGCAAATCAAGTTCGGCCAGAATTCGGACTCGGCCCACAACACCAGATCGGGCCGCCAATGATCGAGAAAATTCCGCACGTAAGGCCGGCGGTCGACGGGCACATACTGATGAAAGGCGCGGTCGGGAAGCTTGGGCGCGAGAATGCGCGCCGCGCTGACCGTGCCGGTGGTGACCAGAAACCGGGCCTTGGACCGCGCCGCGAGACGATCGACCAGCGGCAACAGAGAGAGTGACTCTCCTACCGACGCGGCGTGCAGCCAGACGAGCGGGCCGTCGGGGCGCGGCCGCGAAGCTTCGCCGAAGCGCTCGCGAAACCGAGCGCGGTCTTCCTTGCCTTGCGCCAGTCGCCAGGCGAGCAGGCCCCACACCAAGGGCGCGGCCAAGCCTCCGACCAGGCGATACAGCCCCAGCATCATGACGCCGCCGGCTCGTCGTCGGTTTCGGGTTGCTCGGGCGCGGGTTCGATCGGCGTGCGTCCGCACAAGCGATCGGCTTCGGTCGTGGTGGCATTCAGCGCGGCTTCGAGGCGGCGTCGCTCCGCCTCCAATCCGGCGTCGCCCAGATCGCGCTCGACCCGCAGCGGCTCGCCCCAGATCAGAACGCCGCGTCCGAAGGGCAACGCCAACAGGAAGCGATCCCAGGATCCCATGGTGCGGCCCCGGGTCGTCGAAAAGGCGATGGGCAGAATCGCCGCGCCGGTGGTCGCGGCCAGCGCCACGGCGCCGGGGCTTGCGCGCATGCGCGGCCCGCGCGGTCCGTCCGGCGTCATGCCGATGGACTCACCGGCTTTCAAAGCGCGGACCATGGCGCGCAAGGCGGTTGCGCCGCCTCGCCGGCTCGATCCGGTCAACGTCGGGATTCCGAAATGCGCCGTGGTCTGGGCGATCAAGCGGCCGTCGAGATGACGCGAGGTCAGAGTACGGATTTTGGCGCGATGATCCCAGCAGTACGGCATCATCAGAAGCCGCCCGTGCCAGAAGCAGAGAATGAACGGCTCGCCTTTGTCCCACAGAGCCCGAGCCGGTGCGTCGCCGATGATCGTCCAGCGACTGGTGACATGGACCAGACGGATGTATTGCGCGGCGAGCCAGCACAAGGCTTGCCGCACGGTCTCGTTTCGTCCGAGATCGCGAAACGCCCGCATGGTCTATGCCTAGTTCTCGCGCTCACGCCGAAACGAGCCGGCCCGGGTTCCGAGGACGTGGCGGGATCGGCCGGTCATCACGATGCTGGGACGGCGGGTTCGGCTACCGGCTCGGCGGCGAATTGCAGCGCGTAGAGCCGCGCGTACGCGCCGCCGCGGGCCAGCAATTCGCGATGGCTGCCGCTTTCGACGATGCGGCCGCCCTCGATGACATAAATGATGTCGGCGCCGATGACGGTGGAGAGGCGATGGGCGATGACCAGTGTCGTCCGGCCGCGCTTCAAGGTGTCGAGGGCGGCTTGGACGTGACGTTCGGATTCGGTGTCGAGCGAGCTCGTCGCTTCATCCAACAACAAAATTGGCGCCCGCTTCAGCATGGCCCTGGCGATGGCGAGGCGCTGGCGCTGGCCGCCCGACAGCTTCACGCCCTGCTCGCCGACGATGGTGCTGTAGCCCTCGGGCAGTTCGCGCACGAACGTGTCGGCCCCGGCATCGCGGGCCGCGGCTTCGATCTCGGCGTCGGTTGCGCCGGGCTTGCCGTAGGCGATGTTGGCGCGAACCGTGTCGTCGAACAGCGTGATCTCTTGGCTGACCAGTCCGACCGCCTGGAAGATCGAGGCCATGGTGACGTCGCGCACGTCGGTGCCGTCGATGGTGACGGCCCCGGCCTCGATGTCGAAGAAGCGCGGGATCAGATTCAGGATCGTCGACTTGCCGGCCCCGGAATGTCCGACCAGCGCGACAGTCTGTCCGGCCGGAGCTTCCAGCGTGACGTTGGTCAGGGCCAGGCGATCGCCGCCGTAGCGGAACGACACGCCGTCGAGACGCACCGCGCCGCGCTTGACGACCAACGGTTGGGCCCCAGGCTTGTCCTGGATGCGGGGTTGGACGTCGAGCAGCGCGAACAAGCGTTCGGCCGAGGCCAGACCTTCCTGCAGGCTCGCGTTCAAATTGGCGATCTTCTTCATCGGCTCGTAGGCGAGAAACAGTGCCGTGATGAACGAGAAGAACGCGCCGGCATCCATGCCGCCGTGAATCACGCGCCAGCCGCCGTAGAAGATACCCATGGCGACGGCGACACCGCCCAGCGTCTCCATGATCGGGCTCGATGCGGCGCGAACCCGAGCCGAGCGCATGCTGAGCCCGAAGATGCGTTCGACCAGCCGTTGAATGCGGGTGGTCTCGTAGGCTTCCATCCCGTAGGCCTTGACCAGGCGGATGCCTTGAATGGTTTGCTCGAGCAGTGTCGTGAATTGTCCGAGCTCGGCTTGGGTGCCGGCGGTGACGTCGCGCATCCGCCGGCCCAACCGCACAATCGGAAAAACCGCGATCGGGAACACCACGAAGCAGAAGATTGCGAGCTGTAAGTCTTGAAGGAACATGACGACGACCAACCCGACCAGCGACAGCGCGTCCTTGCCGAAGCCGACGAGGGCGTTGGCAACGGCACCGCGCATGGTGTTGATGTCGTTGGTGAAGCGCGAGATCAGGCCGCCGGTGGCGTTGGCTTGGAAAAATGCCAAGTCCATTTGGGCGAGATGAGCGAACAGGCGGTTCTGGGCATCGGCGACGACGCGCAAGCCGACGTGACTAATCAGAGCCGATTGGACGTAGCTGGCGATGCCCTTGATCGTAAAGGTCGCGAGCACGGCGCCGCCGACCCAGAGCAGCATGTCGGGATTGCGGGCGACGAAGATCTCGTTGACCACGGGCTTCATCAGCCAGGCCGAGGCGGCGGTCGCCGCGGCGACGACGCCCATGCTGAGGACGGCCAACGCTAAGCGCCCCCAATAGGCGCGGACATATTCGCGCCATAGCCTACGGGCGAGGCCGACGCTCGAGCCGTGGCCGCCGGTCGCGATCTCGTTCAAGACGTGGTTCCTCGAAGGCCGAATCCGGCGGACCTTAGCATGGCCGAATCGGCCGAGCCAACGCGGGGGACCCTCACCCTCCAGCTATCGCGGGTCCCGCCCCTCTCCCGCACGCGGGAGAGGGGCGGGGTGAGGGGACTGTCAGCGTATCGGTGGTCAGGCTGTCGGCGGCGGCGCGATCAGAACGCGATTGCGGCCGGCTTCCTTGGCGGTATAGACCGCGCCGTCGGCGGCCCGGATCAGGGCGTCGCCATCGTTGCCGTGGACCAGGATTTGGGCGATGCCGACCGAGGCCGTCACCGGGCCGATGGTCTCGCTCTTATATTTGATCTCTTTGGCCTGGAGACGGGCCCGCATCGCATCGAGGCTGATCTTGGCGCCGGCAGCATAGGTGTCGGGCAGGATCACGACGAACTCCTCGCCGCCGAAGCGGCAGTGGATGTCGTTCTGGCGTATGGTCTCGCGCAACAGGTCGGCAAGCTCGCGCAGAACCTTATCGCCGGCCTCGTGGCCGTAGCGGTCGTTGATCTTCTTGAAATGGTCGACGTAGATGACGGCGACGGAGAGCGGTCCGCCGGTCCGCTTGGCCCGGGCGATCTCGCGCTTCAAGGCTTCGTCGAGGAAGCGTCGATTATAGAGATCGGTCAGCGGATCGCGGGTGGCTTGGCGCTGCAGCGCGTCCTTCAGGTCGAGGTTCGACAGCACCAGCTTGATGGCGTCGCCGAGAGCGATGATGCGCTGATTGCGCGCCGCCTGGGTGGCCGGCACGCCGTCGGTGTCTTCGATCCACAAGAGCCCGAGAGTCGTGCCGCGGATGATCAGCGGCAGACAGAGATAGCCGCGCGTTCGGCCGCGCTGTGAAATGGCTGCAGACCAGACTGTGGTGCGGCTCGGTGATGGCGTAGAGGCGGCCGTGACGCATCGCCCAGCAGTCGTCGACTTCAAAGCTCGGACGCAGGAATTCCGATCCGCCCCACTGCACCGCGGTCTCGAGCGTCGTGCTGCCGGGAACCAGCACGGCGAGACCGCCGCGGCAATTCGGGAAGAACTGCGAGGCGGTGATGCGGACGACGTCGAAGGCTTCGTCGCGGGTCTGGCAGGTCAGGAACAGATCGTTCATCCGGCCGAAGAGCACGGCCTCGCGGTCGCGGGTTTCGAGCGAGGCGACGGTCGAGGCGAGATCGGCGTTGATCTGGCGCAGCTTGGCCTCGGTGTCCTTGCGCTCGCTGACGTCGTTTTTGACGACGAAGAAATGCGTGACCGTGCGGCCCGGGCCGAAGACCGGGCTGATGGTGACGTCTTCCCAGCAGTAGTCGCCGTTCTTTCGGCGGCTGCGGATTTCGCCTTTCCAGGTTTGTCCGTCGGCGACGGTGCGCCACAAGGCCTCGTCGACGCGGGAGCGCGAATCGCCCGAGGCGTCGATGGTCAGGGTCATGCCGAGAGCTTCGGTCTCGGTATGGCCGGTGATCACCGAGTACGCCGGGTTGACGTATTCGATCACGCCCTGGGTGTCGGTGATGGCGACCGAGACCGGGCTTTGCGCGACGGCGCGGCTCAGTTTGCGCGCGCTGAATTCGACCTTTTCACGTTCGGCGACTTCGCGGGCGAGTTCGCGGGTGCGCTCGCCGACGCGTTGTTCGACGCGGCGGGCCTGTCCGACCATGCCGAGCAGCATCGCTTGCAGTAGGCCGACGAAGAGCAATCCGGCGGCCAGCACGCCCCAAGCCTGGAAGGTTCGGTTAGCGCGCATGTAGCTCGGACCGGCGGCGAAGGTAACGTGCCAGTTCCGATCGGCGACCGGAAAGGCCAGCGTCCAGGTGAACGGCGAGTTCATGGATTCGGCGACGTCGCCGCTTTCGTAGATGCGGCCCGGTCCGGCCGGCCCGGCATCGTCGTCGATCCACATCGCGACTCCGTCGAGATTCCAGTCGTTGCGGCTGGCGTCTACGACCTAGCGGGTGCGCAGGACTCCCATGGCAAATCCAGTGAGCGCGCCGCGCCGTTCGATCAGCGTCGATTCACGACCGCTCTGGGCGTACATCGGATCTAGGATGATGTAGCTCTCGGGCGCGACGTTGCTGGACGCGGGACTCAAAGCGGCGATAGCCGAAACCTGGCCCGATCGGCGATGGCGCTCAGCAATTGTTTGCGGCCGGGATCGGAGCCGAGGTCGAAGCCCAGCGTGGCCTCGGTCCCGCGGTAGGTGCCGCGGAAGGGCTCGATCGCATAGATCGGAAAATAGTCCGGACGATCGCCGGCCCGGACCATCGATCCGTCGAAAGCGCGTTCGGTGAATTGGAAGTCGAATCCTTCGTTGCGGGCCGCCGACTCGAATTTCTGACGCTGCTCGGCGCGGACCCGGGGAATCCACACCAGCGCCTGGATGCCGGGGTGGATGGTCAGGAATTCCTGAACGTAGCGGGCGAACTAGAACAGCGACACGTCGGGGGCGCTCGACAGATAGCGTCGGACCGAAGCGACGACGACGAGGTTGTCGTCGACGTCGTCTTTCAGGTCTTGGGCGAAGGCCGCGACTTTTTCGTGGAAGCGGGCCAGGGCGCTGTCATGTTCCCAGGAGCTCGCGAAGACGAAGGCGGCAATGACAAGGGCCAGCGAGATGACCGAGGGGACGGCAACGGTGGCGATGCGCCGGGTCGCCCGCCTCGCGCCGGAGAACCATCAAGGCGAGCGGGGCGACGACGATGACCCCGATGGAATCACCGATCCACCAGTTCAGGCCCGTGTAGAGCACGTCGGAGGGCGTGATCACCCCGGGCAGCCACAGCGTCGTGACGCCCCAGGTCGGCGAGATCAAACAGCCGAGCGGGCCGCCGACCACCAGGAAGCGAAAGACCGCGCCGGCTTCCTCGACGTCGATCGACTGATGGACCCATTGGCGGACGAGCCACGCCGAGATCACGGCCTGCAAGGTCGAACCGACGGCGATCGAAGCAGCGACGGCAATTCCCGTCGTGCTCAAGCCGCCGATCGCCAAAGCGCCGACGCTGGCGTTCAGGACGAAGGAGCCGATCCAAATGCCGGGCGCGTAGCGCAGGCCACAGGTGAGCAAAGCGGCGAGGGCGAGCCCGGACGCGGGGAAGATCGCCGTCGCATAGCCGGGCGGAATGGCGAGCTGCAGACCCAGCCAGCCGAATACGGCATAGGCGAGAGCCAGCAAGGCGATGCGTTTCGACATCATCGCGTCCATGGCGTTCCCCCCTCGAGGTTACGCTCCGGCGACCGTCATGCCCTCGACCAACACCGTCGGGGCATTGGTCGCGTAGCGGAATTCCAGATCCGAGGCGACGGTCATGTTCAGGAACATGTCCTTGAGATTGCCGGCGATGGTGACTTCGGAGACCGGGTAGGCGATCTCGCCCTTGTCGATCCAAAAGCCGGTGGCGCCGCGGCTGTAATCGCCGGTGACGCCGTTGACTCCAAAGCCGATGAGTTCGGTCACGTAGAACCCCGACGCCAGGCGACCGATCATCGCCTCGGGGCTCATCGTGCCTGGCTCGAGATGCAGGTTCGAGGTCGACGGTCCTGGCGGGCTGGAGACGCCGCGGGCAGCATGTCCGGTGGTTTTCAGATTCAATTGGCGGGCCGAGCGGCAATCCAGGATCCAGCTCTTCAAGACGCCGGCCTCGACGATGGCGCGCCGCGTCGTCGCGACGCCTTCGCCGTCGAAGGGCCGGGAGTTCAAGCCGCGCCGCCGCTTCGGATCGTCGATGACGACGATGCCGTTGGCGAGGATGCGCTCGCCCATCTTGTCTTTCAGGAACGAGGTGCCGCGCGCCACTGACGAGCCGTTCACGGCGCCGGCGAGATGCGACACCAAGCTGCGCGAGACGCGCGGATCAAAAACGATGACGACTTTGCCCGATCCGACCTTGCGCGGGGCGAGACGCTTCACGGCTTTTTCGCCGGCGGCGCGGCCGATGATTTCCGGCGCCAGGAGATCGGATGCGTGCACGGCGCTGGTGTGATCGTAGTCGCGCTCCATGCCGGTGCCTTCGCCGGCCAGGACCGAGACGCTGACCGAAGCGTCGGAGCTGTCGAAGGCCCGGGCAAAGCCGGTGCTGGTGACGAGCCCGATGGAGGCGCGGCCGGCTCCAGCCGAAGCGCCTTCGGAATTGGTGACGCCGGAAACAGCCAGAGCCGACGCTTCGGCCCGATCGGCCCATTCGGTCAAGGCTTCGACCGAGGGCTCGGCGGCGTCCATTAGATCGAGATCGGGAATATCGGTGGCGAGCCACGCCGGATCGGCCAGACCGCAGAACGGGTCTTCGGGAACGGCGCGGGCCATGGCCAACGCCCGGGCCGGAAGATCGGCCAAGGCCGACGGCGACACGTCCGACGACGAGACAATGGCTTGGCGGTGGCCGACAAGGACGCGAAGCCCAAGATCGCGGCCTTCCGACCGCGTCAGGGACTCCGGTTTGCCGAGGCGTCGCGACACCGAGACCGACGTGCCCTCCACCATCAAGGCGTCGGCCGCATCGGCGCCGAGGTTTCGGGCCTTTTTGACGAGATCGGAAAGACGATCGAGGAGCTGGGAACCGCTCATTCGCCCAGTATAGCGGCTTTCGTGACTCGGGTTGAGGAGGCGCGTAGGCATTTTTGTCTGTTTGTGCCGAACGACGCGCCGAGATCGCGTCCGGCGCGTCGTTGTCCCGCACTGCGGTATCGAATGCCGCAACGTCCCTGACTCTTTCCATTGCGCCGCCTCGAAAATTGCTATTATACCGGCCGGTCGCCGTGCGACCCGCCGGAAGCCCAATCGCCACAGGCATTATGTCCACTGCAGCAGCTCTGAAAGTCGAACGCCCCAAGGCCGAACGCCGGGCGCTAGAATCCGTGGTCGTGCGGTTCGCCGGCGATTCCGGCGATGGCGTACAGATGACCGGCGGTCAATTCACCGAGGCCGTGGCCATTGCCGGCAACGACCTGGCGACGTTTCCGGACTTTCCGGCCGAAATCCGGGCCCCCGCCGGCACCACCTATGGTGTCTCGGCGTTCCAGATCAATTTCGGCGGCACCAAGATCTTCACCGCCGGCGATGCGCCCGACGTTCTCGTCGCGCTCAATCCCGCCGCGCTCAAGGTCAACCTCGGCGACTTGAGGTCGGGTGGTCTCGTCATCACCGATTCGTCGTCGTTCAACGACCGCAATCTGCGCAAGGCCGGCTTCACCAACAATCCGTTGAAGGACGGCTCGCTTACCAAATACCGGATCATGGAGATCGACATCTCCAAGCTGACCCTCGAGGCCGTGAAGGCGTCGGGTCTGGGTCAGAAAGAAGGTCTGCGCTGCAAGAACATGTGGACCCTCGGTCTGGTCTATTGGCTGTACGACCGGGACCGTCAGGCGACGACCGATTGGCTGAACCAGAAGTTCACCGAGAGTCCCGAACTCGCCCGCGCCAACATCGACGCCATGAACGCCGGTCACGCCTATGGCGAGACCGCCGAGATTTCCGGCCTCGAAGCCTTCCAGGTTCCGGCCGCGACGCTGGCGCCCGGCACCTATCGCAACGTCACCGGCGGCGAAGCTCTCTCTTGGGGCTTGGTGGCGGCGACGCAGCTTTCGGGCCTGAAGATGTTCTTTGGCTCCTATCCGATCACGCCCGCCTCGTCGCTTCTGCATTCGCTCGCCGGGCTTCGGCCGTTCGGGATCACGACCTTTCAAGCCGAGGATGAAATCTCGGCGATCTGCTCGGCGATCGGCGCGTCCTACGCCGGCAACATCGGCGTCACCTCGAGCTCCGGCCCCGGCATCGCGCTGAAGTCCGAGGCGCTTGGTCTCGCCATCGCCGTCGAACTGCCGCTCGTCGTTATCAACTCGCAGCGCGCCGGCCCGTCGACCGGCATGCCGACCAAGACCGACCAATCCGATCTCTATCAGGCGATCTGGGGCCGCAACGCCGACAGCCCGCTCTGCGTCATCGCGACGCGTTCGGCCTCCGACTGCTTCGAGGTCGCCATCGAGGCGGTCCGCATCGCGTTGCGTCACATGACGCCGGTCATCGTCTTGACCGACGGCTACATCGCCAACGCCGCCGAGCCGTGGTTGATCCCGGACTTCGGCAAGTACGAAAAGATTCCGGTCACCTTCCACACCCAGGTCGAAGGCTTCCAGCCCTTCCTGCGCGACCCCGAATCGCTGGCCCGCGTCTGGGCGATTCCCGGGACGCCCGGTCTCGAGCACCGCATCGGCGGCATCGAGCGCGATTACGACTCTGGCAACATCTCCTACGACGGCGCCAACCATCACCGCATGACCATGGTCCGCGCCGACAAGATCGCCAAGATCGCCGACACGTTGCCCGAACAGAAGCCCGAGGTCGGCAAGTCCGGCGGCCGTCTCGCCGTCGTCGGCTGGGGCTCGACCTACGGCCCGATCGAACGCGCCGTCCTGAACGTGCGCGAGCGCGGCGGCGACGTGTCGCACATCCATATCCGCCATCTCTGGCCGCTGCCGAAGAATCTCGAATCGCTGCTCAAGAGCTACGAGCAAGTCCTGGTTGTCGAGATGAACACCGGTCAGCTGCGCACGTTGTTGCGCGCCGAGTATCTGATCCCGGCCGAAGGCTTGAATAAGATCACCGGTCAACCTTTCAAGGTCGCCGACATCGAAGCCGCGATCAATGCGCGCCTGGAGTCCAAGCCATGAACGTCGTCGCTCCGACGAAGGTCCTCGCCAAAGACTTCGCCTCCGACCAAGAAGTCCGGTGGTGCCCCGGCTGCGGCGATTACGCCATCGTCTCCTCGGTGCAGCGGACGCTCGCCGAACTGAACGTTGCCAAAGACAAGACCGTGTTCGTCTCGGGCATCGGCTGCGCGGCGCGCTTCCCCTATTACATGGCGACCTACGGCTTCCACACGATCCACGGCCGGGCCCCGGCGGTCGCGACCGGCGTCAAGCTCGCCAATCCCGAGCTCGACGTGTGGGTGATCTCCGGCGACGGCGACTCGCTGTCGATCGGCGGCAACCACTTGCTGCATATGCTACGCCGCAACATCGATTTGCAGTTCCTGCTCTTCAACAACGAGATCTACGGCCTGACCAAAGGTCAGTACTCGCCGACGTCGCGCGTCGGCACGCAGTCGCCGTCGACCCCGATGGGCTCGGTCGAATATCCGATCCAGGCCTGTTCGTTCGCGTTGGGCGCCGGGGCGCATTTCGTTGCCCGTTCGGTCGACACGATGCGTCAGCATCTGCCCGAGGTCTTGAAGCGCGCTCACGCGCACAAGGGCACGTCCTTCGTTGAAATCTTGCAGAACTGCATTGTCTACAACGACGGCGTCTACGCGGCGGTCACCGAAAAGGACGTCGCCGAGGACGCCCAGCTTCATCTACAGCACGGCCAGCCGATGATTTTCGGCAAGGCCAAGAACCGCGGCCTTCGCTTGAAGCCAGGCGCCTTGGAGCTCGAGGTCGTGACGGTGGGCGAGGGTGGCGTTTTGATCAGTGACATTCTGGTCCACGACGAAACCAATCGCATGCTGGGCATGATTCTGGCCTCGCTCGAAGCGCCGAACTACCCCGTGGCGCTCGGCGTCATCTATTGCAAGCCGGGTCCGACCTACGAGGCGAGCGTCGCCGTGCAGGTCGCCAAGCAGGCTGCGAAATTCTCCAAGCTCGACGTGAACGCGCTGTTGCGGCGCGGACACACCTGGACCGTCGCGCCGTAATCTCGGCCCGGTCTCGGTTCGTCGAGAGACGTCCCGCCTTCGCCCACCCCCGCGCCATCACCGACCCAGGGGCTTGCTGACATGACGGTATCCGTTGCGATCGTCGGATCGGGTCCGGCGGCGTTCTACACGGCGCAGGCCTTGGCCGAACAGATGGGCGACACGGTCGCCATCGACATCATCGAGCGCTTCCCGAGCCCTTATGGGCTGATCCGCTTCGGCGTCGCGCCCGATCACCAGACGACCAAGAAAGTCTCGCGGGCCTTCGAGAAGACCGCGCAGCTCCCCCAGGTCCGTTTTTTCGGCAACGTCGAGATCGGCCGCGATCTCAATCTCGATGAATTGCGCGGGCTGTATGACGCCGTCGTTCTGGCAGTCGGCGCGCCCTTCGACCGGCCGATCGGCGTTCCCGGCGAAAACAAGAAGGGCGTCTACGGGTCGGCGGCCTTCGTCGGCTGGTACAACGGCCATCCCGATTTCCAGGACCTGAAGCCCAATCTCCAGACCAAAGCCGTCGCCGTGGTCGGCAACGGCAATGTCGCCGTCGATATCGCCCGGGTCCTGGTCAAGACGCCCGAGGAAATGGCCGACGCCGATCTCACCGATCAGGCCGCCGCCGTCATCCATGCCGCGCCGATCACCGACGTCTACATGATCGGCCGTCGCGGCCCGATCGAAGCCAAATTCACCAACGTCGAACTGCGCGAGATGGGCAAGCTCGACATCTGCGCGCCGATCGTCGACGCCGCACAATTGCCCGAGACCATCGGCAACCTCGACGACGACCGCGAGCGCCGGCTCAAGGAACGCAACCTGGCGACCCTCAAGGAATTCGTCGGGATGGCGTCGCAGACAAAGCCGCGGCGCATTCACTTTGTTTTCTATGCGTCGCCGGTCGAGATCCTCGGCGGCGATGCCGTTGAAGGCATCAAGCTCGAGCGCACCCGTGTCGTCGGTGGTCGCGCCGAAGGCACCGGAGAATTCTTCACCATTCCCTGCGGCGTGGTCATTCCGGCGGTGGGCTATCGCTCGGTCGCCGTCGACGGCGCGCCCTTCGATGCCAAGGCCGCGGTCGTGCCGAGCCAGGACGGGCGCGTCGCTCCCGGGGTGTACGCGGTCGGCTGGATCAAGCGCGGTCCGACCGGGGTCATCGCCACCAATCGCCCCGATGGCGAAACCGCCGCCGAGCACATCAAGGCCGATATCGCCAAAGGCGCGAAGCCGGGGCGCATCGCTTTTCAGACGTTGCTCGAAGATCGCGAGGTCCGGATCGTGACCTTCGCCGATTGGAAGAAGATCGAAGCCGCGGAAATCGCCCGGGCCAAAACCCCGTCGCCGCGTCGCAAGTTCACGAGCGTCGCCGAGATGCTCGGCGCCCTCGGCTAATACCCTCACCCTCCCGCCGCTGACGCATCGGGTCCCTCCCTCTCCCG